>NZ_JBCECK010000239.1:0-5385 GCF_039207105.1 Mucilaginibacter sp.
ATTTTGCTACTCATGGTTATATTAGCGGCATGAATATAGGTATTATTGGTTTAGGTGATATGGGGCGTTTATACGCTAAGGCATTTGCAAAAGCCGGCTACACCGTTTGCGGATGCGATTTGCCCGAAAACAGGAATAAGCTGGAAGATGAACTGGCCCCGTATAAAATAAAGATAATGGATAGCGGTAAAGAAGTATCCCGCATCAACGACCTGATCATCTATTCTGTAGAAGCCGATAAAATGGAAGCCGTGGTTGCCGAATGCGGCCCGCTTACCAAATATGGCGCCATTGTGGCCGGGCAAACCTCGGTAAAACATCCTGAGATAACCACTTTTGAAAAATACCTGCCCTCAGATGCCCAGATCATCACTTTTCATGGTATGCACGGGCCCGGGTTTGAGCCGGCAGGCCAAACGCTTATCCTGATACCTCATCGTAGTAGCCCTGATGCTTATAAGCGTATGTATGATCTGTTTAGCGCCATCGGTACCAATATTGTGGAAATTGCCGATTACCATGAGCATGATAAAATTGTGGCCGATACGCAGGCTGTAACTCATGTAGGCTTTGAAAGTATGGGTACCGCCTGGAAATCAGCCGGTTTTTTCCCCTGGGAAAATGCCTCGTACATAGGGGGTATTGATAATGTGAAGATATTAACCACCCTGCGTATATTTAGCTATAAAGCGCACGTATATGCCGGTTTAGCCATATTAAACCCATATGCCAGGCAACAGGTTAAGCGCTATGCCGAATCGGAATCGGAACTGTTTAAGCTCATGATCAAGGAGGAGGCCCAAACCTTTAGGGAACGCCTGTATCGTGCCCGCGATTTTGTTTTTCATGAAAGCCGTAAACCTATCATGCTGAATGATACGGTTATGAAAGAGTTTTCGCTGTCGCAAAATTCCGAGCAGCGTAAACCTAACTCGCACCTGAGTATATTGAGTATGGTTGATGCCTGGTACCACCTGGGCGTAAACCCTTATGATAACCTGATCTGCCAAACACCGCCGTTTCGTCTTCGCTTAGGTATTGCAGAATACCTTTTTAAGAATGAAGAGTTATTAGAAGAATCGTTAGAAACCGCCCTGTATGATAAAACCATCCGTGGTGACGATCTGGAGTTTCACTCTGCTGTGCGCGAATGGTCGGCAATAATTGGTTATGGCGACATGGAAGGCTATAAGAAGCATTTTAACGATGTACAGTCCTTTTTTGACGGCCGACTTGAAGAGGGCAAAAAGCAAAGCGCTGAACTGATCAGAAGGCTGATGAGTGAGTAGGGGATTTGATTTCGGATTTCGGAATTTCGATTTGGGATTTGCCAAGCAGTTTCGTATTTGATCATCAACCTTAAAATATAGTTTTATACTTCAACTGGGTTTGCTAAATTGGTGGTACAGATATCTGACCTTATCCTTTACCCATGTTAAACAATAATTGCAGACTTTTCGCAATACTTCTATTTATTACCAGACTGTTTTTCAATACGGGGGCATTGGCGCAAAATCATTGTCCTAATCTTTCCGGGATACACTACCTGACGGATACCGCGGCTAATTTTGATCAGCTTGTCCATCAGTTTAAAAATAAGATAGTTTATGTAGATATGTGGGCTACCTGGTGCCATCCTTGCAGACAGGAACTGCAAAAAACAAAAAATGTTAAGGCGTTTGAAAAGTTCGCCACCGAAAATAATATCGTGATATTATATATCTGCTGTGATGATGATGATAAAAAATGGAAATCGTTTATATCTGCCAATAAACTCAACGGCTATCATATCCTGATCAATAAGCATATGGAACAGGACTTTCATACTACCTATGGGGAGTGGCAAAATAGAAAAGGCAGTATAAAAAAGAGCCTTTATCTTCCCCGGCATTTAATAATTGATAAAAACAGGTCAGTAGCCGACAGCAGTGCGAGGGAACAAGGTAATCCATTGGTATATGCCAAACTGAAAAAGTTATTGAAGGATTCAGCAAAGTAGGAATAGATATAGTAAGATAAGTTTTAATCGGAAGCCCCGATTTATAATAATACTTTATTTTTGATCCATCACTGTATCATTTTAAATATCCTGAACGTAAGGTAATTATAACATAATTATTAAACCGTTTATGAAAAACTTTATCCAGTGCTGCGCGGGTTTGCTGCTTATGCTAACCTGCATCTCCTGTTCAAAAAAAGAAAAAGCTACCTGTTTGTTGGCACCTTATGCTTTAATTTTACCCAGCTTTGATTTTAAGGTGGTTGATAAAACTACCGGTACCGATCTTTTCTTTTCGGCGCAACCAACTTACACCCTCAGCGATATTAAGGTAGTATTTAAAAATACCAGTAATAAGGTAGATTCCTTAGCTCCACCTATGAAGATCAATGACGGCGCCGGCAATCGTTTTCATTATATTATTCCGGGTAATCGAACAACAGATACCTGCTTTATCAAGATCAAAAATCTTAAAACTGATACGGTAATAAGCACAATTGGAAGTATAAAAGGAGAGTGCGCCCCAATCGTCACGATAAAGATCCAGGTAAATCAGGAAGCTCCGATGAAATATTCAAACGGTGATGTAATTACTATCCGAAAATAAATTCTGCCAGTATTATCATTTATTATCATGCATGTGAGCAAAATCGTTTTCTCACTTATGTGTATTTGGATATTAAAACTTTACACAATATGTATAAGTGACTGAGTAAGACCGAACATTTTTTACACGTTCGTAAATTCGGTATAGCAACCACAAATATTTTAAATAAATTAGATTATAATTATATCTCCCCCTGATAGCTAATGTTTTATTAATAACCAACAATTTAAACCGTGATGACCTGCAAGTTATCTCACAACACAAAACATAAGTAAAATAATAAAAACGGTTAACCTTATTAACACAGTATCATGTTAGCATTTATCAGCAGTTTTTTACCCGTACCAGATATGATTGGTACACGAATCAGGAACAGGCATAAACATTTTTGGCAAGATCCTGATGCCGAGAACATCAGAAATACCTTATTCAATGCAGACGATCCGTTGGACGAGTGGAAAAGCGTTAAAAACTGGCAAAGGAGATTAAGCAACAAATATAATTCCCGCAATTTTGCTATAGCGCACAACTGTAAGGTGCCTAATTTATATTGGTGTGGCAGAAATGTAAGCGATATTGATTTTGGCCGGCTTCCTGAAAATTATGTGATTAGGCCTACCATTGGTCATTCATCAAATTTGGTGTTTTTGATGAAAAACGGCTATAACCTGTTTGATGATAAATCGTACACAACAACAGCGTTACGTGCTGTTTTGCAGGATGCGGTTAATAAAAATACGCATCTGCAATTTTTGGTAGAGGAGTTTTTGAAAAATGAAGAAGGGGAGCAAAAAATTCATAAAGATTATAAGTTGTTTTGCTTCAATGGTGAAATAGCCTGTATTAATGTGGTAAACAGGTTTAGCCCTAAAACCGGCGACTGCACTTTTTATAACGAGCAATGGGAATTATTACCATCGATTAACAAGATCTATCCATCGGGGACATACTTTCCACCGCCAGCTTGTTTGGCCGAAATAATAGCCTGCGCGAAAGCGTTGAGTAAAGGCTACGAAATTTTTGTACGCATTGATTTTTATGCTACCGATAAAGGCGCTGTATTCGGCGAATTTACACCAACACCCGGTATGGGCCACGGCTTTACCAATTTTGGACAGCGTTTACTGATAGACTATTGGGATAAATACTGCGGCGGTAAAATTTAGATCGAATTTTCCTTCTGCGCATTTAAAGCCTCGGCAAAAGCCTCATAATCATCAATATTCATTAATACAGTACTGAGTGTTCTGCTTGCACCATAGAGTCTGTCAATTTGTACAGGCTCTTTAAAGTTAATCAGTAAGTTGCCTCCGCTTTTGATAATGCCTCCCTTAAAATAAGCATCTTCAGAGCTATAATCATTGGTTATCTTTTTTACTGATGCAACATTATTAATACTGGTATAAATTCGCCAGCGCAAGCCTGTACGCAGCAGCAGGTGCGTATCCATAAGTTGTATTTTCCGTTTCAGGATGGCCGAGAGATCAGCCACAAACAAGATCATGCTATATAGGGAAAGCCCTGTTGCGATAATAGCGGCAATAGGGCTCCATCTTAGTAGCAGTAAATGAAAAGCTACCAATTCAACCAAAACTACCACCATTAAAATACACCAGATGGCAATATAACCTGTTTCTTTATGGGTACTAAAGTTGTGTAGGACTTTTAAACTGGATTTTTCTTTACGCCAGCATAAAAGGCCGTATCGTAAAACCGCTAATTCAGATGCAATGAGTTTTACGGGTAATGAGTCGCCCAGAACGTGCGCCATAGCGGCACGCAGGTTATAAATAGGGTCGGGCAGGGTGGCCTGGTGGGTTTTATAAAATGCGTTTAACTTTCTGATCTGGCTTACCGTGTAAATAATAAATAATATTTCGGCAGCAGCGGTTAGCTTGCGCAATTGTAAAATATACTCGCGCTGGTGTGCCGGAAGCACCAGATAAGCCACGGCCGAACATATGCTTATTACCAGCAGCATACGTTTTAGGGGTAGCTTTAATGGCCTCACCATAATTAAATAATAAAGCACCGGAAAGGTGATCACAAAATCGGCCAGTAAGCCGCTGGCTACCTTATCTTTAATTTGGTAAGCTACTGAATGTAAAAGTAATAGTCCGCCGATAAAAATAATCAGGGCTATTAAGGTGATCAGTATAATATTGCGGTTGAGTTTTAAGGGAAGCGCTGTCATTTTAATTGATTTTTAAAAAGGTAAAGGCGTATTCAGGGCCATTATTTTTTTGAACTGGCCGCGGAAATTTAAAATATGGCCAATTTAATACAGCTTTATTATTTTTGCTGCACAATTGTGAAAAGATTTTTTTGGCGACACGCGGTTTTACGCCGAATTTTTTATCACGAGGATGTAAATTCCAAAACCCTGAATTTTCTCGCAAAAATTAAACCGGTTCATCTTCATACAAATACCTCCGGCGGCTCTGTTAAAAAACAATGTGGAAAAATATTAAAAAATAATTCATTAACTATTTGAGAGTTAATACAAAATTTCTATCTTTGCCGTCCCTTTCGAGGGGAATAACATGCCTTGAACGAAGCCCTACTGCTTCGATGGGCACAAACAAATTAAAGAAATGTCAGGAATTATTGGTAAAAAAGTAGGAATGACCAGCATTTTCGACGAGGCAGGGAAAAACATTCCTTGTACAGTAATCGAAGCTGGCCCTTGCGTGGTAACACAAGTTAAGTCTGTGGATACAGACGGATATGCTGCTGTACAGCTGGCATATGGCGACAAAAAGGAAAAAAACACTTCTGC
>NZ_JBCECK010000240.1:0-5355 GCF_039207105.1 Mucilaginibacter sp.
TAGATAAGATATTATCAATGTCTTCCTGAAAGCCCATGTTGAGCATTTCATCAGCTTCATCCAATACTACGTATTTTACCTGCGTAAAATCAATCGCCTTGCGGTTAATGATGTCAAGCATACGGCCAGGAGTGGCCACTACGATCTGTACACCACGTTTAATCTGGCGTAACTGATCAGAAATACTTGCACCACCATAAACAGCAACAACGTGAACGTTGTTCATTTGCTTGGCGTAATTTTTAATGTCGTTCGCGATTTGTAAACAAAGTTCGCGTGTGGGGCATAAAACAAGTGCCTGTGGATGATTTTCTTCGAAATCCAACAGCTCTAATAATGGTAGGCCAAAGGCAGCAGTCTTACCGGTCCCGGTTTGGGCTAATCCGACAAAATCGTTGCTGCCTGTTAACAATACCGGAATTGACTGTTCCTGGATTGGCGTTGGGTTTTCAAACCCTAACTCAGAGATGGCATTAACAATATCATGACGGATTCCCAGTTGAATAAATGGGTTGTTCATGAATTAAAATAACGAATTTGGCAACATCGCCAAATCGGGCGCAAAGATAGCGACTTTAAAGTTCAATTCCTATACCTTTTTTATTTATTGTAATAATGGGATTTTGGGGCCCGGAAAACACCGGTTTTTTGAGGTATTGATACTTATTATCAGGAGTATAGTGTTGAGGTGCGAGTAAGATCTCGGCTGTATTAAAAATTGTCATTGCGAGGAGGAACGACGAAGCAATCGCGGACTATGCAGGTTTGCCTTCAAGGTTCGCGATTGCCACACTTTGTTCGCAATGACAAATATTAGTATTTTCTTGTCGACATTGCCCAAATCAGGGGAATGTTTGCAAATATACTTACCTCAACCTATCGGCCGACCGAACCAGCTTTTCATCACGCTGAATGCTTTTGGCTGCTAAAATGATCAACACAATGCTCAACGACGTTAAAAACAGGCCAATACCCATAGTGCGGGTATCCAACTGAACACTGCCTATTGCTTTTTTAACGGTTTGGGCCATCCAGAAGCTGTACCCAATTAATACCAGTATGGCGCTGTAGCAAATGGTGATTTGCTGTTTGCGGTTTTTGTACAAAAATATAATAGCCAATGGCAGTAATGCAACAATACCTGTTATGGCTGTAAGGGCTGTAAAATGCTCGGTATACTGCTGCGAGCCGTTCACATCCTGAAACACACCCGTAACCATAACACTTACCGGTTTACCCGCTACGTAAATGTTGTGTGCTAATGGGAAAAAGAAAAGGGCAAATAGCACAAGGCTGGCAAATAAAAGGTAAATGCTTTGAATACGTTGCAGCATGATCTTAAAAATTATAACACGGCAAATATAATTGTTTTACCTATTGCCGCAGGCCATTTTATTGGGCTAATGATTTGTGCTGAATGATAATTTTATAATGTATATTTATAGTTGATTACCGATTAAAAACTATTGTGATGATGGAACCCCCAATCAATAACCTCTCTCCACAGGATGTGAAGTTTGAGGACGCGCACCTGAAAAAAATATTCCTTGAACACCTGAACAGTATTTATTGCGGCAAGCAGCACCTGATCAGTTTTTTTGAAGAAATTAAAGAGCTGGCAACACTGCAGTTTTTAAAAAATGCGATTGAGGATTGTAAAAATGATGCTGAATACCAAATGCAACATTTGGATGGCATTTTTAATTCTATTAATGAAGATCAATCAAAAATAAGTGTGCTTGGTATGAAGGCCATGACGCTTGAAGCATACATTTCGGCAATTAAGGCAGGCAAAACAGCTATGGAGCGTGACGTTTTTATCGTGTTTTATCTACAGCTAATTGAAGGTATTGAGGTTACTTATTTTAAAGTGCTTAAAAACCTGGCTAAGGCTATTGGTTACAGCAATAGCTTTTTAGATAAACCTTTTAACCAGGCAGTTGAAGATAAGATCATGTTTGAGTCTATTTACAAAGAATATATCAGCGAACCGGCAGGGGAGTAGGGTATACTCACCCGCCCCTTGCTTCGCTCGGGCACCCTCTCTTCGCCTGCGGCGGAAAGAGGGATGGAAAATTAAAAAATAAAATTTCCCTCTTTACGCTTGCGTAGAGAGGGATGGCGAGCGCAGCGATGCCAGGGTGAGTCGTCTGCGCCATTCCAACATTTAACCAAATAATAAACACCCTTCCCCTGCATATTATTAACTTTGCCGGGTGACGGTTAAACAACGCTATTTTATTGAGCTGGCTTATGATGGTACCAATTATCATGGCTGGCAGGTGCAGCAAAACGCGGTGAGTGTACAGGAAGAACTGAATAAAGCTCTCAGCACTATTTTACGGCAGCCTATTGAAACCACCGGCTGCGGCCGTACCGATACCGGCGTACATGCCCGTGAGTTTTTCGCGCATTTTGATGTAGAAGAAGTTCAGGGTTCATTGTTTATAGATCATAGTAAGAATAAGGACGAGATGTCAGATGCTTCAACCACGGACTATGAACCACGGACTATGAACCAACAACTTAACAATAAAGTTCGCGGCTTAAACTCCATTCTTCCTCCAGATATCTCCATAAAAAATATTATAGCGGTTGATGCCGGGGCACATGCCCGGTTTGATGCCACGTTAAGATCATACCAGTATCATATCCATTTTCATAAAGATCCTTTTTTACGTGGTTACTCCTGGCAGCTGCGTGATGTGCCAGATCTGGAACTGATGAACCAGGCCGCGGCTATTATTATGGAGTATATTGATTTTAGCTGTTTCAGCAAATCAAACACACAGGTTAAAACCAACAATTGCAAAATAACCCGAGCCGAATGGGTGAACACCGATCAGGGCATTGTTTTTCACATCTCGGCCGACAGGTTTTTGCGCAATATGGTACGCGCTATAGTGGGCACGCTTATCATGGTTGGTAAAGGAGAAATAGTCCCGGGAGCTGTTCGCCAGATCATCGAAAGTAAAAACCGTTCAAATGCCGGCACCAGTGTACCGGCCTGCGGTTTGTATTTAACAGAAGTGAAATATTAGCCCCTAACCCCTAAAGGGGAATGTAAAATACATATTCATATTTTCTAACTGATATATTATACATTAACTTTGAAAGTAGTGAATACTGATAAAAAAAATACTGCACAGAAAGCACCCCCTTCAGGGGGCGGGGGGGGCGTAACCGGAAAAGCGCTTGATTGGAAACTGTTAAAACGGGTGATGCACTACGTAAAACCCTATAACACCACTTTTGTTATTGCTGGGTTTTTAACCATTTTTTTGGCAGTTAACGCTATTTTACAACCTATTTTTATTCAGCGTACGCTGGATGTTGATATCCTCAATGATAACTACGATGGTTTGGTTTTCATGGTTGTGCTCATGATTACGCAGCTTATTGTGCAAACCGTGGCGCAGTACTATCAAACCTATTTAACAAATTCGCTGGGCCAGTCGGTGATCCGTGATCTGCGGATCGATATTTTTAACCATATCACCAGTCTCCGTTTAAAATATTTCGACCGTACACCTATTGGCATGCTTATTACCCGTACGGTATCTGACCTGGAAACCATTGCCGATATTTTTTCTGAGGGGTTGATCTCTATCATGGGCGATATGCTGCTGGTGTTTGCCGTGATTGGTTTTATGCTGTACCAGGATTGGAAACTGGCTCTGATCACGCTGATACCCATGCCTTTCCTGTTTGCATCAACCTATGTGTTTAAGGAAGCTATTAAATCATCTTTTCAGGAGGTGCGTACACAGGTGGCCCGCCTTAATACTTTTTTGGCTGAGCATATTTCCGGTATAGGTATCATTCAGCTGTTTGCCCGCGAAGATCAGGAAATGCGCAAATTTAAGGCCGTTAACCTCAAATATCGCGATGCCAATATCCGCTCCAACTGGTACTATTCTATATTTTTCCCGGTGGTTGAAATTCTGTTTGCCATTTGTATGGGCTTGCTGGTTTGGTATGGTTGCAAACGGATGCTGTCTGATAGTCAGCTGGCAGCCATTACTGCCAGGCCCGGAGGCATTACTCCCGGCGTAATTACCGGCTTTATTGTATTGCTGAATATGCTGTTCAGGCCGATACGTCAGCTGGCAGATAAATTCAACACCCTGCAAATGGGCATGGTTGGTGCCGACAGGATATTTAAGGTATTGGATACCGATGAGGTTGCTGCTGATAACGGTACGATTGCTGCCGGAAGACTACAGGGCGATATTGAGTTTGATAAAGTTTGGTTTGCCTATAACGACGAGAACTGGGTATTAAAAAATATCAATTTTAAAATCAAACCCGGCGAAACGCTTGCACTGGTAGGGGCTACAGGCGCGGGCAAATCCTCAACCATAAATATACTGAACCGTTTTTACGAAATTGGAGGCGGCAGTGTAAAGGTTGACGGTCATGACATTCGTGATTATAAGGTGGAGTTTTTACGTTCGCAGATAGCTACTGTGATACAGGATGTGTTTTTGTTTACCGATACCATTGGCAATAACATTAGCCTGAACAATCCTGCTATCTCCCGCGAACAGATTATATCGGCTGCTAAGGATGTAGGCGCGCATGATTTTATTGAACGCCTGCCTGGTGGGTACGATTATAATGTGATGGAAAGGGGTTCGACGCTTTCGGCAGGCCAGTCGCAGCTCATATCCTTTATCAGGGCGCTGGTATATAACCCAGCTATTTTAGTGTTGGATGAGGCTACCTCATCTGTGGATACCGAAACCGAAATACTGATACAAAACGCTATTAACAAACTGATGCAAGGCCGCACGGCTATTGTTATTGCTCACCGCCTGTCGACCATTCAAAATGCCGACAGGATTATTGTGCTTGACCACGGCGAGATCATGGAAAGCGGTACTCATCAGGAACTCCTCAAAATTGAGAACGGCCACTACCGTAAACTTTATGACCTGCAATTTAACTCGGCAGGTATAGCGAGATAGCATTTATATATGACCGTCATCCTGAACTTGTTTCAGGATCCCTCTTGATTGGTATACCTCACGGTAGAGCTCTGCAAGTGGGATGCCGAAATAAATTCGGCATGACGTGTTGGTACTATGGCTGCACTTTCCCCTTCTCCATTCCTTTTTCTTTGGGTGGAGATTTTATCGGGTCAACAGGCTGCTCTTCTTTTTCATGTTTTTTAGCGATGTTGCCTCCATGAGGTTTATCGGCATGATATTGTTTATCCTCCTGGCGTACTTTGCTTTTGCCGCCATTGTCATTTGATCGTTTGGTCGGGGTGTCCGAAGGCGAGGGTTTGTTGGATGAATTTGCTGGCTTTGTCATAGATAAACAACAAGCAGATACCGGCTTTTGTTTATT
>NZ_JBCECK010000241.1:0-5284 GCF_039207105.1 Mucilaginibacter sp.
CCGACATCGCTACGCTTGTCGACCCTCTCTTCAGCTTCGCTGGAAAGAGGGTGAAGGAATTTTGTCATTGCGAGCGTAGCGTGGCAACCGCGAACTTTTCAAAGAAAACATACATTGTTCGCGATTGCTTCGTCGTTCCTCCTCGCAATGACAAGTTTTTTTCCTCCCTCTTTCCAGCGAAGCTGAAGAAAGGGTGGTCCAGCGTAGCGTAGACCGGGCGAGTCATTTATATTCATGCAATTCAAAAGCATCCCCTTTAGGGGACGGGAGGGGCTTTTACTTAATAATTTGTCCCTTAAAATATTTACTTAAAAAGAAGGCCAGATCCTCTTTGTAACCCACGCCCGATGCTTCAAATTTCCATTGCCCGTTGCGGCGGTATAGCCTGCCAAATTCGATGGCGGTTTCGATAGAAAAATCTTCGCCGAGCTCATATTTGCAAACCTCGCTACCGGTAAGTTCATCAATAATGCGGATGTACGAATCGCGCACCTGACCAAAGTTTTGCCTGCGGGGCTGGGCCTCGTGAATGGTAACCACAAAGAGTATTTCCTGTATCTTGGGGTCTACCTTGGTTAGATCAACATTGATCGATTCATCATCACCTCCATCGCTGTTGCCGCCCGATGGGTCATCGCCGGTATGGTGAACAGAAGCATCAGGAGAATCGACATTGTTATAAAAAACAAAAAATTCATCTTCGGGTACAAAACGGTTAGCATCAATCATAATAGCCGACACATCCAGGTCAAAATCGTAACCTGTACCTTCGTTGGGGTTCCAGCCCAAACCAACCGTCATTTTCGATAAACCGATATCTATTTTTTGTCCCTTTTGTAAGTTGATAGCCATGTTAAAAGTGTTTTATTAAAACTTGTATTCCGCTATAATATTACAACATAGCGGTTTGTTTTAGTAGCTGGTTAATATTTAAATATGAATCTAATATATACTCTTTTTTAATTATGACTGATAAAATAAAGTAACAAGATCAACGGCATTTTCAATTGTTTTTATCAGACGCCTATCCCTTTGTATATTAACCGATTATGAGGATATTTATACAATTATATTATTAAACAGCGTATCATGGCAAAATCAGGTACAGAAACGGTAACGGCTTATATTCAAAAGCTGGAGGAGCCAACCGCTGCCATTGTTGAGGCATTAAGGAAAATCATTTTAAGTACCGACCCGGAAATAGGTGAAGAGATAAAATGGAACGCCCCCAGCTTTTACTACACCGGCGAAATGAAACCCTTTAACCCCAAAGAGCATAAAAGATACATCATTGTCATGAACCTGCATAACCGCATACTGATGGTGCTGCCCAGCGGCGCGAAAGTTAATGATACCAGCGGCCTGTTGGAGGGCGACTACACCGATGGCCGACGACTTATTAAAATAACCGGCATGAATGATGTTAAAAACAAGGAAGCCGCGTTGAGAAAAGTGATCAGTGATTGGCTGAAACTGGTTGAAAAGTAAATTGCTTCAGCGTTTTATAACCTGCCCCACAAACATGAGCGTATTAGTATGCGGTACTTCGATATGAAATTCGCGCATGCCGTATTCCCTGTCAAACGGGGCTTTTACCTTAATACCGTCAAGCCAGTTACTAATGCTTTCCCATAGCTTGTCAATATCATCAACAACCAGGTAAAATTCCATTTGCCCGATATTTGTACCGGCATTCAGGATGTGTATGGTAAGGTTATCTTTATAAAGAATAACATAATTGCCGTCATCGCGCGCTGCCTGGAAACCAAAAAGCGAAGAGAAAAAATCAACCGTTGCCGGTATGTTATATGATGGTATCATCGGGCTTAGATACAAAGCCTTATAGCTTTCTGTCATAGGGGTCATAACATTCAATCAAACTTATTGATAATTAACAGGATACGTTCAATAAAAGTTTTAAATTTTTATTCTTGAAAACTACAAACTAAATATTGAAGCTTGTAAATTCCTATACAATTTTTTTGTGGTATGCTGGTAAAATATTATCATCGTAACTGCAATCCTAGTTAATATTAAATGATAAATCCTAAACCATCAGCAATAAGGCTATTAGCTTTTTTGCTCATCACTTTTGCAATACAAAGTTGCGAACCTAGACAGCCAGGCAGCTGGAAAAACGACCAGATCAGTAGCAGCGACCGCGAAAAATTTCATAAGCTGAATGATGAATTGTTTTCGCGGCTAAAAATTAATGATGAGAAAGATTTGGAGCAGATCATGTCAAGAGATTTGATTAACTATCCTTACAAAAACCGGAGTGTTGAACTGGTAAGCAACCGTGTAAAAGCAACCGACTATACACTGCTTGAGGAATACTACGTTGTAAACAAGTATATTGATGTTGATACAGTAAAAACTACCTCAACAAACCTCAACAGTTATTCGATAATTTACCAGGGGCTTACACACCAAATGTACCTGGCTTTTTTTGTGCCTAAAAACAAAACCATTGCCAATCAGGAAATGATCACAGCCGTTTACAGCAAATATGATTATGGCTGGAAACTGAGTGACCTTAAAGTTCGTTCTTATACAGTTAACGGTAAAACAGCGCCCCAGCTTTACCAACAAGCTAAAGAAAGTTACCGTAAAGGCTATTTGATGGATGCTTTTAATACAGCATCATCGGCTATATTATGTTCACACCCGAGTACATTATGGAGATACGCTAAAGAACCTGAGTTTACCTACTTTTATAACACAGTGATGAAAGAGGCTGCAAACCATTACAAGTTTCCGATAGTGATCGACCAGGTACCTACCCATCCGCGCATTTTCAATATATTTAACCAAACCACCCCCGAAGGCGACTTCCCGATGATATACTACTTATCGTCAATAAAACTAACCGATACCACAGCTGTCAAGCAGGAAAATGAACGAATAAAAAAGGTAATTACCCAAACGTTCCCCGGTATTGATCAAAACAAAAAGTATGTGTTATACTCGGCCTTTAATGAACGACCGGACGGCAAAAAAACCGTTGATCATATAGATATGGAATCAAAACTGAAGTAATTAAAAAATAATTACTTCAGTTTTATGCAAGCCGCAATGAAAATTTAGGTGAGATTTTTTCATTGAGATTTAGTTGATGCAACATCATTTCTTTAAAGCTAATTTATTGCATCAACATTTACAAGCAATGTTTAAATACTTTGTATTTTTTATATGTTCAGGCCTTATCGCCACTGATCATTTTGGAGATAAGTCCGCGGTCTAAACCCGCGTCGGCAATCAGCACACCACCTATATGTAGCATAATAAAAATAACCACATAATAAATAGACTGCATATGTACCTCCGCCATATTATGCTGCAGGCTTTTTGGCCCGTTCTCTACCATAAAACCGGTAAACAACGAAGCGGCCAGCAATACGTAAAACACAATATATACCCAGGCTTTGAATTTGTCTTTTGATGATGATTCTTTAGAGAATGGCCCCTTGTAAGCTATACCCTGCATTGCGGTAATGAGCATTCTGATTAGGTACAACCCAATCATCACATAGCCCGCTACCTCGTGCCAGCGCCACATGGGTTTCCGTACCGCTTTGCCTATCAGAGCAGCATCTTTGGTGTTTATTTGAACGCCTGATTTATTCAGATTTTGCTGAATAATGCCACCCATAAAATCTTTATTCATCCAACCTATTCGTAAAAAAACGGTCAGCAGCAAAAATGACATCGTTAAAGCAATTGCCCAATGAATAAGCCGGTGAGCGAGATTAAACCTTTTTTCTCTCATATGTAAATTAAAAATGTGTACATCATACAAACGTTAGCACCATCCACCGGGTTGCCTGCTGACGCCTTTTATCAGATAAGATTTCTGTTACCCATATACCATATCAGTCGGTAATTATAAATTAAATTCCCCGTTCCTCTTCCCCCGCAAAGCAATCTTACTTACTATTCAGACTTTTTATAAATGCTATAATATCTTCACTCTCCTTATCGGTTAAATTAAGTTTATCAAAGGGCAGGGTTTGATTATCTATTTGCATGCCCAGGCCAGTGCCACCGCCTTTATTGTAAAAATCAATTACTTCTGGTAAAGTAGTAAATACGCCGTTGTGCATGTACGGGGCGGTGCGGGCGGCATTACGTACTGTGGTAACCTTAAATGCGTTTTTGAATGATGGCGTTTGCATGATATCGTAACGCCCCAAATCTTCGTCTATCACATTGCCGTTGGCCGTTTGAGGTACGCCAATTACCTCACTTTCCATTTTGCCAAATCTGGGCGGTAAGGTACCGTTAAACAGGGGCATATAATGGCAGGTGCCGCACTTGGCTTTACCCATAAACAGGTTAAAACCATTGATCTCGCTGCTGTTCATAGCGGCTTTGTTACCCCTCATGTAAGCATCAAAACGACTGTTCAATACCGCCAGGCTACGCACATAAGAAGCGATGGCATTCATCACCTCCAACGTATCAATAGCTGTTCGTCTTTTTTGCGGATAAGCGGCAGCAAACAACTTTCGATAGGTTTTATTTTGCCAGAGCCTTTGCGCGGCCACTGCCATATCGCCATGCATTTCGTTGGGGTTATGTACCACATTGCTTACCTGATCTTCCAGCGTATTTGCCCGCAGATCATAAAATTGCGATGGCTGCAGGGCGGCGTTCAATAAGGTAGGCGTATTTCTTTTAAGCGGTTGTTGTGTACCAATCACTGTATTTTTGGTAAGCCCATCAGTAAAGGTTTTTTCGGGCTGATGACATGAGCGGCAGCTCCTGGTCATGGTGCCGGACAATACCGGATCCGAAAACAGCATTTTCCCCAATGCTGTTTTTTTAGCTGTTGATGCCGAAGCCATATTAGGCGCATAAGCATCAACGTTAAAAGCATTGGCATCAAAAAGTGTTTCGGCATCCTGGCGCAACAGGCGATTGTACTTGATCACCTGAATTTTCAGATGCTGTTCTAAACGGGTAATACTCCGGGTAATAGGGTTGCCGTAAACTGTTATAAATCTGGCACGATCAAAAGCACCAAAGTTTTTACTGCTTTTCAGGTGGGTAATAGCTGCAGAAAGCTGCCGCGATAATAGCTGAGCCTGCGGATCGTGGGCACCATAACGGGCCAGTACAGTTTTAAGGCTTTGCAGACTCACCGCGCTTTCGGTCATACTTTTTTGCGTAAGCGGATCATCAAACCCGGCAATACCCAGCGTTAATATCCTGAATACCTCCAGCTTGACTGCATCAAATACCTGCCAATCAAAAATGTCAATATTGGTAAAATAGGTCTTGT
>NZ_JBCECK010000242.1:0-5273 GCF_039207105.1 Mucilaginibacter sp.
ACGTTTCAGCATCCCTTTTGTCCACATGCTCCAACCCCAGCGTTCTTTATTGCTCACCAAGTGCTCGTTCACCGCGTCGCGGCGGTTCAGGAGCAGCATTTTGTGAATATCAATTTTAACCGGGCACACCTCGGTACACCTGCCGCACAGGCTTGATGCATAGCTCAGATGTTTAAACTCGGCCATGCCTTTTTCATGCGGGGTAATGATGGAACCTATCGGGCCGCTATAGGTAGTATTATAGGTATGTCCACCAATGTTTTTATAAATGGGGCAAGCGTTTAAGCAAGCGCCACAACGGATACAGTACAGGCCCTGCCGCTGTTCTTTTTGAGCCAGCAGATTGGTGCGCCCGTTATCCAGCAAGATCACATACATTTCGTCGGGACCGTCGGTTTCATCGGGTTGGCGGGGGCCGCTTAAAATGCTGTTATAAACAGTAAGGTTTTGCCCTGTACCATGTGTAGAAAGCATGGGCCAGAACAGGTCAAGATCGGTAATGGATGGTATCACCTTTTCGATGCCCACTATAGCAATATGAACTTTTGGGAATGTAGTACATAAACGGGCATTGCCTTCGTTTTCGCTAATGGCTATGCTGCCGGTATCGGCCAGTAAAAAGTTAGCACCGGTTATGCCTATATCGGCCTGTAAATATTTATCACGCAGCAATTCGCGCGCTTTCAGCGTAAGCTGTTCAGGAGTGGCATCGGGAGGGGTACCGAAGCGCTCGTGAAAAAGTTTGGCAATGTCCTCTTTACTGAGGTGCATGGCCGGGGTAACGATATGGTAAGGCTTTTGGCCCAGCAACTGCACAATGTATTCGCCCAGGTCGGTTTCCAGCGATTCAACGTTGTTACTTTCCAGGAACTCATTTAGATGAATTTCTTCCGTAACCATTGATTTTGATTTGACAACTGTTTTGGCATTAACTTTTTGAATAATGCTCAGGATTTCGCGGTTGGCTTCTTCGGCATCATTGGCCCAGATCACCTTGCCACCGCGTTTTTGGAAATTGGCCTCAAACTCGGGTAAAAACTTATCCAGGTTCTCCATCACCTTCCACTTGATCACATGCCCCTTGCGTTTAGCATTATCCAGGTTAATGATACGGGAAAGCCCACGCGTTACCGCAGTGTTATACTTATCAATATTATTATTAATAATACGGCGGTGATCAACATCAAACGCCTTTTCTTCCGAGGCTACCAAAAACTCTTCCGCAGTGCTTCCCATATAGGCGAAAATAAGATTTTTTTTAGTTAAAAGTTTTGAGTGATGGGTTTTAAGTTTAATGTAGCGGCCTACCCGCAAAACGCATCACTATGCCTATGTTGGTGACAATACCAACATAGGCATGGAGCCTACTCGAAAAACTCATTACTCAAAACTTAACACTTAAAACTATTCTGATGTTTTCCCGTCAACCACCGGGCGTTTATCGCGGTTGGCCAGTTCCCAGCCGGTGTAAAATACCAGTTGCGCGCGTTTAGCCAGCAGCGGGAAGTTGATTTTACTTACCTCGTCGCCAGGTTGGTGGTAATCGTCATGCACGCCGTTAAAGTAAAATATAATAGGTACGCCGTGTTTGGCAAAGTTGTAATGATCGCTGCGGTAATAAAAACGGTTCGGATCCTCAGGATCATCATATTTATAATCCAGATGCAGTTTGGTGTAAGTGTTGTTTGCCTGCTCACCAATTTCATGCAACTCTTTGCTCAGCATAGACGAACCGATAGCATACACATAATTACCAGAATCAGGTTTACCGATATACTCATACCCCACGCGGCCGATCATATCAATGTTCAGATCGGTAATGGTATTGCTTAACGGAAATACCGGGTGCTCTGAATAGTACTCAGAACCCAGCAGGCCTTTTTCTTCGCCCACATTACCTAAAAACAAAATGCTGCGGCGTGGGCCATGCCCGTCTTTTTTGGCCTGAGCAAATGCACGGGCAATTTCCAGGATGCCGGTAGTACCCGAGCCGTCATCATCGGCACCATTGTTCACTTTATCTTTGGCCGATGCATCGGGGTTTAAGCCGATATGATCATAGTGCGCAGAAAATATGAGCACCTCGTCTTTCAGATCGGTACCGGGCATGTAGCCCAGCACGTCAACCGCTTTTACATCGGTTTTGGCGGTAATATAGCTTATGGCTACTGTACTTTTTATAGTGGTGGCATTGGAGGCCGCCTTTAATTCATCATAAGATTTACCAGTTGGTTTTACCAGTTCGTTAGCCAAGGCTGTGGTGATGTTAAACAGCGGTGCATTGGTTCCAGCCGGTTTAGCAGGTGCATCCTTAACCGTTAACCGAGGACTAACAACGCTCCTTCCAAAACGACCAAGCGCTTCGGCAATGCCCGGGTTAGCTGCCAGTATAGCTGCCGGACTTTTGCTTTGCAAAAATTTAATGGTTTTGGTGCGGCTGGCTGTTAACCTGTAGCTGGTATTGGGTTTAGCGCCATCCTGGGGTTTATCCTCATTTATCCAGAGTAATACTTTACCTGTAAGGTCGGTAGTGCCTACTTCAGTTTCGGTTCCGTAGCCTACAAATACAATATCATTAACATTGATGCTGTTATCAGGGTAGGCGCCGTTTAAAAAGAAATCCTTTCCATATTCAACAGTTTTACCATTAACCGTAAATACCGTTACTTTCAGTGCGTTTTGAGTTAGCGGTACGTTTAAAAAGTACGATCCGTTTACCGGGGCCTGCAGTCCTAACCTTTTAAATTCGGCAGCTATATAGTTCGCGGCCTTTTCAGCGCCGCGGGTGCCGGTTTCACGACCCTCAAACTCGTCTGATGCTAAAATACTGAGGTGCCTGCGGGCATCATCGGCAGTAATGAGCGAGCCATATTTTAACGCTTTTTGGTTTTGCTGGGCACAGGCATTAAATGCTAATGCGGTGGATAATGCCCATAGTGAAATCTTTTTCATTTTATGATGTTTGGTTTAGTTCAACGTTTAGCAGGCAATTTTACCAACACGTGTAGCATGACGGCCGCCTTCAAAGTCAGTATTTAAAAAAGTATCAACAATTTGGCGCGCTTCATCAATAGTTATAAAACGGGCTGGGATACATATAATATTAGCATTATTATGCATGCGGGCCAGCTGGGCCAATTCGGTATTCCAGCAAATGGCGGCACGGATACCCTGGTGTTTATTGGCGGTTATAGCTACGCCATTGGCACTGCCGCAAACCAGTATCCCCAGGTCAAACTCGCCGCTTTCAACCGCCGAGGCTACAGGATGCGCGAAGTCGGGATAATCTGCCGATGTATCAGAATAGGTACCAAAATCTTTAAGTCCGGCAGACGACAAGGCTTCCTGTAAAGCTTGTTTATAATCAAACCCGGCATGGTCGGCACCAATAGCAATCTTTAACCCTTGTTTCATATCCCTTATACTATAATTATAATTAAAGGCTAAAAGTAAATATTTTGCGGGATATGGGATAAAGGACATTTGACCATAAGACTTCAGGACGAAAGGATTTAGGATCAAAAGCCTTCGCCATTTTGGCTAAAGCCTAAAAATCTTTATGCGTAATCCGTTGGCTAAAACCAACGGCAATGACTGATAATAAGTATTTATGTTTGGATTGCTCCCAGCAAATTATTGCCAATTAATAAAACGAATCGCCCCTGAAACAGCTTGTTCATCATCAAAAATTATAAGTTGAGCAGATTTAGCAGGTGTTCGTCAATGAACAACGCGTTGTAGCGAAACCGGACAGTTGAATTTTAAAATTCTATTCAAGTTTCTTTTAATGAGATAGTTATAAAAACGGCATTGCAAATGTAATAAACCGGATTAAATATACATTTTAGTTATAACACTGAATCTGAGTGTTTTTTAAATATAGCTTATGTTCAAAAATTATCTAAAAACAGCCTGGAGAAACCTGATCGGTAATATCAGTTTTTCTGTAATCAATATCCTTGGGCTTGCTATCGGTATGGCCAGCGCCATTATGATCTTGCTCTGGATACAGAACGAAGTGAGCCATGATCGCTTTCATGAAAAGAAAGACCGGCTTTATGTTGCCAATAACCGAGATAAGGTTAGCGGTGAGCTATGGGCATGGAATACTACTTGCAAGCCATTGGCACCTGCCTTAAAGCAGAACTATCCGGATGTTGAAGATGCGGTAAGGGTAAACGATTACCAGACGTTCTTGTTTACGGTTGGCGATAAACACATGAATATCACCGGTGCCGTTGCAGACTCCGGTTTTTTAAACATGTTCAGCTTTAAGCTGATTGCAGGTAATACTGATGCTCTGAAAGATAATAATTCAATCGTGGTTACCCAAAAAATGGCTGTCAAGCTATTTGGTAACGAAGATGTAGTGGGTAAAACGGTGAGAATTGACAGTGCGGATAACTTTACGATAACCGGTGTGCTTAAAGATCTGCCTAATAATACGGTGTTCAGTTTCGAGTATTTAATTCCCTGGTCTTATCTGAAAAAAATCAATCAGGACGATAATAACTGGAATAATAACTCAGTTAAAACATTTATTCTTTTGAAACCCGGAATTTCACAAGCCTCTTTTGATGCTAAGATCAAAAATATTACGATAAATCATACTAAAGATGGCGACAAATCAACCACGCAAGTATTTACTCAGCTCTTCAGTGATACCTGGCTTTATTCCGATTCAGATAACGGTGTTTATGTAGGTGGCCGGATAGAACGGGTAAAACTATTTGCAATAATTGCAATTTTTATTCTACTGATTGCCTGCATTAATTTTATGAATCTCAGTACAGCGCGTAGCGAAAAACGTGCTAAAGAAGTTGGAATTCGTAAAGTTGCAGGAGCTACCAAAAAGTTGTTGATACTCCAGTTTATCGGCGAAAGTGTTATCCTTTCTTTTTTGGCAGGTATATTGGCCATCATTATTGTTGAACTGAGCCTGCATGGTTTCAATCAACTGGTGGGGAAACAGCTTTATATAGATTTTTCCAATGCGATGTACTGGATTTTTGCCATACTATTCGTATTGTTTACGGGGCTGCTTGCCGGAAGCTATCCCGCATTTTATTTGTCGTCCTACCAACCGGTAAAAGTTTTAAAAGGCACCTTTACTGCTGCAGGTTCGGTGATAACGCCCCGGAAAATATTAGTTGTATTGCAATTTACCTTTGCTATTGCGCTTATTATATGTACGATCATCGTACAACATCAAATAAAATTTGCACAATCACGCGAAACAGGCTACGCCCGCAACAATCTCATCTATGTGAACC
>NZ_JBCECK010000243.1:0-5244 GCF_039207105.1 Mucilaginibacter sp.
TTTACTTCTTCAAATATTTTGTTAGCATTCTCTTTGTTTTGCAGGTATTGTACAGTGTACTGGCCTAATTGCTCATCAGGGATAGGCTGCGGGCTGTACATTCTGAACTGCTGATCTAAACGTACTTTAGCCAGTTCAAAAACTTCGTCGTACTTGATTTCGATTTTGTTGTCTTTAATGATCTTGTTTTCGATCAAAGTCCATTTCAGGTTTGTAGCGAAATCATTGTAACCGCCTTCCAGCTCTTCTTCTGTCAGTTTTTCGTTAGTGGCTTTTAACCAGCGTTTCAAAAACTCATCAGGCAGGTTAAAATCAACCTTGGCAACACTAATTTTGTAAATATCGTCCTGTAATTTACGCTCCGAATCCTGAACCATCATGGTTTCCAGCTCTTCGGTAATTTTAGCTGTAAATTCAGTTTCGGTAGTTACTACACCTTCACCAAATAATTTGTCAAAGAACTCCTGGTTTAAATCACTTTCTTCTAAACGGTTAACATTTTTAACAGTTAACTGGAAGTTTGATTTTAAATCAGCTGCTTCGTCTTCTTCAATTTTTAATAAACCGGCAACTTTTGGTGCGTCGTTATCAAAAGCTTTCTGAATATCAAACGTTAATACATCACCTTTTTTAAGACCGATCAGGGAAGCTTTAATAGCTTCGTCTTTAATTTGATCTAACCTTACAGATGCAGTATTGGTAATGCCACCCTCAAAAACAGAACCATCCGGAGAAAGTTGAGCTAATTCAGCATAAAGCACGTCGTCATCTGCCGATACGTCAGGATTTGTCATTTTGCCATAGCTGCGACGGATGTTTTTAGTACGTGAAGCAAGCGTTTCGTCATCAACTTTGATTACATATTGGGTTACTTTATCTGTTGATGAAAAGCCGATCTCAAACTCAGGTGCTAAACCTAACTCGTAGTTAAACTCAAAGTTATCGTTGAAATCCCAGTTGTATTCTTTATCCTCATCAACTTTTGGCAATGGCTGGCCTAAAACCTGCAACTGTTGCTCGTCAATGTATTTATTTAAAGTATCTGATAATAAGTTATTGATCTCGTCAACCAAAATACTTTTACCGTACATTTTCTTTATATGTGATGCCGGTACCATTCCGGGACGAAAGCCTGGCAGTTTTGCTTTTTTAGCATTTTCTTTTATGGCTTTATCAACACGTGGCTGGTAATCTTCACGATCAATGTTGATTTTAACAACTGCGTTCAGGGCGTCTACTTTTTCCTGTGTAATATTCATCTTTTTACCTGGTATTTTAATTTAATCTATCGAAGCGCAGCTCAAAAACCAGTTCGGGCTATACAAATTTCGAGGCGCAAAAGTACGAATTTATTTTTAATCATGCGTTTCTGCAGCGGTAAATTTAACAACAGAATTTTTTACCGGCTTCATAGTTTTTATGTACGCGTAAATGGCTTCCAGGTCGCCGGTTTTCATGCCGCTGTACTGGTACCAGGGCATAATTGACTGAAATTCACCTGGCTTTACATCCACCTTTTTGCTTGTATCCGAATATTGTTTAAACCTGGCAACAAATTGCTCTTTTGTCCAACCGCCTATGCCTGTTGTTTTATCGGTAGTAATATTGGCCGACCGTGTTATGCCCGAGCCTGGTATCTTAAACTCGCGGCCACCTGCAAATTCCAAACCGGGAATTATTTTACCCTGATCAACCTGGCTATGGCAATCTTTACATGCGGCAATGGTTGTCATATATTCCCCGTATTTAAGTGTATCATGCTCGTTTGGTATAGTACCTAAAGTGGCTTTTTTAGGCATGGTGTGTACCAATATGTTTAAAGGAAAGTTGAGCTTACTTGGGGCATAATTTGTTTGCTGAGGCTTAACTGTACGCAGGTAGGCAATAATGGAGTATACATCTTCCCTGCTCATTTTGGAGTACGACTCCCAGGGCATGAGCGGAAAAATGGCCGAGCCATCTTTTTTAACACCCGTGGTAATAGTCCTGAACAGTTCGCCGTCTGTCCAGCCGCTTAAATGGTAGGGCGTAATATTAGGCACGTTAACATCGCCGGGAAAACCAACATTGCTATCAAATTTTTCGCCACCTGCACCTAACGAACCTTCTTTCGTGGGGCCTGCAAATTTACTCCAGTCGCGGCCCGAATGGCAATCCATACAAAGCGATACATTGTTGGCTAAATACCTGCCACGTTCTACACGCTGCGGGGTAAGGGCTATTTTTATAGTTTCTGGCTGGCCTACATTGGGTAAAGCCAACGTGACATAGGATATGCCGGCTATTACAACTAAAATGAGTACAACAACTATATAGGCTGTATATTTTAAAACTTTTTTCACGGGGTTAGGGGTATTAATAAGTATTAATATTTTGTATAGAACGCAGGCGGGTTAATCAACCTTGGTCAGTTTAGACGCGCCCATTTTATCGTTATTCACAGTAGAAGGCGAACCTTTATATTCAATTTCGGACGCGCCTTTGGAGTGTACGTTCAAAGTTTTCAATACATTGATTTTGCATTTACCTACCCCAGCTGTGTTTAAAGTGTACTCGCCAACCACAAAATCAAACGCGTTTATCTTGGCCACCCCGCTTGATTCTACCTTGTGCGATGCCGCCTGTCCTTTTAAATTAAGCTCGCTTACACCGCTACCATCGGTAACCACATTGGCCGCGTTCATATCCAGGTTAACCCGGGTAGCGCCCGCGAGGTGCATATTCAGATCGCCCAGGATCAGTTTGCCATCTGACGACACCTCTACTGCCCCCGATGCCCTGAGCTCATTCAGGTTATGTACGCCTACGCTAACAACCATGCTATCCGCATCGCAAGTACTCTTTTTTGATTTAATAAGCAGTTTATCACCTTCAACCGAAGTTGTTATGTATTTGAGCAAATTATCATCGCCGGTTACGTTTACAGCCAATGAACTATCCTGTTTTAGATGAATTTTGAACCCGCCCGATATTTCGATCTTTTTAAATTCGGTAACCTTACGTTGCTCTGTGATCACTTTACCCGAGCCATGAACGCAGGAAAACTTACATGACGACCATATACTTACGGATGCGCATGCAACTAACACAGCAATGGCTAAACTTGCTTTTCTCATAATCAATTTTTCTTAGTGAAGGTGTTTATTGGTTTGATGTAACATCAAAAATAAAAAAAGCTATCACAATGTGCGATAGCCTTTTAGAATATATGTTGAACTTTTGCAAAAGTTGAATTTATAAACCGGCAAATTCGTTAGCGGTTTCTGTTTTTACGGCATCATCAGTTAAGGTATCAGTGAAGTTAACTGCTGCAAAGTTGTTGTTATTTACACTGGCCGATAACGCGTGGTTTAAGCTATACTCTGTTGTAGTACCGGCCAGGTCAATTTTGGCACGATCATTCACGTTAACATTAGCTTTAAAGGCATCTACATTTAACTTAGCGGTAGCGTTGTTGTGCAGGTTAACTTCCAGCTCAACGGCAGATAGTTTACCAAATGATTTTACCTGAGCATTATCATACGCGCTTATGGCACGCAGGTCGTTAGCAGTTACCCAAACAACTAATTTTTCGGGTTTATATGATGTAATGCGTAACACTCCATTTTGATTTTGCACCAAAGCGGTTTCTGCATAATAGCGGTTATAAACCTTTACCTGATCGGCTGTACCGGCAGAAACATACAGTTCAACATTGCCGCGAATCTCAATCTTATTGATCTTGCTCATATCAGCCAAAACTGTTGAGCCGCTGTTGTAATTATTTATTGTTTTTGCTGAAGTAAAGCTTGCTATTCCACCTACTAAAACCAATGTAGTAATGATGGTAAAAAATTTTGTTTTCATGTTATTAATATTTTGATTGTCAAATAATTGTATTCCCTATTTTTTAAATACACCTATATGACGTGTACATTTTTAAAACGTTACACCTGTTTTGCTTCAATTAGATGTACACCAGTATTTTATCGGCGAACTGCCAGATTACGTCGGTGAACAGCGAAAGTTTTTTTAGAGAAAAACAGCACTGACAATAAAATATTAATTACATAAGCATCAGTTGATGATTTGCTTGTTGGGTTTGTAAAATACCTGGTTATGACCAACAATGATTTTACTCACAAAGCCATGAGCCGTAAGCCATTGCAGCACCTGGTATATACTGCTTACACTCACCTTCATACCGTTAAAGCGCATATTGCGTGCAATGGTGTCAATATCAGCATTGTCGGTAAGCATTAAAATGTGGGTTATGATATGTTTCTTTTTGGCAGATAAGGTATAGTTGCTGTTATCGCAGTATTGAACAAACTGGGCAGGTAGCTGGGGGATGGTGATGATGTTGTAATGTGTCATGGCATTTAACCGGATAAAACATTAGGGTTTTACTGCTGCAAGTATAAAATGACAAACCCCTGCCTTTGTTGTAATTTAAGGTGATAAACTTGTAAATTTACAATATGAAAAAAAGGCAATTTTCACCGCTCCTGATACGCACTTTTGATCTGGATGGCACACCTGCGCCTCAGCACAGCCACACTTATTATGAAATATTGTATGTACACAGGGGCGCAGGTGTCCATTTTTTAAACAACAACCAGTTTGCCTACAAAGCTGGCGACCTTTTTTTAATATGCCCTGAAGATGAGCACCACCTGGAAGAGAAGAAACAAACGCGGGTTACCCTCATCAAATTTACTGACCAGTTTTTTAGTCCCGATTACCAAACGCTGCCCCGCGCACGCATAAGCCTGAACCCTTTGGGCATGATGCGGCATAAACTGTTTAAAGAGTTTAAGCTTACTTTTCCGGAACCCTGCAAAACCATTTTACGCAATATCATTGAAAACATCATGAATTGCGATCAGCCAACTGATATCGCTGCTTCGCCATTTATTTATTACCAGATACTGTCTGTCTTTGCCTTGATAAAACAGGTAATAACCGATCTGGATACCAAACTGAGCACCAGCCCGCCGGGCAAGGAAGAGCTAATATCATATATACACCAGCATATTTATTCGCCCGAGAAAACACAGGTTAAAAATGTGGCGGCCCACTTTAATATAGCGCCAAGTTATTTTAGCGCGTGGTTTAAGCGGAATTTTGAGATCAGCTACCGAGACTACATCAATGGCTACCGCACCAAGCTTATTGAAATACGCCTGGCCACTAACAAACTGCCGCTAAGGCAAATTGCCGCCGAGTTTGGTTTTACCGATGTGAGCCACCTATCCAATTATT
>NZ_JBCECK010000244.1:0-5136 GCF_039207105.1 Mucilaginibacter sp.
GTTATAAACAGGATGAAGAATAAGGCGAATCTCATTAGCGGTAGTTTATGCTAAGATGGCGCTTATTAGTTAAATGTTACAACGCTAATTGTTAAATAATGTGAATTACTCCGGCAAATGAGATCAGGACGCTTTGTGCGAATTTTTACTACCGAGGGGAGGAAGTACTTTGTTTTTAATGTTCCAGTCTTCAATATTAACAAGGCCTGCTTTGGTTTTATAGTGCGATTTATTTTGAGGGCAGCGCACTACAAAACCTCCTTTTACCGGTTCAATTACCGGCCGGGCTCCACATTCTTTGCAAGGTTCGCAATTTATATTTTTTTGTATTTCAATAAAGTTCCCCATTTAAATGAATATTTTTTAATTAATAATAAAAAGAGAAATTTTCAATAGGGGCTTTGCTAAGTACGTAAATTACATGCCTTTAGGTTTTATACAAAGATAATAATTTTAATATTATTGTTAACTTATTTGCGTAAATAGGTTAATTTATCATAACCAATAATTCCTCGTCGCTGATAATGGGGATATTTAGTTTTTGCGCTTTCTCTAATTTAGCGGGGCCCATATTATCGCCTGCTACCAGGTAGTTGAGCTTTGCTGATATACTGCTTAATATTTTACCGCCATTTTGTTCTATCAGGTCTTTAAGCTCGTCGCGGGAGTATTTTTCAAATACGCCTGATATGATAAAGCTTTGTCCGGCTAATTTGTCGCTGGCCAGTTTAACTTCTTTTTCTTCCACAACAAATTGCAGGCCCAGTTCTTTTAGCTTTTCAATTTCCTGGCGATGTTGCTCATTGCTGAAATATTCGGTGATGCTTTGAGCAATGCGTTCGCCAATTTCGTCGGCAGCTACCAATTCTTCCTGGGTGGCGGCCATTAAGCCATCAATTGATTTAAAATGCACAGCAAGCTTTCTGGCAACTGTTTCGCCAATGTAGCGTATGCCCAGGCCAAACAATACTTTTTCAAAAGGCATCTGTTTTGATTTTTCGATGCCTTCCAACATATTGTTGATCGATTTATCGCCAAAGCGGCCCATTTGCTTCAGTTCATCAGCATGAGTATGTAGCTTATAAATATCGCTGATGTGCCTGATGTATCCCTTGGAATATAGCGTTTCGATGGTTTCATCGCCAAGGCCGTCAATGTCCATCGCTTTACGGCCAATAAAGTGCTGCATTTTACCAACTATTTGCGGCGGACAACCTTCATCATTAGGGCAGTAAAACGCGGCCTCGCCTTCCTTGCGCTCCAGGTGGGTACCACAAGCAGGGCAGGAAGTCAGATAAACCACGGGTACGGCATTTTGCGCTCGCTTCTCTGGGTTTACGCTAATGATCTTCGGGATGATCTCTCCGCCTTTTTCAACAAATACGGTATCGCCCTCGTGCAAATCAAGCCTGATGATCTCATTAGCGTTGTGCAGGGTAGCACGCTTTACAGTAGTGCCGGCCAATAATACAGGCTTTAAATTGGCAACCGGTGTAACCGCACCCGTACGGCCAACCTGGTAACTTACACTCAGCAATTCGGTTTCAACACGCTCGGCTTTAAATTTATAGGATATGGCCCAGCGTGGCGATTTGGCGGTAAAACCAAGTTCCTGCTGCTGCGAAAAATTATTCACCTTAATCACTATGCCATCAATATCGTAACTCAGACCAAAACGGTCTTTATCCCATTTGGTTATAAATTGTAATACCTCATCAATATTACTGCACAGGCGGCTATGCTCATTGGTATGAAAGCCCCAGCTTTTAACAGCCTGCAGACTTTCCCAATGGGTTTTAAATACAGGTTTTTCGGTATACAGAAAATACAGGAAGCAATCCAACGGGCGTTTAGCCACCTCGGCAGAGTCCTGCATTTTTATGGTGCCTGAGGCAAAGTTGCGCGGATTAGCATAAGCAACCTCTCCGTTCTCTAAACGCTCGTTATTGAGGCGCTCAAAAGCTTTGCGGTGCATGAAAACTTCGCCACGTATGTCAAAGTAGTTAGGATAGTTGCCTTCGTGCAGACGCTTAGGTATGGTATTGATAGTACGTACGTTGGTGGTTACTTCGTCGCCCTGCACACCATCACCCCGGGTAACAGCGCGTATCAGCTTGCCATCCTCATAAGTTAAACTCATAGAAAGGCCATCAAATTTGAGCTCACATACGTATTCAAAGTTATCGCCGATAGCTTTACGGATGCGCTGGTCAAAATCAAGCAGTTCCTGTTCGTTATAGGTATTGCCTAAGGATAACATAGGCCACCTGTGCCTAACGGTAACAAACTCTTTGGTGATATCGCCACCCACCCTTTGCGTAGGCGAATCAGGGTCTGCAAACTCCGGAAATTCTTTTTCCAGTTTATTTAGCTTTTCCAGTTTCTGATCAAAATCAAAATCAGAAATAGTCGGCATGGCCAGCACATAGTAATTGTAGTTGTGCTGTTTTAGTTCGCTTGTTAAAGCCAGGATCTGTTTTTTAGCTTCGGCTGGTGACATAGGTGCGAAATTAACAAATTGCTTTATTTGTTCAATTATTCATCGGTTTATTGGCTACTTACAATATAAGTAATTTATGCAAAAAGCTGTTAAACTGAAAAATGAACCGGCAATTATTTATCTGTGCTTATGGTCTCATTCACCACGCTCATGGGGAATACGATGCCTCCGGGTATTTTAGGGTTATCTTTAATTTCAACGGTGCCGCTTAGCGTTTGCTTTATTTTTGACTCACTCACCCAACCTGTGGTTTTATCAGCTTTAATATCGGCTGTCATAGTGCCGGTTACATGATATTTCATGGGCATGCCATTCACTTGTTTAAAATCGCCGTTGCCTGCCGATTCTATACGACCATCGCCATGTATAACATAACTTGCCGGTGTTACATCGGTTAATTGGTAAACGGTGGCCACCTTAGCGGTCATGGCGCTCTCGAGCATAGTGTTTATCGTCCACTTATCTTTTTTTGATACCGGAGTTTCGGGAAAAAGCGCGGTTAATAACTCGATGCTCCCTTTAAGCGCCTTTGACCCGAACGACTGGATAAACTGTTCTTTGATCTGATCTTTTTGTGCCCCCTGTATCTGCGCGTAGCCATCCAGAACTGATGATATCATGTTTTCTACATTTTCTACCGAGTGTACCCTGCCGCTTTTGGTTAGGGTGGCTGTAAAGGGTTTATCAACTATACCAGCCAGCATAGATGACATGACATCATTCGGATCCTTTTTTTGAGAGTCGAAATTGAGCGGACCTGTGGGCAGCTGCATTTTCATACGCACATTTTTATAAACAACCTCCATGTAATAAAGAGAATCATCAACATTAAGCACTTTGAATGATGTAGTGCCGGCAATGGTAAGTTTTACATTATTGTCCTGCCCGTTTACAGTTTGTTTGATGGCCGATGTGGTATTGGTAACCATCGTATAAGTGTTACCTTTCACTAAATTCAGAGCCAGTTTTAGTTTTTGCGCCTGGCACGAAAAGCCTATAAACAGGGATAAAAGCAAACTGAAGATGTATTTCATGGCGTAATTATTGCGGCGATAAAGGTATTATAATATTTATGCAAAAAAAATGCATTAAAACATAGCAATTATTTAAAACTAATTTCGTTAACTTTATAGTAATCAGTGCTCTTTACAATTTATTACACAGTTTACTACACAATTTAACGATCGAAAGGGGGTTATTATGTTACAGCAAATAGCATTTATACCGCAACATCAATTCCATGTATTGATCAATTTTAAGGATGATGAGCGTATTGTGGCTGTTTTACCCAACAGGGGAGGGGGGAGATTCCGCGTGGTTGATCAGGGCAAAGTTATAGCCGAAGTTAATTATGACAGGCAAAGGAGCAGTATTGTTTGCTGCCGTGGTAAACTGGAAGATAACATTATGGCCCAGCTTGCGCACCAGATCAAAAATCATTACGCACAATAACAAAGAATTTGATAGTTCATGGGTGATGGCTTATGGTTCATAGTCCATGAGTTTTTGTTACTCATGGGCTATCTCTTTTTGCGGCCATCATCAATTGATGTTAATTCTTTTTTGATGGCTGTTTTGCCAGCATGGCATCTTTTATGAACTTAACCGGGGCACTGCCGTAGCTTAAAAACTTCTCATTAAATTCTTTCAGTTTGTACTTATCATCCATTTTGGTTTTATAAGCATCGCGTAAATCGATGATCTCTTTATAACCGGTGTAGTAGCTGGTTAGTTGTACGCTGCTTACGCTTACCCTTTTCCATTTGCCTTCGGCCTCGGCCTGCTGCTGGAAGGCCTCGGTGGTAAGCATTTTAATAGCCTGCTCTTTGGTCATGTTGCCGCTGTGTACACTATAATCCAATATGGTATTGCAAACTGAGCGCAAGTGCCATTTATACCACATCAGCCTCATTTCGGGCTCATTGTTGCCATAGCCACTATCAAGCATCATTTCCTCAGCATATACCGCCCAGCCCTCATTCATGGCACTGTTACCAAAAACCGATTTAATGATGCTCGGAGCCTTGTTGGCATAAACACCCTGAACATAATGGCCCGGTACCGCCTCATGAATACTTAATATCTGAATAATGTACTGGTTATATTCGCGCAGATAGCTTTCGGCTTTTTCAGGGCTCCAGCCGGCAAGGCTGCCCACGTTATAGTAGGAGTTACCATCTTTATCGTACGGGCCCGGGCCGCTCATGGAGGCGCCCGCCACTCCGGCCATATAACCCGGCTCTTTGCGGATGATCAATGGTTTAGTTGGATCAAGCGTTAGCAGGTCTTTAGTTTTTACAAATTCCTTTAACTTAGGAATAAGCTGCACAATGGCCGATTGAAACTCATCCGGCTTCACATGTTTTGCTGATAGGGTATCAATCATGGCACTAACCAAGGTAAGCGTATCTGCAGGGATAACTTTGCTGCCAAAATATTTTGGCCATAGCTGACGGCTTATTTTAGCCATTTCGCCATGAATGTGTTTTTTGCGTTTAAGCGCGGCGTTGTAAACCTGCTGCGCGTTGCTGGCCGATACTATCTCATATTTGAATTTATCTTCATACAGATCTTTACCCAATCTGAAACTGCGGGGATGATCGTTTTTAAGGGCTTTTAGCCAATCGGTATAACCT
>NZ_JBCECK010000245.1:0-5086 GCF_039207105.1 Mucilaginibacter sp.
GACCGGTTACGTGGTGACACTCCGTTACCTCTTTGATGTGTTTTATTTCATCTAAAAAAGTTTGGATCGTATTTTTCTGATGAAAATCAAGTGATATCTGGATAAATGTTTTTATCCCTAAACCCAGTTTTTCCTCATCAACAAGAGCGTGGTAGCTTTTAATATATTCGGCATTTTCCAGCTTACGTACACGCTCTAAGGTGGGTGCTGGCGAAAGCCCTATCTCGTTTGATAATTGAAGGTTGGTTATCCTTCCATTTTCCTGTAATATCTTAAGTATTTGAAGATCAATTTTATCTAATTCAGCAGCCATTAGGTTACGATAATGTATGCAAATATACAGTTTTCTACAATTTTACACAGTTCGCCAAATTTTATTTCACTCAAAAGTGCTTGAACAAAAATATATTTCCCAAGCCTTCATAATTTAGATAAGTCTAAAATTTTTATTAGATTTGTTTAAATGAGCACATTAGCCGAGGAAAATTATTTAAAATCTATTTATCACCTATCAATGGGCGATGAAAACGTGAGCACCAATCAAATTGCCGCGGCATTAAATACCAAGGCATCATCGGTAACGGATATGTTAAAAAAGCTGGCCGATAAAGCGCTGATCAACTACACCCGGTACCAGGGAGTAAGCCTTACACCATCGGGGCAGAAGATTGCTGTTGGTATTATTCGCAAGCACCGCCTGTGGGAATATTTCCTGGTAGAAAAACTCAACTTTAAATGGGACCAGGTACATGATATGGCCGAAGAAATGGAACACATATCATCAGAGGAACTGATTGACCGCCTGGATAAATTTATGGACTATCCTCAACATGACCCTCACGGCGAACCAATACCCGACTGTAATGGTAACTTTAAATCATCAGAGCTTAAACCTGTATCTACCCTGGAACTTAACAATAGCGGTGTAATATCAGGAGTTCGTGATCAAACTCCATCATTCCTGCAATATCTCGAAAAGCAAGAATTGACCATCGGTAAAAAAGTAAAAGTAACCGAGATCATAGCATTTGACCATTCGGTGGTTTTACAAATAGAAAACAACAAAGAAATTCACATTAGCCGCGAAGCGGCAAATAACTTATTAATAGCCCTATGAGCAGCAATAATAACCAATCATTAGGTGATGTACATAGTTCGGTAACTACCGAAAATAAAACAGGTTGGCGCAAACTAATGGCCTTTCTTGGCCCTGCCTATCTGGTAAGCGTTGGATATATGGACCCGGGTAACTGGGCAACAGACATTGCCGGGGGCAGCGCTTTCGGCTATAAATTAATATGGGTACTGTTTGTATCAAATCTGATAGCCTTGCTTTTGCAATCATTAAGTGCAAGGCTGGGTATTGTTCGTGGGCTCGATCTGGCGCAGGCGTCCAAAAACGCATACCCGCGCTTTGTAAATTTCTGCTTGTATATACTGGCCCAAATAGCCATTATTGCTTGCGACCTGGCCGAGATCATCGGTATGGCTATCGGCTTGAAACTGCTGTTTCACCTACCGTTGATATGGGGCGTCTCCCTCACGATAACAGATACGGTGCTGATGCTTTACCTGATGAACAAGGGGATGCGCAAACTGGAGGGCTTTATTATATCCATGATATTTATAGTGGGCCTGTCCTTTTTAGTTGAGATGTTTATTGTGCAGCCCAATGTGGTGGAGATTGCCAAAGGTTTTGCCCCAAGCAACTTAAGCGGCGAGGCCTTATACATTGCCATTGGTATAATAGGTGCCACGGTAATGCCGCATAATCTTTACCTGCATTCATCACTGGTACAAACCAGACAAATAACCCGTACAGATGAAGGCATTAAATCGGCTATAAAATTTAACTTGTTTGATACCGTTATAGCGCTTAACCTGGCATTTTTTGTAAACGCGGCTATACTGATACTGGCAGCAACAGCATTTTTCAAGAACGGTTATTTCAAAGTTGCCGAAATACAGGATGCCTACAAACTGCTCGAACATATTTTTGGCAACATTGCGCCCGCCCTATTTGCCATCGCATTGATAGCTTCGGGCCAAAGCTCAACCATAACCGGTACACTTGCCGGTCAAATTATTATGGAGGGGCACATTAACCTGCGTATTGAACCCTGGTTGCGCCGTTTGCTTACCCGCTTGCTGGCTATTGTGCCTGCCATGTTAACTATTATTTACTTTGGTGAAGACGCGTTGGGCAACCTGCTTGTATTAAGCCAGGTGGTATTGAGTTTACAGTTGGGTTTCGCGGTTATTCCGCTTATACATTTTACATCTGACAAAAAGCGGATGGGTAATTTTGCTATCGGACTTGGCGTAAAAATACTGGCATGGGCCAGCGCCATAGCTATCGTTGCATTAAATGTTAAGCTAGTTTATGAACAAATAACCGACTGGATAAAAGAGGATCCCGCGGCCGCTGTATGGATCTATGCCTTAGTGATCCCTCTTGTAATTGGCATATCCCTGCTTTTAGTTTATGTTTTGGTAAGACCGTTGCTGTTTAAACATGCTGACAAACCAGCGTACCTGCCCCACGGTATTGCCACGGCCATTACCGATCTTGATGCTATTACCTATAAGCATATCGCCATTACCATAGACTTTTCAAAAAATGATAATGACTGCTTACGGCATGCCATTATGCAGGGCGGCAAACGTGCCGATTACACTCTGATACACGTGGTAGAAACCGCTGGCGCACGCTATTATGGTAAACAGGTGTTAGATAACGAAACACAGAGCGACGTAGATAACCTTGACAAATACGTTACCGCTATGGAAAAACTGGGTTATAAAGCGCAGGCGCAAATTGGCTATGGCAGCCCGGCCAGATCAATTGCTAAAATTGTAAATGAGGAAAATATTGATTTTATAGTGATGGGGTCGCATGGCCATAAGGCACTTAAAGATCTCATTTTTGGCACTACCGTAAATTCGGTAAGGCATAGGGTTAATGTACCTGTACTGGTAGTGAAACCGCAGTGATGACAGAATTGAACATCACCATGCGACAGAGATAACAAGGGCAAAATTTTATGTAAGTTTGCAACCTAAGGAACAGGAAGAACAATGTCTGAGGATAAAATATATATAAAAAACAAAAAAGCTTATTTTGAATACCATATACTGGATAAATACGTAGCCGGCATTAAACTGTTGGGTACCGAGATCAAATCTATCAGAGAGGGCAAAGCAAACATTAATGATGCGTTTTGCACTTTTATCAGCAACCAGTTATATGTACGTAATCTGCACATATCTGAATACTCATTCGGCTCGTTTTACAACCATGAGGCTAAGCGCGATCGTGTGCTGCTGCTCAACAAAAAAGAGCTCAAGAAATTGCTTACCCGTGGTGAAGAAAAAGGTTTAACCATTGTACCACTGGCTCTATTTATCAGCGAACGGGGCTTTGCCAAATTGGAGATAGGCCTGGCCCAGGGTAAAAAGACATTTGATAAACGCGAAACGCTAAAAGAGCGCGATACCAAGGTTGAAATGGATAGGGCCATGAAAAGATAATTTACCAATAAACTCATTTGTAAATAAAGGTTTCTTTTTAAGAAACCTTTATTTGTTTAACAGGTTATATGATTCAAATACAAACTGATTATTAAACCCTTAACTACCACATTATGAGTAAAGAAACAAACATCCAGGCCTTAACAAAATTTGCAGAAGCAGTGAACACCCAAAACTGGGATTTAATGTATGATGCTGTAGCACCAGATGCTGTTGACCACGATCCTGCACCTGATCAGGCACAAGGTCCCGAAGGATACATCGCCTTTTTCAAACAATTCCGCACAGCATTTCCAGATCTTAAAGTAGACTTGGTACACATGGTGGCTGATGATGATAATATCGCTTTTGCCTATGAAATAAGCGGCACGCACCAGGGCGAGCTTCAGGGTATCCCACCTACCAACAAACCTATAAAAGTACGAGGCATGCAGATAAGTAAATTTAAAAATGGTATAATGACCGAACGCTGGGGAAGTTCGGATGAGTTGGGTATTTTGAAGCAAATAGGCTTTTTGAAATGATTTCGGAATTGGGATGTTCGATTTCGAAATCAGAATTTCTTGAGCGTAAATATCAATTAGAAGTAATAAATCCGAAATCGGACATCCGAATTCCAAAATCCTCCCTACCAGGCTTTATCGCCAACTAATGGCACAAATCTAAAGGTATCTAATACTATTTTTTCATAATCGTGCTCAGCAACTTTTAATACAGTAACCATTTTTTGGGTTTCCTCATCCCCAACCGGAATTACAAGGATACCTCCTATTTTCAGCTGTTTCAGCAACACATCAGGTACAGTGGGTGCACCCGCGGTTACGATGATCTTATCATACGGTGCATATTCGGCTTTACCAACAGAACCATCGCCACAAAAAAAGTGGGGCTTATAACCCATTTTTTCGGGCAGGATGAATTTGGTACGTTCATAAAGCTTTTCTTGCCGTTCAATAGTGTAAACGGTGGCACCCAATTCAAGCAATATACAGGTTTGATAACCCGAGCCAGTACCAATTTCCAACACCTTATCGCCCTTGCGGATGTGCAGCAATTCGGTTTGATAGGCTACGGTATAAGGCTGCGATATGGTTTGTCCTTCGCCTATCGGGAAAGCGATGTCATTATAAGCCTGATTCCAGAAGGTCTCGTCAAAAAAGTAGTGTCGGGGTACTTTACTTATGGCCAATAAAACTTCTTCATCCTGAATTCCTTTTTTTCGCAGGATGTCAACCAATCGTTTGCGGGCACCTTTCTCTCGGTAATTATCAATATACTTATAAGCCATTTACAAGGCAAAGTTAGCAGGAATTTCAGCATTAAGGTGATGTCATGAACGCTACAAAGGCTAATTCATTATGTGTTAACCGATAAAAAGTTTACACGATTTAAGGATTAAGAAGGATTTAAAGATTTTGTTTGATTGGTACATTTTCAGTTGTTCTAAATAAATATCTCTAATTTTAATAATGTTTTGATTATTTCATCAACCTAAAAACTTATGCCTTTAGATTCAACAAATGACATTAATGCAATAACCCACAAAATTATAGGC
>NZ_JBCECK010000246.1:0-5072 GCF_039207105.1 Mucilaginibacter sp.
TACAGGATAGGGAGATCTATTGGGTAAATAACCGCAAAGATTCGGCAGTTAGTATTAATGCATCATTCCGCATTGCCGGTAAAATTCCGCAAATATGGCACCCAGAGTCGGGCCTGAGAGAAAATGTTTCCTATACCATTAGCGGAGGCATAACAAAGGTTGAACTTAACCTGCTGCCGAATGACGCTGTTTTTGTTGTATTTAAGGATAACGCTGTCAGGCTTTCTGTGAAAGTTGCGGCTGTAAAAAAAGAGACAATAACTACTATTAAAGGTAACTGGAAAGTAAGCTTCCCATCCGGATGGGGTGCACCTGCTTTGGCCGGTATGGATAGTTTATCATCATGGACAAGCAATCCCGATAAAGGGATCAAATATTTTTCGGGCACGGCTGTTTACACCAAATTATTGACTATACCGGCAAAAGGGTTGAAAAAGGGTTCGGCAACCTGGCTCGACCTTGGTGAGGTAAAGGATATTGCCGAAGTAAGTGTTAATGGAAAGCCGGTGGGTGTTTTATGGAAGCAGCCTTTCATGGTCGATATCAGCAAGGCCATCAAACCCGGGCAGAATACCATTGAAATAAAAGTGACCAATTCGTGGGTGAACAGGCTCATCGGGGATGCTCAAACAGATGCGGCAAAAAAATACACTTATGTAACCTGGAGTTTTTATGATGCTAATTCTCCCTTACAAAGTTCCGGTTTGCTGGGGCCGGTTAAAGTATTGTCGGTAACACATCAATAGCTGCACTTATTTAGATGGTGTTTTGAAATTAGTTTAAACCATGGTAATGAATTATTGCGCGTAATTATCATCCTGTACGAGTATTAAAACAACCTTATATGCTATTTTTTTCTCCCAGTGCGCTATTAGCCAGGCAATAAAGCTTAAAGTAAAAATATCGTTATTTTCTGCCTTGCTTAGCAGGTTTAAAACCGTGGTTTTGTACTTGGTGTCAAAAATTACGTCGGGTTTTAGCAGGTATTTTTCAACCATCTTTAAATACAATAACACCCGTTCTTCCGAAGTTTTTAGCAGGTATTTCTTATATCGCCGCCGGAAGCTGTTTAGCCGCGACATGGCCAGCTCGATGTTAGAGAACTGTGCCTGAACCAAGATTTCCATCAGGTTTTTTCTGATGGTCCATAGCATGCCCATCTTTTTTTCGTACCAGGCATCAGTGCGTGTCAGTAAAGTCAACTGTTTCAAGCTTCCGCGATCATTACACAGTGCTAAAAACATGGTGAGGCATATTCGTAGATCCTCAATATCTTCTGCTTTAGATGCCTGCCTGGTATTGGAGAGCGATTCATTTAATAACGGTATCGCCTTGTCGGCAAATCCTGTAAAAAACAGGTTGAGTGCAGCGAGCAACTGATAGCGTAAATAAAACAATGTGTAGTAGCGGTTATCCGTCTGCATTAAATTCATCATTTTTTTAAGATAGGATGTGCTCTCTGCAAAATTCTTTCGCCTTAATTGAAAATTTGCTAAAAAATACAGGATGGATATATGGTAAAAAAGATAGGAATGTTTGTTATCTGGCCGGTTTTGTATAAACTGATCTGTACGGTTGATATAGCGCTCTATTAATGTATAATTTTGCTGTATTGCCGCGTACTCATTCGCTATAAAAAGAATCTGGTAGATGGATTTGTAGGTCATCAGATCCTGTACAGAAATTTTATATTTCCTGATCGTAGTTATCACCAGGGCCGTCAGATTAACGATCTTCCCTTTCAGATGTATCTCCTGAAGTTCCAGCCTCAAAAAGGCATAGGCCATATTAAGTTTAGCCTCGCGTTGCATATCAAGCTGGTTACGCTGGAAACGCGATGTCAAAGCTTCAAGATTCTCTGCGCCGGGAAGATGGGCATACTGTAATTTCAACAGTAAAAGTTCGTTCAATAAATTAAACTGTTCTAGATGTTCGGCCATCCGTTCAGCCTTATCCAAACATTTAAACGCTACTTTAACCACATCATTTTCTAACAAAAAGCGCCCCACCACAAGCAGGCGCAGTGCATCGTAGGTATCAGCGTTATTGTTTGCGAAGATTTTTTGTGATAGGAATAGCAGTAGGTTATCCTGTAGTCGTTTACGCAATGCATGGTATGCATCATTATTTTTCTCCGGTTTATAAAGCTTATTTATACCATTGATATCGTCAGTTTCTATTAAATTAAGTAACCGCAGGTTTTTTACATCGTTCCTTTTGTTTTTCTGCTGTAAAAACTGCCTGAAAAGCTTCCTGTCGTTAGTATTAAGCAGGTTGATCAGCTCCGAAAGTGAATCCATATACATGTATAGCGTATATAAATGTACAAAACTTGCATATTATATCGTCAGTAATTTATATATTCTGCTTTTTTTAGCTCTGTTTTACATCAGACATTTGCTTTCATATTAATCATTAAAACAAAAAAATATGGAACCGCTACAACACAGAACAGAAGACAATTCATCCATTTTAAAACATGGCGAAAAAGTTAGAAACCCGTTTAAACCAACTGCCGCATTTATTGGCGCCTCGTGGTTTACCTTATTAACAGGCATAGTGGGATACTGCATAGGTTTATGGAATGCCAGTATGCAATTAAATGAAAAAGGCTACTATTTCACCATTTTATTATTCGGCTTGTTCGCGGTGATCTCCGTGCAAAAAAGCGTTAGAGACAGGTCTGAAGGGCTTGTAGTTACCGATCTTTACTACGGCCTGAGCTGGTTTGCCACTATTGCGGCAATGATATTATTGACGATAGGCTTATGGAATGCTGATCTTGCCCGAAGTGAAAAAGGTTTTTACGCCATGGCATTCTGCCTTAGTATGTTTTCGGCCATTGCCGTACAAAAAAATACCCGCGACGCTAAGATGTTTGAGGATAAAGAACTGTAACGTAGCGGTTGCATCTCCCGCAGCACCTTGCCTGGCAAGCCTGCGGGGTTTATTACGCACTGTGCAATTTCTTAAACTTCCGTACTAACCGGGCTATACAATGCTTAAAATACCCTCCTAAACCCATCACCGTTATTCATAGAATCTATCTGTGAATAAACAATGCCTGTAGTTTGTAGCTACAGGCATTTATGATCGTATCAATTTCAACCTAATTTGCCTCAAAAATCTAATTTATCCGGCACATATTAAGTCAATTACAAAAATAACGAACGCCTCTATTTGTAATCAGTCTAAATAAAGCTATATTTGCCGCATAATTAAGCCGCGCAGCGGGAACTGCGCGGCCAACCCCAAGCAAGTTGGGTTACTTTTCAAAGTCACTTAAAAAGTTATGCAAGTTAAAAAAATTTTGCTACTGGGTGCGTTTTGCGCCCACGCGTTAATTGTTAACGCCGTTCCGGGAAATGTAGTATCGGAATCTCATTTAAAAGCCTATGGTAAAAATTTACACAGAATTTCTGACGAAGAAGAACAAAAATACGGCACTATACGCGGCCGTGTAACTACTGCCGACGGCAATGTGGCCGAAATGATTACGGTAGCGCTAAAAAATACCAAATACGGCGCTGTTACCAACGAGGATGGCGAGTACCAGATAAAACGCGTACCGGCCGGCGATTATGTACTTGTAGTATCGGGTATAGGTTTATATCCTAAAGAAAAAGAGATCCACGTAAGCCCTAAAGGCACCGTTATAGCAGATTTTTCGCTGCTGGAAAATCAATCGCAGTTAGATGAGGTACAGGTTAACGCTCGCAAAAACAGGTTCAAAACCGATAAGGTTTCTTCATCGTTAAGGCTGCAGTCGCCACTTATTGAAGTGCCGCAAAATATACAGGTGATCAGCAGCCAGTTAATGGCCGATCAGCAGGTGTTTGATATAGTTGACGGCGTAACACGTAATGTGAGCGGTGCTGCAAGGGTTGGTCACTGGGATGCACAATATGCTAACATATTTATGCGCGGTACCAGTATACCTGCCTTTCGTAACGGTATGAACCAGAAAATGCCATGGGGACCGCTTGCTGACGATGCAGCTACCATTGAGCGTATCGAGTTTGTAAAAGGTCCGTCGGGCTTTATGATGGCCAACGGCGAACCCGGCGGTATATACAATGTAGTTACCAAAAAGCCTACCGGCCAAAACCGCAGTTCGATAAGCCTTAGCGGCGGTGGTTATAACCTGGGGCGTGCTGCAATAGACCTTGACGGTAAACTATCGCGTGATGGTAAATTATTGTTTCGACTTAACCTGGCTGCGCAAACCAAGGGCAGCTACAACAAATACAACTATACCGATAAGTATATTATTGCCCCGGTAGTAAGTTACCAGATAGATAGCAACACTTTAGTGACTGCCGAATACACCACCCAGCATGTTGAGGCACAGGCCTTAGGTAGTTATGGCTTTTCTCCTAAAGGATTTGGAGATACTCATCCAAGCTTTTTCCTGGGCGACCCATCGCTTGACCCGGCAAAACTGTATGATCACAACGTTACTTTGTACTTAAACCATAAATTAAACAGTAACTGGAAGCTTAATGCACAGGTAGCTTACATCAGGTATGGTTTGCTTGGTGGTACGCCATGGCCTACAACAATTGCGCCTAACGGCGATATGCGCAGAAACCTGAATATTAGCGAAGAGCTGGCCATTAACAAAAATGCGCAGGTAAGCATTATGGGCGATGTTGCTACCGGCCCCGTGATACACCGCATATTAACAGGTGTTGATATGGGTAATCTGAAAACCTGGGGAGATTTTTCGAGTGTTTCGGTGCCTGATCTGCAATTGGCCGGAAATGCTACTTTTAATATTTACAACCCGGTTTATGGTATACCATTCGCCAATATTCCGTTGTTCGATCGTTCAAGAAGCATTCAAAACCGTTCAGGTTCAAATACCTACTTTACCAATTTAACTTACACCGGTGTTTACGTACAGGACGAAATACGCATGCTGGATGAAAAACTACGACTTACACTTGCAGGCAGGTTTACACATTCGCAAACAGTTGCGCAAACCCGGCAAAAAGAAGCTACCGACAATGTTTTCACGCCAAGGGCCGGCTTAAGTTATTCTATAACAAATAACTTTAGTGTATATACCC
>NZ_JBCECK010000247.1:0-5046 GCF_039207105.1 Mucilaginibacter sp.
GTATTTGGCGGCCCAGGCTATCAGTTAATATAACCGGCGTAGTTTGCTGCAGGGTGGCAGCGAAAGCTTCAGCCTGATCATCATATACTTTATTGGTTATAGCATATGGCCCCTTGGGCGAGCAGGCAGCTATAGTAATAATTAACGGTAAAAGCAGTAAGGCAAAACGGTGTTTCATTTTTAGGGGGTTAATGTATAGGGCGTGCTAAATTAAGTAAATTAAGCGTTCGCAGGTGTTCATATTTTTGTGCGTGAACACCCGTGAACATCGTGAACGCCCCGTGAACGCACCGTGAACACTGTCAAAACAGTGGCACCACTTTTTATTTTCGGGCTTGTTATATTTGGAAAAGCAAACCAGCCCCACCCTTCTTCAACAACAATAAAACGCTTAAAGTTCTTTCCTGAACAGTAATTATACAGCTTTTCGGCGGGCCGGGCTAATCATTTACCATATTTTAAATTATTAAAAAATTATGTCGAACACTCCTTTTTACCGGCCCCTGGCTATCGAAATGATACGCACCGATGTGCAGGACATTAAAGCCCGGCAGGCCAAAGCCGGCAAAGCGCACGAAATACCCATGGGCGATGCCGGGGCCGACCTGTTTAACATTCAAACAGCCAACCAATGGATGCACATTGAAAAGCAAAAGCCTAACCCCGGTATGCTTTTTGGCAACTTTTGGTACCAGAACGAGCTTTGCATTTTGTTTGCCGATACCAATATGGGCAAATCCATCCTTGCCGTTCAGCTGGGCGATAGTATCAGCAAGGGCGTTGCCATTGGTCCGTTTGAAATGTATGCCCCGGCCCAAACCGTGCTATATATAGATTTTGAACTGAGCGCCAAGCAGTTTGAACTGCGCTATTCCGACACGCATGGCAGCTACGAGTTTAGTCCCGAATTTTTCCGCGCCGAATTTACCATGCAGCACGAAGTGCCCTACCAGTATAAAGATTTTAACGATTACCTGCACAGCGCCCTTAATTACGCCATTACCCATACCGGCGCGCAGGTGCTTATTATTGATAATATTACCTGCCTGCGCAATGGCACCGAGCGTGCCGACAATGCCATATCGCTAATGCGGCATCTTAATGCTTTAAAAGCCCGGCACCAGCTTAGCATACTGGTATTGGCCCATACACCCAAGCGACAAATAGCCAACCCTATTACCCGTAACGATTTGCAGGGCAGCAAAATGCTTATCAACTTTGCCGATAGCGCCTTTGCCATTGGCGAGTGCTGCCAAACACAGCCCGATGCCGGCGATACACCAGCCGCGCCATACCGCTACCTGAAACAGGTAAAACAGCGCAATGGCACCGAGGTATATGGCGCCCAAAATGTTTGCCTGTTTAAACTCATCCGCAGCGATAGTTTCTTACAATTTGAATTTGCCGGCCACGCCCACGAATACGACCTGCTGCGCCGCTACAGCCAGCAGCAACACCATCATTATGCCCAACAGGTAGCCCTTTTACTTACCGATGGCAAAAGCCAGCGCCAAATTGCCGATAAGCTGCACATTAGCCTGGGCTTAGTGAACAAGCTGGCCCAACAGCATAAATTACTGATAGCGGTATAGGTTTTTTTGAAAAGCAAAGCTTGTGCCTATGGTTTAATGCAGCCCCGCCATACGCTTATACTGCACAGGCCTTAACCACAAAGGCCGGTATTCGCTACTGTCGGGTTTAGTTGGGTGGGATTTGTGGTGTAAAACACGCGTGCGCCAGCGGTAGGATAGAGATGATATAAAGGCCTATCACCCTGACCTTGTCGAAGTGTAGCGCGTAAAAGCCTTTGTCCACTGTTTCGACAAGTTCAGTATGACAGTCGCACATATTATTATTGTAAGTACGAAGCGATCTCTGTAGAGCCAGGTAGCGAATAGGCACACACGACAACTCCATGCGGCATTGAGATTGGAGTCAACATTATTCTTAGTTTCCAATTAATGCCATCCATTCATGTGCAGTATATACAGCATTTGCGGCTTCATTGGTATAAATCACTTCTTCAAATTCGTGAAAAGTGTGGTCAGCCTCATTATTCCATGTATCAAAATGAATATCAGGTACACGCCATTTATCTGCATAAAACCACAGGCCATCAATAAGGTTAAATTGAATTAATCTTTCTACTTCAGACAGTTTAATGTTATATGGATTACTGAAAATTACGCTGTTGAACTTTTTATAGTTGCCGCCATCGCGGTAGAGGTACGAAAATTTAATGTTAGGCATGGTGCCAAGATAGTGGTTGGTTTATGGCTTGTCAATCGAATATAAGTGAAGATTAAAATGCCATTAATATTGACACTCATAGTCCGTTGACTCATAGTCAACAATAACCCAACTTGCATTAATGGATATTAAGCTAAAAGTTGGCCAACGAATAAAAGAGTTACGTAACAATAAAGGTATATCTCAAGAGGCTTTAGCCAACAAAGCTGAAATTGATAGAACTTACGTGACCGATGTAGAAAATGGACGCCGTAATATTTCTATTCAAAATTTAGAAAAATTAATTCTCGCTTTAGAAGCCCCCTTTAAGGATTTTTTTGATTCTTCAATCTTTAATAAATAATGTCTGCATTTTATTCAAACACGTTAACAGGCTTTATTAAGGATAGAACAGACTCTATTATAGGTTTACTTACAACACAATCGGGTTTATCTGGTTTTTACCAACAATTACACACTCAAACACTTTCATGGAATAACGAAATTCAAATCTTAAAGGCAGCCATACAAAAGTTATTAGTAAGCCATATTGCTACAGAAAATTGGGGAGTGTTATTAGAATATCCTATAGCACGAAGAGAGAAAAGAATTGATGCTGTTTTAATAGCAAACAGCTTAATTATTATTATAGAATTTAAAGTAGGTAAGGTCGACTACCTTAGTTCAGATAAAGAGCAATTGCTGGATTATTGTTTAGATTTAAGAGATTTTCACTTTAAATCGAGAAATAAAATTATTGTCCCAATTTTGCTATCTACCGAAGGCGCTTCTATAACCAACTCGTACCAATTAAATTCAGATTTAGTACAAGATATTTTATTTGCTAATGCTAATAATTTAAATAATATTTTACTTAATGTAGTTAATCATTGGGGAGAAAAAAACAATCATACTATTGATTACAAAGAGTGGGACAATAGTGACTATTCACCAACACCAACTATAATTGAAGCTGCCCAAACTCTTTATGCTGGAAAGTCAGTAATTGAAATATCAAGATCACACGCTGGCAGTGAAAATCTTACAAAAACATCTGATGCTGTTATTGAAGCGATTAAAACAGCTAAAGCAAATAACGAAAGAATAATATGTTTTATAACAGGTGTGCCGGGAGCAGGTAAAACTTTGGCAGGATTAAATATTGCACACTATGATGAATTTCAAACTGGTGGTAAATCATTAGCTACATTTTTATCTGGCAATGGCCCTTTAATCAAAGTTTTGCGAGAAGCGCTGTCACGTGACGCATTTAAAAAAATCAAGAAAAGTGATGCTACTGCAAAAAAGAAAGAAACAGATAGAATAATCTCATTCATTGAAAATGTTCACCGATTTCTTGATCATTACTTTATAGAGAAAAACAGGGTACCCAATAATAAGATTGTGATTTTTGATGAAGCTCAACGCGCATGGAATGCGGAACATTCAATGCGTAAATTTCAACGGCCATTTTCTGAACCAGAAATGATGCTTGAAATTATGAGTAGGCACTCTAACTGGGCCGTTATTGTTGCCTTGGTTGGTGGCGGACAAGAAATAAATACAGGTGAAGCGGGTTTAAGAGAATGGGGTAATATTATTGAGCAGAAATTCGCTGATTGGAAGGTTTATATATCACCACAATTGAAATTAGGCGAACATAGTACTGGCAATTTAACACTATTTAATCAATTGCCACAAAACGTAGCTATAACAGAAAATCCCAATCTTCATTTAGATGTCTCTATTCGCTCATACAAAGCAGAGGAATTATCAAGATGGGTAAATCTAATTTTAACAGATAATCATATTGCAGCAAAACAAGTTTACGTTGAAAAATTATCGAACTATAAAATAGTTATTACAAGAGATTTAGACAAAGCCAAAAATTGGCTAAAATCAAAATGTAAAGGTTCACGCAGAATGGGTTTAGTTGCAAGTTCAGGTGCACGTAGATTAAGGCCATACGGACTTGATGTAAAAATTGAATTGGAAGAGGCTGAATGGTTTTTAAACAGTAGAGACGATGTCCGATCGTCTTATTACCTTGAAATACCCGCAACAGAATTTGGGATTCAAGGTCTGGAACTTGATTGGGTAGGTGTTTGCTGGGATGCCGATTTAAGACGAACAAATGACGGCTGGGATTTTAATGCATTTAAAGGGAGTAGATGGCAAAAGGTTGGTAAACTTGAAATGCAAAAATACATTATCAACAAGTATAGAGTCTTATTAACCCGTGCCAGAGAAGGAATGATTATATTTATTCCAATTGGCAATAGTGAAGATTTAACAAGAAGCCCAGACTTTTATAATCCTATAGCCGAGTATCTCAAATTATGCGGTGTTAAAGAAATTTAGTATTACTTAGACTTTATATAATTTTTCACTATTGGAATATCAGCTTCCGCCCAATCTAAATCTAATAATTCGGTTTTCTTAAGCCACTTAAATTGCACATGTTCTTTTAGTTCAATTTTGCCGCCAATCAATTCACAAATAAAAGGGATAAGCTTAATAGATATCTTGGGGTAGTTATGAATATTAGCAGAAAGACTTTTTATGATTTTGATGTCAATGCTAAGTTCTTCTTTAATTTCACGAATTAAACAATCTTCTTCACTTTCGCTTGGTTCAATTTTGCCACCAGGAAGTTCCCATTTTAAAGGCAAGGCCATTGTTGGGCCTCTTTGTGCAACAAAGATTTGTTTGTCAGCATTTACGATAATAGCACAAGTAACATTAATCACATTTCTAAATTACAATTATGATTTAACATTTTACTTACCTTTCCCCCCAGAGATTGCTTCGTACCTC
>NZ_JBCECK010000248.1:0-4977 GCF_039207105.1 Mucilaginibacter sp.
CTGCTGCCGATGCCGCCGGCCATAATGATCGCATAATTGTTTTTATTCATGTGTAAGGGTATTTATGGGATATATTTTAAATATCATAACTGAACCTATTCTGATCATTTCAGACTCCGGCTAAGATAAAACATCTATTTAACTTTCATCATCATAAAAACCCTAAAAACCGTAGAATTGGTTATTATCCACACTTAGCCTCGTAGACATACTGGCATCCATTATCATTAAATTATACTAAATTCGCTGTTTCATCAATTGGCTGTATTGAAACAAAAACTAATAGGCTCTTATCAAAAATTAAGGGCAACCAATATCCTTTCTAATTTTTTAAACTTAAGCAGCATCCAGCTTTCCAACATCCTGTTGCTGATGCTCATATTCCCTATTATCGCCAGAAAAATAGGGATTGAGGCGTTTGGTTTTGTAACCCTGGCCAATACGTTTGCTACACTTGCGGGGGTGGTTATCAACTATGGTATTAACCAATCGGGTATCAGGGATGTGGCTATGAGCATCAAGGATAAAAAAAAGCTAAGCATCGTATTTTACAACGCGCTTTGGATAAGAGCTATCATATTTATACTATATCTTGTTTTCCTGTACGCTATTCAATGGTGGGGAATGAAATATTATAGCCTCATTATTCTGGCAACGCCGCTGGTAATTGCCGAGATCTTAAACCCACTATTTTTCTTCATCGGCACCGAAAGGTTAAAGATCTACAACATAGCTAACGTAGTTACCAAAGTGATCTCTATTTTATCGTTAGTGATATTTATCAAAAGCTCGGCAGATGCGGGTTGGGTAAATTTTATTCTTGGGCTTGCGGGTGTTGTTACCTACGTGGGGTTATTGATATATGGTGTAAAAGAATTTAAACTATCATTTAGCCTGCCGGTAAAGGCCGATCTGCTGAAATTAGGTAAAGACAATTTTTACCTCACCGCAAATAACATATCTGTTCAGCTGCAGCAATCCATCATGATCTTTGCTTTAGGGCATCTGGGTAACCCGGAATGGCTTGGCGCTTATGCACTATGCGATAAAGTTATTCAAACCTGCCGAATGCTTATTATATCCGTATCCAATGCCATATACCCTAAATCTGTACAGATATACCAGCAGGGCGCACATATTTGGGCTTTGTACAGGAAAAAAACTAAATGGTTGATAACAGGCGTATTTTTTATGGGTTCGCTTAGTATTTTTATTCTCGCCGATTTTATCATTTACGTCATATCTGGTCAACACGACCATACTGCTGTTATATTTTTGAGAATCATGTGCTGGGTGCCTGCCGTAGCAGCCCTGAACTTTATAAACGTTATTGACCAGCTTTTGAAAAACAATACCGCATACATTTTCCGCATAGCCATTGTACTGTTAGGTGTCTCGCTGCTTTTGGCTTATACGCTATTCCATTCAGGCTGGTATATTTTGTTTGCTTCATTTACGCTTATTCTTGAAATTTGCGGGCTGTTGATGTATGAATACACCATAACAAAACCAGCCAGAAACAATGCATAAGCCTGTTGCAGTAATTTTAGTTAATTGGAATACCGCTGAATACACGGCTAACTGCATTTTGTCTTTACAACAATATTGCGACGAAAGCTTATTTGATGTCATCGTGGCCGATAATGGCTCCACAGATGGTTCGTTGCAGCTATTAAAAACACAGTTCCCTGACATTACATTTATTGATAACCAGGAAAACCTGGGCTTTGCAGAAGGCAACAACCGGGCAATAGAATATGCTATAAAAGAAGGTTATTCCTATTCATTGATCATCAATACCGATACGCTGGTTGATGAGGATATTATTACCAAGCTTTATGGACATTTACAACAGCACCCGGAAGCTGCGGCCGTACAGCCGGCCATTTACTGGATGCATAACAAAACTCAGATCTGGAATGGCGACGGCCATTTCAATGCTCTTTTGGGCACTACTTCGTCAAACACTAAACTCCCGGTATCAAATAGTAATCATATCACCGCGCAATGGCTTACCGGTTGCTGTATGTTAATCAGAAATACTGCTTTAACAGAGGCGGGTCTGTTCAATAAACAGTTTTTTCTGTATTATGAAGATGTCGATCTTTCCTTCAGGCTCAGAAATAAAGGCCATCAGCTGCATTATTTATTCACATGCAAAATGTATCATGAGGCGGGTGTTTCGGCCAAAACAGGGGTTACTAAAGAGGGTAACCTGAATCCCGTAATTCATTACTATGTTTCCCGCAATCACCTGTGGATAATCAGAGGATATGGTAAGCCCATGTTTTATCCAATAAACTTTATTTATAACGGTGTTTATTATCTTGCTTTGTTAACTTATTTAAAATTGCGCGGCCGCAACGAAAAAGTAAAGCAGTTAATTAAAGGCTTGAAAGATGGCTTATTCACATCAAAACAACTAATTTGGCCAGAAAATAACTAAAATCTATCCTGAGGCATGTTCATTTTTTTGCTGATCTATATTATTTCCTTCATCGTATCCATAAGAGAAGTACTCAAGGGCAATGCCCAGGGCGTACTTGTTTTTATGATCTTTGGGTTATCAATGTATTATACAGCCATGTCTGTTGCTTTTACATTAGGCTTAAAGGGCGTAATCCCTTTCATGCAATCATTTAAAGAGATACTCATTTTTAGTCTTTTAATATTAAATATAGTCACCTTAAAATTCCGGCCCCGGCTTCATTTGGTTGATTATGCCATCATAGCTTATTTTATTTACCTGGTTGCTTATGCCATATTACCCATAGGCGAGCAAAGCTTTTCAGAAAGGTTGGTGGCACTTAAAAGCAATTCTTTTTATATTGTGGTTTACTTCACTGCACGCTTGATGGATGTTCACAAAATTTACGTAAGTAAATATTTCAACTTCATTATTCTGTTAACTATTGGTGTAGGTGTGGTTCTTATCGGTGAACTAATAGTTGGTCGGCAGTTACAAAACTTTACCGGCTTTGCCGATTACAGCTATTACTTTTTCAACTTTGAACCAGGCGGGAATTTTGGCCTTAACTGGACATTTGAATCTGACGGAGGAACACCGCGTTTTGCCAGCATTTTCACCAGCCCCCTGGAACATGCCGCGGCTACTCTTTTGGCACTTTCAGTTATTCTAAGTCTTTATACTACTGATGATAACAAGGTAACCATTAATAGCATGGGCTTAGCCGCGCTTGGTGCAACTGTGCTCTCTATTATCTTTGCCATATCCCGTGCACCACTCATCAGCTATTTTCTGATCATATACGTATACGCGCTAATCACCAAACGAAAATTCGTCACTAATACCATTCATGCCATAGCTGGTCTGGTGGCTGTATACTTCATTTATCTTTTTGCCCAATTTGAGCAAAATCACAATGGTTTGCTGGAAGTTGCCATGAACACTATAGATTTTAGCGACCCATCAAGCGTAGGCCACCTGGTACAATGGGCCGAGGGGATAATAGCCATGATTGAACATCCGCTTGGCCTGGGTCTTGGTTCATCAGGCAGAATTGGAGGAAGTTTGGGTGAAAACGTGGGCGGGGAAAACCAGTTTATCATTATAGGTGTACAAACAGGAATAATTGCCCTATTTTTATACCTTTCTATTTATGTGATGTTTATTAAAACAGGTTTAAAATGGATAAATAAGCTGAAAGGAAAAGAACGAAAACTATGTATGGCTGTTTTATTGTTGAAGATCAGTTTTTTAATTCCGCTTATGACATCTGAAGTTGAATCTTCGTCTTATATCTCTTACATGAACTGGTTTTTATCCGGCCTCATGATCAGTGTTATCATGCAAAGTAAACCCCTTCAAACCCTTCCCGCAAATGATTGAGAAACTCATCAGAAAGTTAAAGAACGATCCTAACTATAAATGGGAAAGTGGATATACCGCTAAAGATTTACTGATCATTAGCCAGGGCAGGGCTGTACAAATTTTAAGGGGACTATACTTGAAGCTATTCTTAAAAAAATCCTCCGGGCTTATCTTCATCGGTAAGCGTGTTAAGGTACGTCATGCCTATATGCTAAGCACTGGCAGAAATTTAATTCTGGAAGATAATGTGAGCATTAACGCGCTATCTAAAGATGGAATAATCTTCGGCGACGATGTATCTATCGCTAAAGATTCGATATTATTTGCCACTGGTGTTATCGCTTATAAAGGTGCCGGCATTTCTATTGGCGACAGGACAGGTATCAGCGCCCGAGCCTATTTTGCAGGCCAGGGAGGTATCAGTATTGGTAAAGACGTGATCATGGGGCCCAATGTGCAGATCTTTTCAGAAAATCATAATTTTTCTGACCTCGAACTTACCATAAAAGAGCAGGGTGTTACCAAAATAGCCGTAACTATTGAAGATAATTGCTGGATAGGCGCCGGGGCAACCATCCTGGCTGGTGTGCATATTGGTAAAGGTTGTGTAATTGCGGCAAGCAGTGTGGTTTCTAAATCGGTCCCTCCCAACTCTATTGTGGCCGGGGTCCCGGCTAAGGTTATTAAAAGCCGTGAGGCCATTTAAGTTATGGCAAAACCCTTAACTGTAGCTGTTGATATCCGCGATCTGCGACTGGCCAAAACTGGTACCCGAACTTACCTGGAAGAAGTATGTAAGGCGTTCAAAAAAATGGAAAGCGAACAACTACATTTTCATTTTCTGGATACTCTTTTTCCCGTTTATACAGGTAATAGTAAATGGCTTAAATTAGTTGAACATGCCCGGTACCAGCTTTGGAAACAATTGTTTTTACCTTTAAAAGCCTGGAGTAAGGGCTGCGACATTGTATTTTGCACCGATAACTTTGTTCCGCTGATTCATTTAGGCTATCAAACGATCCCGGTTTTTCACGATGCGTTTTTCTTTGAAACACCAGATGACTATGGCAAACTATGGCTGTGGCTTTATAAAAAAACAGCTATCCCTGCAGCCCGCAGATCGCCGTTTGTGGTAACACCAACAG
>NZ_JBCECK010000249.1:0-4915 GCF_039207105.1 Mucilaginibacter sp.
GGTTCAAAAAATGTTTTATTTGGTTCAAAAAAATTCAAAAAGACAAAGTAATTTTTAAAATAGATTAGTGGTGTTATTATCATTTTGCAAAAGCAATTTTTATAATTGTAAAGCCCCTTAATATAAAAATTAAGGGGCTTTAGTTTTCTCCGGGCTATAGTAAAACCGGCAATATCTATAACCTTATTTTTGAATGGATCATTTATGATTCCCCCTGTTGTTGAGCGTTGGTTAAATCAGCGAAGGGGCTTATCTCCCTTATATATTATATCGCATGGTTTATTTCACATTCAAACTGATAAGTGCCTGCACTGATGGTTATAACATACCAGTTATTACCGGCGGCATACATTTGATATGTTGACTTTTTTGCTGGCGGTTTTCCGTTTATAGTAATTGATTGTTGCTTTGATGTTGGCAAATAAACCCGGCCTTTGGTGCCTTTGGGTACACTTAATTTTAAGAAAAAATGATTGCCGGCAGTTTTTTTCCAACTGGCCGAAATATCTCCAGATACAGTTGAAACCTTCCCTTTTGCCCAGGTTAAATCACTAACAGTTGGCTTAACAATAAATGTTTTCCAGCCATATCCGGCAGGCTCAATTCCAAGCAGTTTTTCTGTAAGTAAAGCGGTTGGCCCGGATGACCATGCATGCGAGGTTGAGCCCCACGGAAGATCCCAGCCTTCCTGCCAAGCTCCGTTAAAAGAAGCAAGCCTGGTTTGCGCACCCCAGTTTTTTCGCATATAATCCATGGCCCATTGTTCGTTTCCTTCTGATAACATCACTTTTAAAACCCGGTAGGCAAATGATTGCTCACTGGCTTTTCCGCTCTTTTTGATCAGCTCGATCATGCCTTTTTTTCTGCTATCATCGGCCAGGCCATATTCCAAAGCGTAAACCTGCGATTGTTGGGCAACCCTGGTCCCTCCGTAACTATCTAAATACGCCTGGTCTTTTTCCGACCAAAGTCTTTTATTAATGTTATTCTTTAATTCCGCAGCCTCTTTTTTCCATTGCTCTGCCTGTTGTGGATCATGGCCAAAATCATTAGCTATGTTTGCCGCCGCATTTAATGCACCGTAATATAAACAATTGGTTCCTGTTATCATACTCTTCTGTTCTATGGGGTAGGTACTGGGCCAGTCAAGAACTATCCATCCGGGTAAGTTGGCAAGTAAACCTGTTTTAGTGTCTAAAAAAGGTTTATAATAATCCATTGCCTTTTTCAGGTTTGGATATAGCTGTTCAATCAGTTCATCGTTGCCGTAGTATAAAAAATACTCATACATCATCAGCATCCATTCTAACTGGTAATCTGCCAGGTAAGCAGAACTACCGGGTTGCAGGAAATAATCAGTAGGGTACCTGCTCCTAACCGCGCCATCGCTTCGCCAGCGTTGGGATTGGGCACCAGATATAATGTTGTAGGCCGATAACAACCTTGAACTTTTACCAAATGCATAATTGCCAAAGATCTGCATATACCGCGAATCACCGGCAATGTATTGTGTATGTTCACGCCATGGATCTTCGTAGGTATCTATCGAATTGATGCGCATGGTATGCCTGCCTATTTCCCAAAATTTATTTAACTGAGCATCAGAACACGCGAATGAACTTTGCATTTCATAATTGTAGCAGGCAAATTCAGCAGTAACGCTTTGGATATCAATATTTGTATTTGTTTCTATTGAGAAATATCTGAAACCGCTCCACGTGTATGGGCGCCAGCTTTGCACACCTTTTATGGTAGTGTATTTTTCAGAATGATCGCTGCTTACACGAAGCAAGGGCGCTCTGTTTGTATCCAATCGTTCGCCGGTACCAATTTCAAATTTAATACCTTCTTTGCGGGAGTTAATGGTAAACCGAGGATAACCTACAATTTCAACACCAAAATCGTAAACCATTTTATTACCACTTTTCCATTGCCTTACAGGTTTGATCATACTACGGCTTAAACGGGGGCGTTCAATAACGGTAAGCTGATTCCATGGTGCAACCGGTGGAACGCCGATTATTTTTGCATTTTCCCAGGCGGCATCATTAAACATTGCGCTTTGCCAGTTTTTAGGCCATAAACGGGCATCAAATTCTTCTATAAAACCAATAAGGCGGGCATTGGTATCCCTGAAAGCCGTTTGTGTATTCCAGGCTTTTGCATGAGTTACTTTCCAGCTGCTATCACTTAACAGGTTTACAGACCTGCCCGGGAAGTTAAGCTTTGCCTGTAAAAAGAATCCCCCACGGGCATTCATCTGTGAATGAAGCCCAACGCCAAAGTTTTGTACTACAGCGGTGATACAATTCGCTCCTTTTTGAAGATAACCTGCAATATCAAACTTATCGTAACACTGATATTCAGGATCACAGTTCATTGGGCAGCGCTCAAATAACTTACCGTTAATATATACATCGGCGTATGCATAGGCAGATATAAAGGCGATGGCATTAAGCGGAACCTTATCCAGGTTAAACGTTTTCCGGACAAGCAGGTAGTAGTTTTGCGGATTTTCAGGCCCTGAATCCCATATCCAGCTGGCTATCGGTTTTACACCATCAAGGGTTAACGATGTTTTAGAAATGTGTGCATTTTTCCCCCATCGATTATTCGTTGAAGTATTTTGAGCATACAAGCTGGCATTACCCAACAATGTTATTATGAGAATTATAACTTTTGTGGTATTGATAAAATATTTATTGTTACTCATTTGTTGGTTAATGGATAAAATTACGCGCTAAAAATTAAGACGAACGGCATCCAGATGCGGTTGATAATTGTTATTAAAAATATTAAATGCACACATTTTAACACGTATACTTTTTGATATATAACATGTACTTTTTGATGGAATTATCCGGCAAAAAGACATCAATGCGGAAAGCATTGACTAAACATTATCGGTGACCCAAAGGCTGCGGCACCAGTTTATCCGGCGATAATTATGGTCAAATGTTAGTGATTTGATATTTTATGTTCGGTTTTTGCTATTTTGAATATAAAACTAAAATTTCTTCGATATTCGAATACCATTTATAAAAGAGTAATAGCTATGAAGAATTTTTACAAATATCTTCCCATATCAAGTAAAGATGAAGGCTGGGGATTACAGGTATTGCACGCAGGTTACCAGGAATATGCGCCCGGCGGACAATATCCCGATGCCGGGCATCCAACGCATCATAGTTTTAGCTGGGAGAATGGCCGGGTGCTGCAAGAGTATTCGCTGGTGTATATAACCGGAGGTTCGGGTGTTTTTAATACACAAGCTACGGGCGACATACCCATTGTAAGCGGCTCAGTAATAGCTATATTCCCAAATATCAGGCACAGGTATCGCCCAAACTTACAAACCGGATGGAAAGAATATTGGATAGGATACCGGGGCGCGTTTATGAGCAACCTTGTAGACCATGACTTTTTCGACCCTTTGTGTCCGGTGGTTAATATCGGCTATAATCAAAACATGATTAGTTTATTTGAGCAGGTAATAGAGATCATTGATAAAGAAAAGCCAGCCTACCAGCCACTGGTTGCCGGCGCTGCTATATATTTACTGGGGCAGGTTTACAGTTCATCAAAGCAGGCCGCATTTGAAGAAGATGAAATGGAGACGATGATCAATAAGGCACGCTCAATTATGAGGGATAACTTAGAGAGCAAGCTTGGCCCTCATGATATTGCCGATCAATTACATATCAGTTATTCGCGATTCAGAAAGATCTTTAAAGCATACACCGGCATGGCGCCCATACAATATCAAATTCAATTGAAGCTGGAAAAGGCGAAAGAAGAACTGGTGAACTCATCGCGGCCAATTAAGGAAATCGCATACTCACTCAATTTCGAATCGACACAATACTTTTCTAACTTATTTAAAGAAAAAACAAAGCTTACTCCCTTAGCGTTCAGAAAAGGCTTTGCAAAAAGCCCCGAGAATGTTTGATCAACTATAACTTTGTTTACTTTATCAGATAAGCATCCATATAAAAAATGGAGTTGATCAACCTTTCAATTGATCAACTCCATTAGATTATTATTACATAAATGATGATATGGTTCCGGTCAACAGATTAATTATAGCCCGGGTTTTGCACCAGTTTAGAGTTTTTGTTCATTTCACTCCTTGAAATAGGCATAAAGTAAGCTTTATCATCCCATTTACCGGTGGTAATTTGCACAGGTGTTACCGTAGGGATGGTAGCGGTTGTTTTATCAGGATTTAACTTATAAACTACATCAACCCCATGCATCGGGTGATATGCGTCCGAGCCTATCATCCAGCGGCGTACATCAAAAAAGCGCTGATTTTCAAACAGCATTTCAATGCGCCTTTCGTTCTGATACCTCTTTTTAAGAGCAGCACCCGATTCGGTAATATCAGGCATACCTGCTCTTTTTCTGATCATGTTGAGGTAGGTACGCGCCTCGCCATCCTGCCCCAGTTCTATACAGGCCTCAGCGTAGTTAAGGATGATCTCGGTATAACGGATATAGCGCCAGGTCAGATCATCCTGGTGACTAACATACATATCAGTTTTACGGTTAATAAATTTTAACATGGATGTACCGGTGTTGTTATAACCCCCACCATAAACAGCGCTGTTACGGCTATCCAAACCATATACATAAGTAATTTTTCCGGCTGCGGCATCCCATTTTTCCCAGGTACCAACCTGTAAAACACCCACCGGGTCAATACCTACAAGGTTTGAAGCACGCGGCCTGAATTTGGCTCCCTCGTATAAAATAGTAGCGTAAAACCGTGGATCTCTGTTTTTATAAGGTTCTTTTTCCTGGGCAGGGTTGCTTCTTGAAAATGTAGTGCCATCGGCCATTTCATAGGCATCTACTGTCTCGCTGGTTGCGCCGTTATATTCGATACCGCCAAATCCGTTAGGGAAAACCGTCC
>NZ_JBCECK010000250.1:0-4899 GCF_039207105.1 Mucilaginibacter sp.
CTGCATGCCTATGCATATACTTTCTTGAAAGATGATGAACTGGCCGAAGAAATTGTACAAAACGTATTTTGCCGAATATGGGAAAAACGCCATCAGCTAAAAACCGATGGCTCATTAAAGGCCTACTTATACCGGGCTGTGCACAATGAAAGCCTTAACTACTTAAAACATCAAAAAGTAAAGGCCTCATTTGGGGTATATTATGCCGGGCAGCTACAACAGGATGAGGAAGAAAATACCTCTGGAAAACTAATGACTGCCGAACTGCAGCAACGCATTGATTCCGCGATGAGCGAACTGCCCCAGCAATGCCGCATCATTTTTCAGCTGAGCCGTTTTGAACAACTTAAATATCAGCAGATTGCCGATCACATGGGTCTTTCTGTTAAAACAGTGGAAAATCAAATGGGTAAGGCGCTACGCATGATGCGCCAGAAACTGGCGGAATTTTTGCCAATTATTTTAATTATATTAATGCAGTGGTAGTATGATGGGTAGTGCCAATACAAATATGGATGACGACTTATTGGTAAAGTATATTGCCGGCGAAGCTTCACGCGCCGAGCGTTTATTTGTGGACGATTGGATTGCTGCCAGCGAAGCTAACCGTGCGCTTTATGAACAATTTAAACTTATTTGGGACCAAAGCCCCCAAACCGTACGAAATATTAATAAAGAAGATGCCTATATACGTTTGCAAAACCGGCTTAACAATCCCGCATCTTTACGGCAGCAATCATTGGTAAAAACGACCCCTACCTCCTACTGGATTGGTTTGGCGGCATCCGTAATTTTAATTAGTACCGTTCTTTGGCTAACCTTTAATCACTTTTACGACAATGGTTCGGTCTCGTTTATCAAAATTAACAGTAATGCTAAAGTTCGTGCTCAAACGCTGCCAGATGGCTCTGAAATTACGCTCAATGCACATTCTACAATCGTATACCCCAAAAGATTCACCAATAACTTTCGTCCGGTGAGTTTGCAGGGCGAAGCTTTTTTTAAGGTTGCACCCGATAAAACAAAACCATTTATAATTAAGGTGAATGATGTAACGGTTACGGTGGTTGGTACGTCATTCAATATTAAGAGCCGAAATGGCAAAACCGAAGTAATTGTGGAAACCGGTATTGTAAAGGTGAACGAGCATAAAAACAGTGTTGAGCTGAGTCCAGGCGAAAAAGCGACCGTTATGAAAGGCGCTTTATCCAAAGAACAAAACAAGGGCAAGCTTTATAATTACTATTTAACCCGTCAGTTGGTGTGCGATAAAACACCTTTAGCTGAGGTGGTGCAAACGCTTAATGAGCTATATGGAGCGCACGTTGTTATAGCCAATAAATCGCTGGAGAGCCTGCCTATCACCACAACCTTTCAGGGCCAGTCACTTGATGAAATAGTGAGTGTTATTGGTGATACTTTTAAGATCAGAGTTGAGCGCAAAAACCAGCAGATCATATTTAAATAACATCTACATGGGCTGTTTACGCAGATATCTTATTGTCGCCTTGGTCATATTTACATTCCCGGCAATAAGCTACGCCAACCCTCCCGAATCAATCCTCGCCAAAAACATATCTATCCATGTAAGCAATATGCGCATGGGCGTAGTGCTGAAAACTATAGAGGAGCGAGGAAACTTCACATTCTCTTACAACAGCAATATTGTTAAAACCGATAGTCTGGTAACTATCAATGCTGATAATTGGACCATTAAGGAAGTGCTTGACCATATGCTCCTTAATCGTTTTGAATATAAAGAAACCCGCAACTTTGTTATCCTACGCTACGCGCCTTTGCAGTTATCATTAACTACCGACAAGGCAGCAGCCGAAGGCGATGAGTACCATGTAAGCGGTTTTATAACTGACGAACAAAGCGGCAAAAAGCTGGAAAACGCCAGTGTTTATGATCGTGTACTGCTACAATCAGCCCTTACCGATAAAGATGGACACTTTGAACTCCTTCTTAAAAATAACGGACAACCCGTTATGCTAACCGTGAGCAAAGAATTTTATAAAGACACCACCATCACTTTTTTAGCCGGTGTAACCGTTAATCCCGACAGTAACAAACCCAAAAGCCTGATCGGGTACATCATCAGTGGTGATAATGATGGTATTGAAAGCACCTCATTAGGGCGGCTTTTTATTTCCACCAAACAACAGATACAAGCAGCAAACCTGCATGGTCTTATTGCTCAGGCTCCCTTTCAGGCATCGGCCATACCGGGTGTAAGTACTCACGCCGAATTTAGCGGGCAAGTAGTAAACAAGGTATCGTTAAACGCTGTGGGCGGTTACAATGCCGGGGTTGACGGCTTCGAGCTTGGCCTCATTTTCAACCTCGACAAAGGTGATGTAGGCGACGTACAAATTGCAGGTATATTCAATGTAGTAGGCGGTAATGTTAAAGGCATTCAGGTTGGAGGCCTGTACAACAATGTGCTGGGTAGCGTTCGGGGCGTTCAGCTCTCCTTATTGCATAACAGCGTAAAACATAACCTTAGGGGTATGCAGGCATCTGTCTTATATAACCATACCCGGGGTAACGTGGCTGGTATGCAGGCAGCAATTTTAGGCAACATAGCCGGACAAAAAACAAGCGGAGTGCAGGCAGGGCTTTTTAACTATGCCCGTAACCTGCGGGGTGTACAGCTTGGCCTCATCAATGTTGCCGATACTTCATCAGGCTATAGCATCGGCCTGATCAATATTGTAAATCATGGCTATCATAAACTGGCCCTATCAAGCAACGAAACGCTGAATGCTAACCTGGGCCTTAAAACAGGCAGCCGGCAATTATATACCATCTGGCAGGGCGGCCTACGGTTTGATAATAACAGTAAATTATATGCTTTTGGCTTCGGTTTTGGCCGCGAGCTTGGATTGGGCAAAAGCCTTGCCCTTAACCCGGAGCTTACTCAAAACTACGTTTACCAGGGCAATTGGGCACGCACCAATTTATTAAGCCGGTTTGATCTTTCATTAACTTACAAAATCACCAAAGCATTCTCCATAAACGCCGGACCAGCGCTGAACCTTTTTTATTCAGACCAGCGTAACCCTGTTAATGGTTATGCCTGGGTGCGCGATCTGCACCATAGTTTCATCAGCAACAGCCGCAATTGGACTGGTTGGATAGGCTGGGCTGTTGGGGTTAGTTTCTTTTGATGTTTAAATTATTTTATAACCCTTCCCATTTGTCCTGAGCGATAGTGAAGGATCTGATCGTGCACTATTCATATTGTAGAATAGATGCTTCACTCCGTTCAGCATGACAAAACTTTTTTAACAAAAAACCCCGGTCTTTCGACCAGGGCTTCACTATTAAATCGCTTTAGTTATTCTTATTGTACCTGGAACATATTGTTAAAATTGGTTCCGTCTGGATAGTTACCTGAAATTACCAGGTTGCCATTACGTAGATTGGTAATAGCTTTATCAATATCGGCCACACTATTAATGGGCTGTTTATTGATACTGGTGATCACTGATCCTACGGGTATCTCAAAGTTATCAAACACGCGGCCCGGGCGTACCTGGGTAACTTTAACACCAGAGTTAACATGGAATTTTGCTTTTTCAGCAGCTGTTAACGGTTGGAAACTTGCTCCCAATTTGTTAAACAATTCCTCGGCCGATTTAGATACCGCAGCTGTACGGTTTGTTGGGGTAGCATCAGCTTTAAGTGTTACCGCGAAGTTTTTCTCCTTACCATCACGAAGCACGGTTATATTAACCTTATCGCCTGGTTGTAAACGGCCAACATGCTCCTGCAAATCTGATGATTCATAAACCTGAGTGCCTTCAACCTTGTCAATAATATCACCCTTTTTAATACCGGCCTGTTCTGCACCACCACCAGGCACTACATCATTCACGTATAAACCATTGGTATTGCTTACGCCTAATTGCTGGGCAACTTCGGGATTAAGCTCGGTAAAGCTCACACCTACAAAGCCACGTTTTACAGAACCGTATTTTTTAATATCGTTCAGTACTTTTTTGGCCAGGTTAATGGGTATAGCAAAACCATATCCTTCATATGAACCTGTGTGCGATGCAATGGCAGCGTTAATACCAACTAATTCGCCTTTGGTGTTTACCAAGGCACCACCACTGTTACCCGGGTTAATGGCTGCATCTGTCTGGATAAATGACTCAATAGCTTTATTAAGCCTTGGACCACCCTGCTGGTTGCGGGTACGACCGAACGGGTTCTCATCCTCATTATCCTGGCTGCCAATGATGCCTATATTACGGCCCTTGGCACTAATAATACCCGCAGTTACGGTTGAGGTTAAGTTAAAGGGGTTACCTACAGCAAGCACCCACTCCCCTACACGGGTTTCGTCAGAGTTTCCCAATTTTACAATTGGCAGGTCTGTTGCACTAATTTTGATTAGTGCCAAATCCGTGCTTGGGTCAGTACCTATCACTTTGGCTTCAAACCTACGGTGATCATTGGTAGCTACGGTAATTTTATCAGCCTTTTCAACCACGTGGTTATTGGTTACAATATAACCATCGGGCGAAATAATAACCCCCGAGCCGGACGCTTGCTGAGGGCCGCGCTGCGGCATACGCTGACCAAACATATCGCCGAACATTTGCTCCAGCTGGTTTTGCCCGCTGCCACCCGTTTGGCTGCTGTACGTTGTACGGATGTATACTACTGCGGGGGTTGCCGCGGCTGCAGCTTCTGTAAAGTCCAGAGCCCCGGTTGATGAAACTATCGGTGCCGATTTATTGCTGGTAAAGTATACTTTTTGCTTTTCTTCAAAGCTCATGTTATCGGCATATTTATTCTCGATCATCTTATATGCCCCTAAAGCCAGCGCACCTCCTACAAAAGCGGTTAATAGTGTTAAACCTATCTTTTTCATTTATATTTGCC
>NZ_JBCECK010000251.1:0-4888 GCF_039207105.1 Mucilaginibacter sp.
GCCATATACTTTGCCAGCAAAGCTACTTATGACCGTTTGGTGAGCACCAGCAAAACACCTGGTACAGTATCATTAAATGACCTGGAGCAGGCAGAGGCTAAGAAAAACTCAGACCTTGCTAATGTAGAAGCTGCGAAATCAGCTTACAAAGAAGTTTCGGCAAATTTGGCTTACCTCGAGATCAGGGCGCCGTTTGATGGTGTAATTACCAGTCGTAATGTAAACTTGGGTGCCTATGTGGGGCCGGGTGGTAAAAGTACCGACCCATTGTTTACCCTGCAAGACCAAAACAGACTGCGTTTAGTAGTATCTATACCTGAGGTTTCTACAGGTGCGTTGAGCAATAAAAGTGAGGTTAATTTTACCGTAAAAGCTTTACCAAACCAGAAATTTACCGCACAGGTAAAACGTATGGCCGGAGCACTTGACGAAAAATTAAGATCAGAACGTTTAGAGATGGACGTTTACAATAAAGATAGAAAATTATTGCCGCATATGTTTGCCGAGGTTAACGTACCATTGCCGGGCGGCGACAGTACATTTGTTGTACCTAAAACAGCTGTGGTTACTTCAACCGAAAAGGTATTTGTGATCAAGGTTGTAAACCACAAAGCACAATGGGTTGATGCTAAAAAGGGTTTTTCATCAGGTGATATGATGGAAGTTTTTGGTGACCTGAAACCCGGCGATCAGCTTGTAAAAGCCGCCAGCGATGAGATCAGGGACGGATCAACCGTAAAAGATAAATAATTAGTTGATAGGGTTGGATTGAGTTAATTCGTTGACTGATTACTTTCAGGTACATCCCGCTTTGCTTAGGCAAGGTGGGATGTATTGTTTTAGGGGGGATGCGAGATAAAAGATAAAAGGTGTCATTGCGAGCGATAGCGCGGCAATCACGAATAGCACAGAGCAGCCAAATTCGAAAAGTTCGCGATTGCTTCGTACCTCACAATGACAATAGGGAATAATGTAGAGCAGGTAGGGATTATAGCTGCAGTTTTTTCAACAGCTCCGTACCAACCAAATCCGTATTTTCAGCAGAGTTTGACAGGATAACAACAGCCAGATTCTTTTGGCTGTTAAAGGCTAAAAAGCTGCTGCTGCCGTAGGTGCCTCCGTTGTGAAAGTAATATTCTATTCCATCAACCAGAATGATGTGCCATGCCAGTCCCATTTTAGCATCTTTATTAAAAGTAATATGATGGGTAAGCTCAATAGCCTTTCCAAGCTTATCTGAGGCAGGGATCATATTGGCCTTAGCGTAAATCATCAAATCATTTACAGACGAGCGTAGCGCTCCGCAGGGGGCTAATACGTCAAAATCCCAGGCCTCTGTTACGTTGCCGGTGGCGTTATATACATTGGCCATGTTTGTTTGTTTTGCCACACTTACATATTGGGCAGTACCTTGCATGTTCAAGGGTTTTGCTATTACATCGGCCACCATTTGCTCAAAAGTTTTGCCGCTTATATGCGATAGGATGGTACCCAGCACACCCATCCCTAAATTGGAGTAATCATACCTTTCGCCCGGCTGGCTGTTAAGCTTGCAGGTTTTCAGGTAGGAGAACAACAATTGCTTATTATAATTTTTATAAGGGTTAAGCGCGTCAGTAGCGTTAGCCTCCAGATTATCGGGTATCCGGGCCAAGCCAGAGGTGTGGTTGCTTAATGATTCAAGCGTTACTTGCTTTAACGCCGGGTTTTTAGCCACAGAATCGGGCAGGTATTTAGTTATGGGGTCGGTAAGTTTTACCTTGCCTTCGTTTACATAATAAGCCAGCAAAACCGAGGTGAACGTTTTGGTGATGGATCCTATTTCAAAGATAGTATTTGATGTTGGCAGCTGCTTGTTTCCTCGCGCGGTTTCGCCATAATTATAAGTAGTGATCTGTCCGTCTTTTAAAATGCCGATACTGAGTCCAACCGTAACCGCTTTCTGCATATATGGGCGAACAACGGCTTCTACCTCTTTGTCCATTGCTGATATCATTTTGTTTGTTGTAGAAACGGGCGTGAGCTTGTCGTCGGTTACCTGTGTAAAGGGTTGAAAAAGAAACAGATCAAGCTTGTTGTTTTGATCGAGACCCATTTGAAGCTGTAGGGTTACGGCTTCAAATATCAACTTATAAGTAGCCACATTATTGTTCACAAAACTAATAAGTGACGAGCCCTTAATATCGTTCATCGGAAAAAGCTGCTGATCGGCAATGGAGCGGAAACTTTCGCGGGAGAGTGCCTTTTTGAAACGATCTCCGCCCAGGGCGTAAATGGAATCGGCCTGTTTGGCATTAAAGAACCGTTGAACCAGCGCAAATACCGAGTCCGTTTTTACCTGCTGAAGGCTTTGGGCAAATACTGTAGATGAGCAAAATACAAAGGTTACAATGGGGTATAAATAAAAAAAACGGGTTAATTTCATTAAGGTCACTTTAAGTAATAACGCCTTTTACAGTATGGGCCATATAAGCACAAACAAAAATGGGACCCTTTATGGTGCCAATCATGAATTATGGTGTTTGCCCTGCAAGTAGATAGAGCACCGCCATCCTGATCGCCACACCGTTCTCTACCTGATCTAATATGATAGATTGTTTACTGTCGGCCACGTCACTGGTGATCTCCACGCCGCGGTTAATAGGGCCGGGGTGCATTACGGTGATCTCTTTATCCAAGGAATCTAAAATAGTTTTATTGAGGCCAAAAAGCATCGTATATTCCCGCAGGGAAGGGAAATATTTAATGTCCTGACGCTCCAGCTGTATGCGCAGCATGTTGGCTACATCGCACCAGTTAAGTGCTTTTATTAAGTTGTGCTCCACCTTTACACCTAATGATCCAATGTATTTTGGGATCAGGGTAGTGGGGCCGCAAACCATTACCTCGGCACCCAGTTGCTTTAAGCAAAGTATATTGGAAAGCGCTACACGCGAGTGCAGGATATCACCCACGATCACTACTTTTTTACCGGCCACATCGCCATATTTTTCACGGATAGAGAAAGCGTCCAGTAGGGCCTGGGTTGGGTGTTCATGAGCACCGTCGCCGGCGTTCACGATCTGTGCTTTTACATGTTTTGACAGGAAGATACCCGCACCGGCATAGGGGTGACGCATCACCACCATGTCTACCTTCATGGCCAGGATGTTATTCACGGTATCAATCAGCGTTTCGCCTTTGCTTACCGATGATGAGGATGCCGCGAAGTTCACCACATCGGCTGATAAACGTTTTTCGGCCAGCTCAAACGATAAGCGCGTGCGGGTTGAGTTTTCGAAAAATATATTAGCGATGGTGACATCGCGCAGGGAAGGCACCTTTTTTATAGGGCGGTTTAAAACAGATTTAAAGGTATCGGCAGTTTCAAATATGAGTTCAATATCTGCCCGGTTTAAATCTTTTATACCTAATAAGTGCCTTGTGCTTAGTCCTGCCATATCTTTTTTATTTCGGATTTCGGATGTTCGATTTCGGATTTTTATTTTGATCCTGTCATTGCGAGGAACGAAGCAATCTCTATGCTATACAGATCCGCTCTGTAAATCCGCGATTGCTTCGTTCCTCGCAATGACATATTCATACTATTGTATATGTCTGTATTATTTATTCTGCCGCTTCCGATACCAGCACTATTTTATCTTCGCCATCGGTATCTTTCCAACTTACTACTACCTTTTGCGAGGCGATAGAATCAACCTCAATACCTACATAATCTGCAGATACCGGTATGTGACGTGAGTAGCGGCGATCAACCAGGGCCAGGAGCTCTACCTTTTCCGGGCGGCCGAACGCCTGCATGGCATCCATAGCGGCACGGATGGTACGACCTGTCCAAAGCACATCATCCATCATCACTACCTTTTTACCTTCAATGATAAAGTCAATTTTGGTTTGGTTGGGTACCAGCTGCGATTCGCGCCTGCGGAAATCATCGCGGTAAAAAGTAATATCCAGGTCGCCCTGCATAATGGTTTTACCGGGTAATATTTTCCTTAGTTCTTCGGCTACGCGCCTGGCTAAATAAATACCGCGGGGCTGGATACCAATTAATACCGAATCGGAAAAATCATTATGATTTTCGATCAGCTGGCGGCATAAACGTTGTATGGTGATCTGAAATTTCTGTCCGTCGAGCAGTGTAAGATTTTGCATCGTATGGGTGGATGGATTTGGGCAAAAATAGTAAATTGTTTTGAAAAGCCTCCGCTAAAAATATAAGTGGTTATTATATTTTACCATACATATTCTGATTAACGCGGGTAACGTAAGGCTGGTAATATCATTCCTAATGATGCAAATTCCGAAAAGGCGAATAGCAGGCTTAGCAAAACAATGTGTTTAAAGCTATCGTCCTTTTCAGGTTTGGAGTATGAGCGCCATAACCAAACCGATTTGATGACAAACCCAATGTAGCTGAAAGCGCCAATTAAAAAAGCTAATATGAGCGCGCTTCCATGAAAATCATAGGACATTATCATGTGGTTAAAGTTGATGCAATACGTTAAAAAAACGATAAATAACGTAGTGAACATTAACCGCAGGCATATTTTAAACGAGAATATGTTGACCATATGGGCTTCCATACAGTAAATATAAGTTATTTAGTCAACAAAAAAGCCCTTCCGAGTTAACGAAAGGGCTTTGTAAAGAATATTTGTTCAGTTAAAGCTTATGCTTCTTCTTCTTCAGATTTTGATTCTTTAGCTGGTGCAGCCTTGCGGGCTTTGTTTTCAGCACCTTCCATTTGCTCTTTTAACTGAGCTAATACGCTAAGATCACCTAAAGTTGATTTTTCAACTGATTCTTTCACTTTCTTAACCGCGTTGCTTGCAGATTTTGCTTCTTTTTTGCGGTTTTCGAACTCTTGTACACGAGCATCAGCACG
>NZ_JBCECK010000252.1:0-4844 GCF_039207105.1 Mucilaginibacter sp.
ATCGTTATTATTTTGAGTACAACTCGACGATTAGGTTTTCCTTAATGTTTTCAGGTATCTCGTCGCGGTTAGGATAGTTCAGGAATTTACCTGTTAAGCTATTAGCATCCCATTCTAACCAGCTGTATTTGCTGATTCTTCTTCCGGCTACTGAAAGTGTGATTGCTTCTAATGATTTAGATTTTTCACGTACAGAGATCACGTCACCAGCTTTTAACGCGTATGATGCAATGTTTACAACAGCACCGTTAACGTTAATGTGTTTGTGATTTACCAATTGACGTGCTGCAGAACGGGTAGGAGCGATACCTAAACGGTAAACAGCGTTATCTAAACGAGCCTCTAAAAATTTCAGCAAGTTTTCACCTGTGATACCTTCTTTAGCTGATGCACGGTGAAACAAGTTTTCGAACTGACGCTCTAATACACCATAAGTGTATTTTACTTTTTGTTTCTCCATTAACTGAGTTGAATACTCAGATTGTTTTCCACGACGTTTGGAAGCACCGTGCATTCCTGGTGGATAGTTTTTACGCTCTAACGCTTTATCCGGACCGAAGATCGGCTCACGGAAACGGCGTGCAATTTTGGATTTTGGACCTGTATATCTTGCCATTTGTGTGTGTTCTTAAAGTATCAAGCAGCCTGTAGCTGCCGAATCTTAGCTTTAAAAAATCTGTTAATTAAACTCTTCTTCTTTTTGAAGGACGACAACCATTGTGTGGAAGCGGTGTAATATCTTTTATCGTTGTAACTTCGATACCTGCAGTTTGCAAAGTACGGATAGCTGATTCACGACCGGCACCAGGGCCTTTTACAAATACTTCAACTTTACGTAAGCCTAAGTCATAAGCAACTTTACCGCAATCGGCAGCAGCTTGTGAAGCAGCGTAAGGAGTATTCTTTTTTGAACCTTTGAAACCCATTTTACCAGCTGAAGACCATGATACAGCCTGACCGGTTTTGTTTGTAAGGGTTATGATAATGTTGTTAAAAGTTGCATTGATGTGTGCTTCGCCAACCGGCTCAACGATAACAATACGCTTTTTGGTAACTTTTTTGGTTTTAGCCATTTTTTTACTTTTTGAATTAATGAATTACTGAATTAACAAATAATTCGGACTCATTAATTATAATTTTTAAATGAGGTATTCCTAATGGTTTACAAAGCGAGAACTAACCAAAGCCCTCTAACCATTAATCAATTATTTAGTAGCTTTCTTTTTGTTAGCAACTGTTTTACGTTTTCCTTTACGGGTACGTGAGTTATTTTTAGTACGCTGACCACGTAATGGTAAACCTTTACGGTGACGTGTACCGCGGTAACAACCTATATCCATCAAACGTTTAATGTTAAGCTGAACTTCTGAACGAAGCGCGCCTTCCACTTTAATTTGATCGTTGATAATTCCACGAATTGCAGATAATTGCTCATCTGTCCAATCCTGAACTTTGGTGTTAAAATCAATACCAGCTTCAGTTAAAATTCTTTGAGCTGTTGCACGGCCTACGCCGTAAATGTAGGTAAGTCCAATCTCACCTCTTTTGTTTTTCGGTAAATCAATACCTGAAATCCTTGCCATATTTATTATTTGTTTTTTAGATGATAACCGAACGGCGGGCCACCGTTGTACGGTTTATCACAATTTTTAATTATCCCTGACGCTGTTTGTATTTAGGATTCTTTTTGTTAATAACATAAAGTTTCCCGTTACGGCGAATGATCTTGCAATCAGCGCTGCGTTTTTTAATGGATGCTCTAACTTTCATCTCTTTGTTTATTTATATCTATAAGTTATTCTACCCTTTGTTAAGTCGTATGGACTCATCTCCAACTTCACTCTGTCGCCAGGTAAAATTTTAATGTAGTGCATACGCATTTTGCCGGATATATGTGCGATAATCTCATGACCATTTTCAAGTTCAACCCTGAACATTGCATTTGACAATGCCTCTCTAATTGTACCGTCTTGCTCAATCGAAGATTGTTTAGCCATATTTTATTGATTATTACTTAATTATCCGCCCTAAAACCGGGATGCAAAATTAATAAAAAATTATTTAATTATTATTTTTTTCTTTCAAAACATTTTCAACATAATCAAATGTCGATAAAATGTCTGGTTTACCTTTACCAATAGCTACCGTATGCTCATAATGCGCAGATGGCTTTTTGTCGATAGTTGAAACGGTCCATCCATCGTCCCAGAACTTCACACCAGCACGGCCGGCATTGATCATGGGCTCAATCGCTATTACCATTCCTTCTTCCAACTTTATACCGGCTCCGCGTTTACCGTAGTTAGGCACTTCAGGCTTTTCGTGAAGTTTAACCCCCACGCCATGCCCTACAAGTTCCTTTACTACGCCAAAGCCATTCTTTTCGGCATGTTCCTGTACAGCGTATCCTATATCCCCTATCCGCATACCTACTACGGCTTTAGCTACGCCAAGTTCAAGACACTCTTTGGTTACCCTCATCAGTTTCTTAACCTCGTCGCTTACCTCACCTATAGCAAAAGTGTAAGCCGAATCACCTACGAAGCCATTTAGTGTAGCTCCGCAATCAACAGATACCAGATCTCCTTCAACAAGTGTATACTTTCCTGGGAAACCATGTACAACCTGATCATTAAGCGAAATGCAAAGAGAATATGGAAACCCGCCGTAGTTTAAAAAAGTAGGAATTCCGCCGTTATCGCGTATAAAGGTTTCAGCAAGTCTGTCGAGTTCAATAGTTGTTATACCTGGGCCAATCACTTTCGCTATCTCTGCATGTGTTCTGGACACTAGCAGAGCACTGGCTCTGATCAATTCTATTTCCTCGGCAGACTTATAAAGAATTTTTGACATGCTTATAATTAGATAGCCGTCGGGGTTGTTCCGGCAGCAGCAGGCATAGCCGTGCGGCCTTTGATCCTTCCGGTTTTCATTAAACCATCGTAATGGCGCATCAGCAAGTGGCTTTCTATTTGTTGCAGGGTATCTAAAACAACACCTACCAGGATGATCAATGATGTACCACCAAAGAACCTCGCGAATATTGGCGATACACCAACCAAACTGGCTAATGCCGGGATAATCGCGATAAGCGCCAGAAATATTGAACCTGGTAAAGTTATTCTTGAAATTACAGCGTCAATAAAATCAGCAGTTGATTTTCCTGGTTTAATACCAGGTATAAAACCACCGTTCTTTTTCATATCATCTGCCATTTGGTTAGGGTTAACCGTAATAGCAGTATAGAAATAAGTAAACACGATAATTAATATACCAAACAACAGGTTATGCTCCCATGAATTATAGTTTGATAATGCTATCAAAACACCATTTGAAGCAGCGGTTGGGAAAAACTGTTGTACTGTTGACGGAATAAACATTAATGCCTGAGCAAATATGATTGGCATAACACCGGCAGCATTTACCTTTAAAGGTATGTACTGACGAACGCCGCCATATTGCTTGTTACCCACTATACGTTTAGCGTACTGTACGGCAATTTTACGTGTACCCTGTACTATAAGTATGGTGAACATCACTACACCTATAAGCGCTACAATTTCAACCACAAAAGTTACCAAACCACCTGCACCTGCGGTACGTGACTGGAACTCTGTAATAAAAGCACCTGGCAATTGGGCAATGATACCCACCATGATAATTAATGATATACCGTTACCAATACCTTTATCTGTAATTTTTTCGCCCAGCCACATTACAAATAATGTACCTGCGGTTAATACAATTGTAGTAAGTATGGTAAACAGTGGATCGCTAACTAAACGGGCATCAGGGCCTATTTGTGAACGCACATAACCTATAGCCTGTAAGGCAGTGATACCTATGGTTAGGTAACGTGTCCACTGGTTAAGTTTGTTACGGCCGCTTTCGCCTTCTTTCTGAAGTTTAGTGAAATAAGGTACTGCAATACCCAGCAGTTGCACCACAATTGAAGCCGAAATGTAAGGCATTACACCCAGCGCAAAAATAGAGGCACGTGAAAACGAGCCCCCTGCAAACATATTCAGCAATCCTACTAATCCTTCTGCCTTATGGTCTGATATTGATGTAGCATTTACACCGGGTAAAACCACGAATGAGCCTACACGATATATTAAAAGAAATAAGAGTGTGTTAATAATACGCACTCTCAGATCTTCGATTTTCCAGATATTGGATAATGTGGTGAAAAATTTCTTCATTGAAACTTACAACTTAACTATGGTACCACCAACTGCTTCAATCGCTTTTTGCGCTGTTGCAGTAAATGCATGTGCTTTTACTTCTAATTTGGCTTTCAGTTCGCCACGGCCCAGGATTTTAACCTGATCGTTGCGTGAAGCTAAACCATGTTCTTTCAGTGTATCCAGATCAACTACTTGCAATGAGTATTTTTCAACTAATCCTTGCAGTACATCCAAGTTAACACCTGTATATTCAACACGGTTAGGGTTTTTGAAACCTACCTTAGGCACACGGCGTTGTAAAGGCATCTGACCGCCTTCAAAACCAACCTTAGTGCTGGTACCTGAACGTGAACCAGCGCCTTTGTGGCCACGGGTTGACGTACCGCCACGGCCAGAACCTGTACCACGGCCAATTCTTTTTCTATTTTTAGTAGAACCTTCTGCAGGTTTAAGATTACTTAAGTTCATAATATTAAATGTTTTCTACCGCTACCAGGTGGTTAACTTTTCTAACCATACCAACTATAGCAGGTGTAGCTTCAACTTCTACACTGTGGTTAATTTTACGTAAGCCTAAAGCTTCGATTGTTTTCTTTTGGCGTTCACTTCTGTCGATCACGCTCTTAATCTGTGTAATTTTGATTTTGGCCATGACTG
>NZ_JBCECK010000253.1:0-731 GCF_039207105.1 Mucilaginibacter sp.
CTGTAAGTGTACATTATAAAATCAGAGAGGGAAATAAAGAACGTGTGCAGCTTTATCAAGGTGTGGTTATTCAACGTAACAGCGTTGGTACAACTGAAACCTTCACCGTTCGTAAAGTTTCAAACGGAATAGGCGTTGAGCGTATCTTCCCTATTAACTCTCCAAACATTGATAAAATTGAAGTGAACAGCGTAGGTAAAGTACGTCGTTCTAAATTATACTACCTGCGTAGCCTTACCGGTAAAGCAGCTCGTATCAAATCAAAAAGAGTTTAATTATCCGTACCCGTTTTTAACGGGTTACTATTTGATATTTAAAAGGCCTTTCTGGAATTTATTTTCGGGAAGGTCTTTTTTGTGGTCAAAATCTCGCTTTAGACTGGGCTTTGTAAAGTATTTTAGCCTTGCAATGTTCTGGGAGTCAAAATTTTATTATTTGCTTAGGTATTACGTCATTGCAAGCGATAGCTTGGCAATTGCGTATTGTTGAACCGCGATTTTTAGAATTGAGGGAAGGTCACGATTTGCCTAAAAAATGAGAATAAAAATCCTTTAATCTGATAAATCTGTTTAATCCGGTTTCAGAAAAAATTAAGATCGTCAGCCAGATGATATAAAACAAAAAGCGCCGGTTAATATTAACCGGCGCTTTTTGATAGGTAATAGTGGTTACTCTTTTTGATCTTTCGGCGTTTTTGCCGAAGCCGGTTTCTTAGCTGTTTTGGCGGGTAC
>NZ_JBCECK010000253.1:741-4796 GCF_039207105.1 Mucilaginibacter sp.
TACCGCTTTCTTTTCAGTCTTGGGCTGATCCAGCGGTAATTCCTGCTGCTCACCTTCGTTATTTAGTTCTTCATCAACAGTGGGCTCGGCATGAGGAGGCGCGATGTTTAGGTTTGTTTCAATCTCGGCCGTTTTGGTAGCAGTGCTTGTTGAAGCGCCAGGTAGTTCAGCCAACAACGTGCGGCCACCTTTAACCACATCGCCAATGTTTACCAATATCTTTGAGCCTAATGGTAAAAATACGTCTACCCTTGAACCAAACTTAATAAAGCCAAATTGCTGGCCTTGCTCAACTGTATCCCCCTCTTTTACATACCATACAATACGGCGGGCCAATGCGCCGGCTATCTGCCTGAAAAGCACTGAAACGCCTGCGCTGTTTTGAACGCAAATAGTAGTACGTTCATTTTCGGTTGACGATTTAGGATGCCAGGCTACCAGGTATTTGCCCTTGTGGTATTTAAAATAACTTACCACACCGGCTATCGGGTTACGGTTTACGTGCACGTTTACCGGCGACATGAATACCGACAGCTGGATGCGTTTATCTTTCAAAAATTCAGTTTCCTCAGTTTCCTCTATCACCACTACTTTACCATCTGCAGGGCATAGTACGCTTGTTTCATCAACGTTGATATTGAAATAAGGACTACGAAAAAACTGCACGATCACCACAAAAAGCAGGAACGAGAGAATATAGATAAACCATTTTAAAGCATGCGCCTGCGGGAAATAAAATTGAATAAGCGCATTCAGTACAAAAATGAATAATACCGTTATGGCCAGTGAGGTGTATCCTTCTTTATGAAAAGTCATATTATAGGTGATTTATTTTATTTTGGTATCAATATTTTGGTATCAGGTAGTTAGTATCAGGTATCAAGACATATACGTAGACCTTTTAAGAACAGTTAAGAAAAATCTTGATACCTGATACTAATTACTTGATACTATTCACTACAAAACTACTAATTTGAAATGAAGTATAGGTATGCATAAACAACAGGAGCCGCTAACAAAAGCCCATCAAACCTGTCAAGCAAGCCACCATGACCTGGCAATATGCCACCGCTATCTTTTACGTTAATGCTGCGTTTAAACATAGATTCAACCAGGTCGCCCATAGTACCGAAGCACGATATTAAAACAGCTATGCTCACCCATTGATTCCAGCTAAGCTCAGTATAATAATGGCTGAATATTAATGCTGCTATAGCGCTAATGATCACGCCGCCAAAAAAGCCTTCCCATGTTTTTTTAGGCGAATGACGCTCAAACAGCTTGGTTCTGCCAAATGCCCGGCCAGCCAGGTAAGCACCGGTATCATTGCTCCACAGCATCACCAGAAAACCCAGCGGCAAATGAAAGTTATAGTTGCCGTTGATAAATGCCATAGCGTGGAAGAACAGAAATGGCACTACCGCCAAAAATATCCCTAAAAAAGTATAGCCCAGATTGCTGAAAGGGGCTGGTTTATTTTTATAAAGCTCCTGTATATAAACAGCGCTTAAGGTTACCGGTAAAAAAAAGATATACCTCCATGCCGGAAAGTAGCATTGTGCCGCAAAAAACAGAAATATTAAAAAGCCGTTGATCAGGCCACTTTCGCGGCTGGGTTTAAAACCACCCTCACGTACCAGCTTATAAAACTCAAACAGGCAAAACGAAGTTAGGATGAGGTAAAATACACTAAATACATAGGAGCCCAGTAAAACCGAGCCAAGCATCACAATAACAAAAAAAAAGCCGGTAATGGCGCGTACTTTCATATATTAATTTGATTGAGGATCATGATCTCGATGGCCTTGCTGAAATCCTCCTGGTGAATATATACTTCAATATCGCCGAAAGCCTTATGCGATGAATCTTGCTTGTTTAGTAAAACTGTGTCAATATGATGCCCGGTAAGCACTTGCTTAACAATTTCTGATTGATAAAAATTGGACGATGTAAAGAATTTGATCCAGCCTTTTTCCATTAAAAATCAAACATGGGCTTTTTGAGCGCAATATTCCTGAATATATAAAGCAAAATTAAAATAATTATTAAGCTAAAAGCATAGCTGCTATAATTAAATACATGCTGATCATCAGGACTTAAGCTGATCTGCTTATGCTGGTATAGGTAGGTGATTACCACGGCCGAGCCATTGTTTAAAAAATGGGCCCAAACACTGGTCCAGATGCTGCCGCTCCATACCACAAAATAGCCAAAAAATACACCTAAGGCCACCCTTGGCAAAAATGAAAAAAACTCCAGGTGAAAAGCGCTGAACAGGATAGCGGTTATCCAGATAGCGGCATGCGTGTTTTTTGTCCACCGTACTAAAATGGTTTGTATACAGCCCCTGAATAAAAACTCTTCGGCAATTGCCGTTAGCAGGGCTACAACTATCAGGGCAAAGAGCATATCGCCAAAGGTTTTCATGCTTAACATGGCGTCGGTAGCTTTTTGAGCTTGCTGTTCCATCAGGCGCATTAAATCTTCAACGGTTTTAAGCGATGAGGGCAGACTCAACTTTTCATTAATATTAACCAGTACCTCCATTACCGGAGATGAAAACAGCATGATAGAAAATACCAGCAGGAATAAAATAGACGGAAAATGAAAGTTTGCCTTCAGATAACTGGCGGTATCCCGGGCTATGTATCGTGCAAAAACAACCGGAACAATAAAAAGGGGCAGCGTGGTGCTTACAATTTGCAGTATCCATAAGCCATTTTTTACATGCGGGTTGGTTAAATTAAAGCTGGATACATCGGCTGCGGTTTGTGATCCGTAAAGCAATGTGATGATTCCCTGCGCTAAGAAAAAGCCGATGATGCACACAAAAAATATCGAAAAAAATATGATAACCAATTGTAACAGTGGGGTAATGTTTAACTGGCTGGTTTTTATTTCCTTGTAAGGCTCTTTTATCATTTGATGTAAAATGCGTAATTTTGCAGGTCTAAAGATAAGCATGTCTGTACAAATAGGAAATATAGATTTAGGAGAGTTCCCGCTGTTGCTGGCTCCGATGGAAGATGTGAGCGATCCGCCTTTCCGTTATGTGTGCAAGCAAAACGGCGCGGATATGATGTACACCGAGTTCATCTCATCTGAAGGATTGATACGTGATGCTGCCAAAAGCCGTAAGAAACTTGATGTATTTGAGTACGAACGCCCTATAGGCATCCAGATATTTGGCAGCGATATTGACCACATGCGCGAGGCTACCGAAATAGCATCACTCGCCGGACCCGACCTCATGGATATTAATTATGGCTGCCCTGTAAAGCAGGTAGCCTGCCGCGGTGCCGGTGCCAGCCTTTTGCAGGATATTGATAAAATGGTGGCCATGACTAAAGCCGTGGTTAACGCTACACATTTGCCAGTAACCGTAAAAACCCGTTTGGGTTGGGATGATAATACAAAAAACGTATACGAAGTTGCCGAACGCCTGCAGGATGTGGGTATCAAAGCGCTGACTATTCATGGCCGTACACGGTCCCAAATGTATAAAGGCGTAGCCGATTGGTCGCTGATTCGTGATATCAAGAAAAACCCACGTATAAAGATCCCGATCTTTGGTAATGGGGATATAGATTCACCTGAAAAAGCGGCTAACTGGCGTTTGGAATATGGTGTTGATGGTATGATGATAGGCCGTGCGGCGATAGGTTATCCCTGGATTTTCCGGGAGATCAAACACTATTTTGCAACTGGCGAACACCTGGACAAACCAACCGTTACTGAACGTATAGCAGCGTGTACCGCGCATCTGAATAAGTCGATGGAATGGAAAGGGCCTAAAACTGGTATTTTTGAAATGCGCAGGCACTACTCAAATTATTTTAAAGGCATTGATCATTTTAAGGAATACCGCATGAGATTAGTGACCGCGGGTACCCTGGAAGAACTGTACGAAATTTTGGCAGAAATTGATGAAAAATATGCCATTGAAATGGCGTAATATTTAATCAGATGCTTTATATTTGAAATTAAACAGAGACAATTCGCATGGTTACCACTATAACAGAGGGCGTTAAGGTTTCCATAGAAACCATTTATCA
>NZ_JBCECK010000254.1:0-4693 GCF_039207105.1 Mucilaginibacter sp.
GAGAAGATCAGGGCATCAGCAGCATTCAGTTTTTCAACTTCTTCTTTTGCTTTTTTGTCGGCATCAGCGTTAGCTTCAGCTTCGTCCTTCATTTTCTTGATCTCGGCATCAGTTAAACCTGAAGATGCTTCAATACGGATCTTTTGTTCTTTACCGGTTGCTTTATCTTTTGCAGATACATGTAATATACCGTTGGCATCAATATCAAAAGTTACTTCAATTTGAGGCACACCGCGAGGTGCTGGTGGTATACCATCCAGGTGGAAACGGCCTATTGTACGGTTACCCGCAGCCATTGGGCGCTCACCTTGTAATATGTGGATCTCAACAGATGGCTGGCTATCGCTGGCAGTTGAGAATGTTTCTGATTTTTTAGTTGGGATAGTTGTGTTTGACTCAATTAATTTGGTCATTACGCCACCCATAGTTTCAATACCTAATGAAAGCGGGGTAACATCTAACAACAACACATCTTTAACCTCGCCGGTTAATACACCACCTTGAATAGCAGCACCAATGGCCACAACCTCATCTGGGTTAACACCTTTTGAAGGCGCTTTGCCAAAGAATTTTTCAACAGCTTCCTGAATTGCAGGGATACGGGTTGAACCACCTACCAGGATAACTTCGTCGATATCTGAAGTGCTTAAACCCGCATTTTTTAATGCTGATTTACAAGGATCAATAGTACGTTTGATCAGGCTATCGGCCAGTTGCTCAAATTTAGCACGGGTTAAAGTTTTAACCAAGTGTTTAGGCATACCATCGGCAGCAGTGATGTATGGCAGGTTGATCTCTGTTTGAGCAGAGCTTGACAACTCAATTTTAGCTTTTTCAGCAGACTCTTTTAAACGTTGCAAAGCCATTGGATCTTTACGCAGATCAATACCTTCATCGCTTTTAAATTCGTCAGCCAACCAGTCAATAATTACCTGGTCAAAGTCGTCACCACCTAAGTGAGTATCACCATCGGTTGATTTTACTTCAAATACGCCGTCACCTAATTCCAGGATAGATACGTCATGTGTACCACCACCGCAATCAAATACCGCGATTTTCATATCCTTGTGTGCTTTATCAAAGCCATAAGCTAAGGCAGCAGCAGTAGGTTCGTTGATGATACGACGAACTTTTAAACCAGCGATCTCGCCGGCTTCTTTAGTAGCCTGACGTTGCGCGTCGTTAAAGTAAGCAGGTACGGTAATAACCGCTTCAGTAACTTCAGTTCCTAAAAAGTCTTCAGCTGTTTTCTTCATTTTTTGAAGGATCATGGCTGATATCTCTTGCGGAGTGTATTTACGGTCGCCAATTTCAACACGTGGGGTGTTGTTGTCGCCTTTTACTACATTGTAAGGTACACGAGCAGCTTCGCTGGTAACCTCGTTAAACTGGTTACCCATAAAGCGTTTGATTGACGAAATGGTTTTTGTAGGGTTGGTGATAGCCTGACGTTTTGCAGGGTCGCCAACTTTACGCTCGCCGTTATCAATAAAAGCTACTACGGACGGCGTAGTACGTTTGCCCTCGCTGTTTGCTATAACTACAGGCTCATTACCTTCCATTACAGCTACGCAGGAGTTTGTTGTTCCTAAGTCGATTCCAATTATTTTAGACATATGATTGTTTTACTTGATTTAATATTTTCACTAACGATAGCTATTTATCAACGTTTGTGCCAATATCTATTTGGCAGAATTATAGTCAGGATGACAATTAGTGTGTCAGAGATGCAATATCAAGTGGTGACAGGTTGGCAGAATTTCACTTGACATACGGAAGTAGTGAAGCATGGGTAAGTCTATAAATTCGGTTTAATAGCTTGTATATAGCATACAGAGATGTATAGTAACCGCAAACAGGCTTACATTATATAATGTAAGCCTGTTTTATTATTCCCGGCGATTTATTTAGAAGCTTCTATTAGCGGGCTTTGGTCATAATAAGAAATCTCGACCATTATTTTTCCATCCTTATTAAATTCATCAAACTGAACGAGATGAAATGTAGCCGTCTTTTTAGTCTTTTTGTTAACGGCGGTTACCTTCCACCATGATTGTACAGTAAACGGGTCATGATCATATTCCAGCGCATCAGGATAGCCCACTTTAACTACTTGTATTTGCTCCCATTTAGCCGCAATATCAGCCCAACCTTTTTTTTGGTCTGCCATCGAGATCTTGTTAGGGCTTGATGGGTCATAGAATTTAACTGTATCGGCATATAGCTTGGATAGCCCATCCCAGTCCTGCTTTAAAAACAGTTCGGTTGTATTGTTAACAACGGTAATATAAGGGTGTTCTTTGTAAATGGTACCATTTTTCAAAGTGTTTTGGGCGAAGGCGGTACCTGCAACCAATGCAAATGCCAGGATCAAAAGATTTTTCATGTTTCTAAAATTTTAGGGGTTAAATATCAGATACTTATGCATACTGAATTTACCCAATATTTTAGACTTACACCTTTACAATTTACTGATTGTTAAACAATTATAAACACAATTATCTTTCATAACTTGTAAAATCCGTAAAGAGAACAAGAACAACGTGCAAAAAGGCTAACCCTTAAATTATCACACAAAATTTACCCTAAGAATCTTAAAGTTGACGAGTTAGTTTAACGCCATAATATAATAGCTGGGCTAAGAGTATATAAAACAAAAGTGGCCTGCTCAAATTGAGCAGGCCACTTTTTAATATCTGAAAAGAGAAATTATTCTCCTTTTTCAGCATTTTCTTCGTTCTCTGGAGTAGCAGGAGCTTCTGTAGCCGGAGTTTCAGTAGCTTCTGCAACTGGTGCTTCAGCTTTAACTTCTTCTTCAACAACTTGTGCTTCTTCAACCGGAGCAGCTTCTTTAGCAGGAACAGCAGTTTTTGCTTTTGCACCAGAACCACCACGACGACGGGTTGATTTTTTAGCAGCAGCAGCTGTATCAACACCGTAAACAGTGTTATAATCTACTAACTCGATGATAGCCATTTCAGCGTTGTCACCCAAACGGTTCTCTAACTTCACGATACGGGTATAACCACCTGGACGGTTAGCTATTTTCTCAGCAATCTCGCGGAAAAGAATAGTTGTTGCGTTTTTGTCTTGCAGGTAGCTAAACACTGTACGACGAGAGTGAGTAGTATCGTTTTTTGATTTTGTTAAAAGTGGCTCAACATAACCCCGCAAAACTTTTGCTTTTGCTAATGTTGTAGTGATACGCTTGTGTAAAATAAGCGAAGTTGCCATGTTAGCCAACATCGCTTTGCGGTGGCTGGTGGTACGACCTAAATGGTTGTTTTTGTTACCGTGTCTCATTGTTTTTTGTTTGTGGCACGTGCATACCGTTGGGCGGCGAAATCGTCAAGCCCGCGGAATTATGCCTATGTTAATTATTATTAGATTTTTCAGATTCAAGAGATAAGAATCAGGAATCAAGATCGGAAATCTTATCTCTTGGCTCTTATCTCTTTATTCTGATTTATTATTCTTCGTCTAACTTGAATTTAGACAGGTTCATACCAAAAGATAAGCCTTTTGATTTAACCAGGTCCTGGATCTCAGTCAATGACTTTTTACCAAAGTTTCTGAATTTCAACATATCAGCAACATCGTACGATACCAAATCAGCCAGGCTGCGAATATCAGCAGCTTTAAGGCAGTTTAATGCACGTACAGAAAGGTCAAGATCAACCAGTTCAGTTTTCAGGATCTTACGCATGTGCAGGATCTCTTCGTCAACCTCTTTAGTTTCTTCTTTAGCTTGTGCTTCAAGCATCATGTTCTCATCGCTGAATAGCATGAAGTGCTGGATCAGGATCTTAGCAGCTTCTTTTAACGCGTCTTCAGGGTGGATTGAACCATCGGTAGCAATATCCAAAACTAATTTTTCATAGTCTGTTTTTTGCTCAACACGATAGTTTTCAATAGTATATTTTACGTTTTTGATAGGTGTAAAGATCGAATCGATGGCGATAACACCAACATTCGCGTCCGGGTTTTTATTTTCCTCGCTCGGAACATAACCACGGCCTTTACCTACAGTAAGCTCAATTTCAAGCGTTACTGCCGAATCCATGTTACAAATAACCAGATCAGGATTTAAAACAGTAAAGTTATTAGAGAATTTAGTAACATCTCCAGCTTTAAAAGCGTCCTGGCCATTTATTATAACAAATATCTTCTCATTGTCGCCAGATTCACCTGTTTTTTTGAAACGAACCTGTTTAAGGTTCAGGATGATCTCGGTAACATCTTCAACAACACCTTTGATGGTTGAAAACTCATGCGTAACTCCTGAAAAACGTACAGAAGTAATAGCATAACCTTCAAGTGATGAAAGTAAGATACGACGCAGAGCATTACCAATGGTTACACCGAAGCCTGGTTCTAACGGACGAAACTCAAACGTACCATCAAAATCGTTTGCTTTCTGCATGATAACCTTGTCTGGTTTTTGAAATGCTAAAATTGCCATTTATATCTTTTGTTAATTGTTTACTTGCTTATCGGTTTAAGATGTGATATGAGATATCCGGGCCTTTGCCTTAATCCCCCGCACCGCTACTTAAACCATTGTTAATTTACTATAAGTTTTGAAACAGACATGAGACTTGCGACGTTTTGTCTCAAATCTCATATCTAAATTCTTATATCTTATTTAGAGTATAACTCGACGATAAGGTTTTCCTTGATGTTTTCAGGGATC
>NZ_JBCECK010000255.1:0-4690 GCF_039207105.1 Mucilaginibacter sp.
TTTAAGCTGGCATCGTACATGACCTTGCTTGATCAGCATAAAATTGATACCAGTACCATTGTAAATGCTGAGGGTGGCAAATATAAATTCCCGAAAGGGCCAACCATTACCGATACCGAGCATGATAATTACGAAATGAGCGTTAAACGCGCTTTTGAAGAATCATCAAATGTGGCTGCGGCAAAACTGGTCACCAAATATTATAGCGGTAATCCGTGGGAGTATATCAATAAGCTGTATAGCTATCATTTAAATGAAAAACTGCAGCTGCAAATTGCGGGTGAAGGTAAACCGGTTATTAAAAACCCATCAAACCGCAGCTGGAATAAAAATTATACCCTGCCTGAGATGGCTTACGGGTATGAGATGAATATGACGCCGCTGCAAATGCTGGCTTTTTATAATTCGGTGGCCAATAACGGCAAAATGATAGCGCCCATATTTGTGCGTGAAATTCGTCGTTTGGGTAATCCTATTGAGCAGTTTCAGGCCCGGGTTATTAATGAGCAGGTTTGTTCGGACGTTACCCTGGGTAAAATAAAAGGCATGCTGGAGGGGGTTGTTCTTAATGGAACAGCTAAGAATGTAGTTAAGAATAAGTTGTACAGCGTGGCCGGCAAAACTGGTACCGCGCAGGTGGCCGATGGTCGTAAGGGTTATACTGCCAATAAAACATATCAGGCTTCGTTCTGCGGATATTTCCCGGCAGATCATCCGAAGTATTCCATGATCGTGGTGGTGAATAACCCGCATGGCGTTTATCTGGCGGCCTTGGTGGCAGGCCCGGTTTTCAGGGAAGTGGCCGATAGGGTTTATGCCAATGATATGGAAATAAACCAAAGCCCGGCAACGCATCTGGTAGGTAACACAAGCTTACCAAAGGTAAAACAGGGAAATTTAACCGCCTTAAAAAAGGTTTATACCAAACTGGGTGTAAAACCATTATATGCATCGGCTAATGCCGCAGGCAGTGGAGTGGATACCAGTAACGGTATCCCTTTTGAAGAAGTTAAGTATAAGAACGGCACAGTTCCGTCGGTAACGGGAATGGGTTTAAGCGATGCCCTTTATGTACTGGGCAACGCGGGTTATAAAGTAACGGTACGCGGCAGCGGCGTAGTAACCACACAGTCGGTTACAGGTGGCAGCTTAATACCTAAGGGTTCACGAGTAACAATAGAACTGGAATGAAGTATTTAAGTGATATATTGGATGGACTGGCCTTCACTGAACTACAAGGAAGTGCCGACGTGGAAATTACTTCGGTAACTTTTGATTCAAGACAGGTAAAACCAGGTGCTTTATTTGTTGCGGTAAAAGGTACGCTGGTAGATGGGCACGATTATATTACCCAGGCTGTAAAAAACGGCGCAATAGCTGTTATTTGCGAAGAGCTGCCGGCCCATACCGCAGGTGAAGTTGATTATTTAATGGTGGCCGATTCAGGAAAAGCCCTAAGCATTGTTGCCGCAAATTTTTACGGCAGGGCATCTGAGCAGCTTAAACTCGTTGGAGTAACCGGTACCAATGGTAAAACAACAGTAGCTACTTTACTGTATCAGCTGTTTCGTGATCTGGGTTATAAATGCGGCTTGTTGTCGACAGTTGAAAATCAGATCAATGGCCGGGTGATACCATCAACCCATACCACACCTGATCCTATTGAATTGAATAGTTTGCTGGCTCAAATGGTTGAACAAGGTTGTGATTATTGCTTTATGGAAGTAAGCTCGCATGCCATTGTACAGCACCGTATTGATAACCTGTTGTTTTCGGGTGGCATATTCACCAACCTGACACACGATCATTTAGATTATCATAAAACTTTCGACAGCTATTTAAAAGCTAAAAAAACGTTTTTTGATGGCTTGCCAAAAAGTGCTTTCGCGCTTACCAACAGCGATGATAAAAACGGCAATGTGATGTTGCAAAATACACAGGCGCACAAAAAAACTTACGGCCTTAAATCTATGGCTAATTATAAGGCCCGCATATTGGAAAACCAGTTTAGCGGACTGCTACTGCATATAGATAATGAGGAAGTGTGGTTTAAAATGGTAGGCACATTTAATGCCTACAATCTGCTGGCTGTTTACGCTACTGCTATGCTGCTTGATCAGGATAAGGCCAAAGTACTAACCAGCCTGAGCAAGCTTACCGGTGCAGAGGGCAGGTTTGAATATATAGCAGCACCTAATAAAGTAATTGGCATAGTTGATTATGCCCACACTCCGGATGCTGTACAGAACGTGCTGAGCACCATTCATGATATCCGCAAGGGTAATGAAAAGGTGATTACGGTAATAGGTTGCGGCGGCGACAGAGATAAAACCAAGCGCCCTATCATGGCAAAAGTAGCCAGCGAATGGAGCGATAAAGTGATATTGACCTCTGATAATCCACGCTCGGAAGATCCCACGCAGATCATCAAGGATATGGAAGAGGGTGTTGACCCTGCTTTTAAAAGACATACCGTACGTATTGTGGACAGGCACGAGGCTATTAAAACAGCCTGCATGCTGGCCAATCCGGGCGATATTATTTTAGTTGCCGGCAAAGGCCACGAAAAATACCAGGAAATAAACGGAGTGAAAAATCACTTTGATGATATGGAGGAGTTGGAGGGACAATTTAAATTAATGCTGTAGATGTGCGAATATGCAAATGAGTGAGGAAGCGCATCATCAATATTTCAGGAAACATAATTTCATCAACTAATTAATATAATAACAACAAGAAATAATCAAAGCATAAACCACATTAAAAGAGAACGATGTTATATTATTTATTTACATATCTAAGTAAAAACTACAGCATTCCGGGAGCGGGGGTATTTCAGTATATCACCTTCCGTACGGCGCTTGCAGTTATAACATCGTTACTGGTTACTACGGTGTATGGTCGTCGGTTAATTGATTACCTGCGTTTTAAACAGGTTGGTGAAACAGTAAGAAATTTGGGTTTGGAAGGTCAAATGCAAAAATCAGGTACACCTACTATGGGTGGTATCATCATTTTGCTGGGTATCCTTATTCCAACACTGCTATTTGCCAAGTTGGAGAACATTTATGTGATCCTGATGCTTATTACCACCGTATGGCTGGGTGCCATTGGCTTTTTAGATGATTACATCAAAGTATTCAGAAAAAATAAGGAAGGTTTAGCAGGCAGATTCAAGATCATTGGACAGGTAGGCCTGGCGCTCATCATTGGTTGGACAATGTACTTCAATACCGATATCGTGATCAGGCAGGAAGTGAAATTACCAGTGAGGGCTGATGTTCCGGTTGATTTTCATATGAAAAAAGATAACCCGGTTTACACGCAGGATGTGCGGTCGACCAAAACTACCATGCCTTTTTATAAAAACAATGAGTTTGATTATGCTAAGGTACTTAAGTTTTTAGGTGCAGGTTATGAGGAGTATGCGCTGGTAGTGTTCCTGTTCTTTGTGATCGTGATCATCACCTTCATATCAAACGGAGCCAATATTACCGATGGTATTGATGGGTTGGCTACGGGCACTTCTGCTATTATAGGTATTACACTGGCTATACTGGCTTACGTATCGGGTAACATCGCTATGGCCGATTATCTGAACATTATGTTTATTCCAAACTCGGGCGAGCTGGTGATTTTTGCCGGTGCCTTTGTTGGGGCATGTGTAGGCTTTTTATGGTACAACTCTTATCCGGCCCAGGTATTTATGGGCGATACCGGCAGTTTGGCCATAGGTGGTATCATAGCGGTATTTGCTATCATGATACGTAAGGAATTGTTGCTGCCTGTATTATGTGGTGTGTTTTTGATCGAAAATATATCGGTTATTATGCAGGTAGGGTGGTTTAAGTACACCAAGAAAAAATCAGGCGAGGGCAGGCGGATATTTCTAATGGCGCCATTGCATCACCACTATCAGAAAAAGGGTTTCCACGAAGCAAAGATCGTAACCCGCTTCTGGATTATTGGTATACTACTGGCCATTATAACTATCATAACGTTGAAGTTGAGGTAGAGTTAGGATCAGGATACAAGAATCAAGATATAAGATAAAAACATAGTATAAAAGAACAATGACTCAGTCAGAACATAAAACTCAGAACTCATCACTCCGAGCTCAAAGGTTAGCCATTCTTGGTGCCGGCGAAAGTGGTGTTGGTGCGGCATACCTTGCCCAACAGCAGGGCTATGATGTTTTTATATCTGATTTTGGAGCTATTGCCGATCATTATAAAAAACAACTTCAGGACTGGAACATCCCTTTCGAGGAAAACCAACATACCGAAGCCGAAATATTAAGCGCGGTTGAAGTGATAAAAAGTCCGGGTATACCTGAAAAAGCTCCCATAGTTAAAAAACTCCGTGAAAAAGGAATTTCGGTTATATCTGAAATTGAATTTGCAGGCAGGTATTGCGATGCTAAAATTATAGGCATTACCGGTTCAAACGGTAAAACCACTACCACCAGCTTAACCTACCATATCCTGAAAAACGGAGGGTTGAATGTAGGTTTGGCCGGTAATATCGGTAAAAGCTTCGCTTACCAGGTAGCTACCGAAAAGTTTGAATATTATGTATTGGAGTTAAGCAGCTTTATGCTGGATGATATGTACAAGTTTAAAGTAGATATTGCTGTTTTGCTCAATATTACGCCTGACCATTTAGACAGGTATGATTATAAGCTGGAAAA
>NZ_JBCECK010000256.1:0-4531 GCF_039207105.1 Mucilaginibacter sp.
ACCCTGCATCGGATATAAAGCTTTCTGTATAATTAGTTCCGGCTTGACCTTCATGAGAGAAAGCACGATTACCATCAATCACACCGGTACCCTGCAACGATATTTTTGAGCTATTAAGTATGACAATACCGCTTGGGCATTTAAATATGCGACTGTTGCCTGCTACTGTACTCGCAGATCTCGCCGCACTATCAACAATAACACGGTCATTATAAACGGCAACAATTTTAAAGGCGTTAAACCTGTGTGTAGTTTGTCCGCCCTGGTTAGGCATATTATTGTCATCTACTCCGGCAACATCATTTACACGGAATTTGGTATTGGCATTAGCTACGTAATAAGTAGTAGCGCCTACCTCTGAATCTGCTGTAAGTGGATATTCCACTACATTTGCCCGTTTAAGAACACAATTAATATTAATGGTTTTTCCTTTTTGATTTTCAATCAAAAAACTTTGATCGTATCTTATTGTGTCTTTTATACTATGACCTACTTCTAATCTTAGTACATTGGCAGAAGCAACTGCGCGACTGAGCCTAGCAGCATTTAAGTAAGCGCTGCTGTTAGTGCTAACACCCCACCATGCAGCATCCGAGATATCGCCAACGCCAATGCGTACCCATTTGCCTGTAATGCCACCGAATACCCGGCCGCTATCTATTATTCCGGCAGGCGATTTTATAAAAATACCACCACGTAGCGAGTCTGTTACTACGGCGACTGATTCAGGGCCTGCATAATTTTCTAATTGTGATATAGTAGACAGTGCGACAGATGTACTGTCTTTACGCATATATAGTTTAACCGTTCGTGCATAAAGGCTATCAGCATAATGTTTCCCAAAAGCATTAACCAAACTGCCTGGTGTCCTGAACATTTTATTTAACTCGGCAGAACTATAAACGCGCCTGTAGTTTAGCCCGGGGAAACTTACCCAGGTTTGATTTAAGGTATCAGTACCAAGAGTTCTGAATGCCACCGGTGATCTTGAATCGGTACCAGGAGGCAAATTTGTGGTGTTCTGCGAATGAGCATAATATACCGCAAAACAAAAAAGTATTGTTATTAAATATTTGATTTTCATGTATGATTAAGGTTTAATGGTAAGGGTGATATTATCAATGCTTGTTAAGCCATCGCCGCTGTCATGTGCATACACATCAATACTATCCAGCGTATCAAATGAATAATTTTTATCAACGATTACATCCCACACAACTCTCTTTGTATTATCGTTAACATTCATTTCAATAATTATTGAGGGATCATTACCATACTCGCTATAGTTGTCGGCATAATTGATGGTGAAGGGGATAGGTGATCCTGCAGGAATTTGGATGGTTACAGGCTCTGTCGGGACGTAAATTAGAGATATGCCTGCCGGCCAGTCGTTATTGATTTTAGGGCCATAAAGCTTGTAATTGTCGGTATCTAAATAAAAGTCACCATTATTGCCAATACTGTTTGACGGATTACCTGTGCCATTAAATATTGTATTAGCATTAGTACCTTTAATGGCTTTACCTGCCGGCCATACTCCAGATGCTTTAGGGCCAAAAATTGCAAGGGTAGTGGTGTTAATATAAAAATCACCATTTACTCCAGTACTGTTAACAGGATCGGTTGTGCCATTCAGAATACTGCTGCCTCTTGGCCCCTGGGGACCGGAAGAAATTGAAAATACCTGCGACCATGCATTATCAATCTTTTTATAAAATATACCGGTTAGTACATCAATATAGGTGTCGTTATTGCCTCCTGTATTACTTAAAGGCGCGCCTGTATTATATAAAACAGTACTGTCGGGAGTAGTATTAATAACAGGTATATAGGTATTTGTCCATACGCTGTTTATTTTTTGATATACATTCCCGGTATTTGTGTTTAAAAATACATCGCCATTTTTACCGGTATTGTTTTGTGGCAACACCGTTCCAAAAGTCATTTTTGTACCAACCACAAGATTGGTAGAAAGGTATTCGATTAACTGTGTGAAGTTGTATTGATAATCTGTGCCATCTCTAACAATTACCGAAATATCCGTTGAATTGATAGACGATGCTACGGCAAGTTCGCTTATCTTTTTATCGGTAGCCATTAGTTTAAAAATTCGTTAATAAGTAAGTAATTGGTGGTTGGTAAAATATCTGATGGATAGTTATAGGCCGTTTTGTCAACGCCTCTTATTCTGGGGCCTGCCTGCCTGCTGCTTTTATTGCTGCTATCGTATTTCCATAATGGAAACAAGTGTTTATTATCCCACAAAAAGCGCTCAACATCATTGGCATAAGCATTAGCAATGCTGCGATGCTGCTGCACAAGCTTTACAAGCTCTGGCGGCGCTATGGCAACACCTTGTTCATGATGCTTTATTACAGGGCCGGTAGGTGTATATTGTACTGCGTTATTCTCTATAAACCGGGCGAAAGTGAAGTACACCAGCATTGGCGATAAACCCTCATATAATACGATATTGCCTTTTTCATCTAAATATTCGGCACCATTTAAAAGGTCTTTATAGTGCTGTGGTGCGTCATTGCTAATTGTTCCATCAATATTGCAGTTTCTTATTAAATCGTAATATAAAGCATATCCTAAAAATGGTTTCAGATCAAGATGTTGGGCTTTTTTGATGAATGCCTGTAGTTTTTCGGGTTTTATGTTTACAGAGATATCCTCATATCGCTGAAAAGTTGTTTGATTAATTAAATATATCTGGCTCATTTTATAGTTTGATTAAGTGATAAGATGATTGGTAAATGGTATTGAGATAAGATTAATGACCATGCCGGTGATCAGCTTTTATTGGTCACTTAATCAATTGAGGGGAGAATCAATTTTGGGCTGGTGCAATTACCATGGCCTCGGCTTCAGCTTGTTTAAAACCATAAGCATGTACCAGGGCCGCTATTTTGTTTTGAGCTGGTATGGCTGCTAACAGCAATTGATTAATACTGTTGCCTGCTTTTATGCCGATACTGTCTTCGGCTATGTTTGCTGGCACAGGTATAATATTCCAGTTGGCCGATGGATTGATATCGATGTAGAAATGTGAGAGCAGTTCAGCTAATACTTCAGATATTTCAAGCCTGTCAGGCGCTGTATTATCATTAAACTCCCTTATCGCCTCCTTTTTTTCACCACCATTACTAAGGCCCGATGATTTCTCGGCGTTTACCAATTCTTTAGGGATCGAAAATCCTTTTATAATGCGTGCCTCTACAGAGCGTTCGGTGCTTTCAAAAAGCTTATCATTATTTTGAATGGCATATGGCTGAAACTCAGGTTTTGAGTTCTCGTCCTCATATTCAATAACAATTATTTTTTGAGCGCTTTTTGTACCCTGAAAAGCTCCCAGATCTTTTTCGAGTTGCGATGGAGACTGTGATCCGCTGTCAACACCACCTTTGTTGTCTGCCTCTTCGCGGCGCGATTGCATGAATAACATGGTTGACGGTAAAAAACCTGTCGTTACCTCACGGTTATTAAAAGCTTTAATGCCAGCTTCGGTCTCAAAATCTTCCCAAACACTGTCGGCTTCAATCAGCGGATAGTCATCAACTTCAGGATTAAAGTAATACAGCTGACCTTTATAGTTTTCCCAGCCGCCGGCATCTGTAACCTGTTGTTTTATAACCTCAGGGTCGGGATCATAATTATCAAAAAATATCACCTTGCTGCGCATAATATGCTTCCATGTTTTGCGGCCCCAGTCGTTATACACAGCGAATTTTCCTGTAGTTCCGGGTTGGTCGGTATCGCCCATGCGGATATCCTCGAACCTTACATAATTTACTGATGATATTTTAAAGTTGGCATTATAATTTACATGGATGCCAAAACCGGTAAATAAGGCTTTATCGGTAGCAATGGCTTTTAGTAGCTTGGCAAGCGTTAAACCTTTAGAGTTAATAAGCTGCTTGCCCAGATCTTTTTCTTCAAAACCATTACCTGCAATAAACTTCGTCCGTTTATTCCAGCAATCTTTAGCCGTTGGCGAGGCCGACACCAGTTCCATCATACGCTGGGGATATGCGTTATCTACATCGTAATTAAGTATGCCAAAGGTTTGATTGGGCCTAACTAATATGCGGCGTTCAATTTGTGGTAAGTAGGTTTTCATATACTCGCCTCCTGGTTTTTAGGCATAACTGTTTTTGCTTTTCTAGATAATAATTTAGTTTTTTTAGGCTGATCTGTTGTGCTGGTGCTTTGGGCGGTAGTGATAAGAAACAACGAAGCTATGTGCGGATATTTTTGAAGATACCAGGCGGCTTCTTCATCGGTAGTGTTATCATTATTGTGCATGGCCGCACTGCCGGGTGCAAATTGATGGCTGCCGGGTTTCAGAATGTATTTTTTTGTCATTTGCTTTGATGTTTGGGTTAAGTGCATAACCGGAGGGCAATAGCCCATAGTGTTTATAGATGAGAGTTATTGTGATACGGTGTACTATGGCACTATTGCCGCCGGTTATGGGCTGTAATTAATCTACCAGTGCCTCGATGGCAGCCAGTGTACTGGCATAAGT
>NZ_JBCECK010000257.1:0-4403 GCF_039207105.1 Mucilaginibacter sp.
TGAGACCGACAGATTAGAAATCTGTTGCTCTATCCAGCTGAGCTATGAGACCATCGCGATTTTTTCGCGGTGCAAATATGCAAAATTATGCTGAATTATCCATCAACTTTTTGCTAATTGATTTACAAATAGAAAACTGTGTGTTAAGTTACTAAACTGTAATGGTTTTACCGGTAACTAAATCAATAATAAAAGTTTTTTTGTTAATGATAATGGCTGCTTTATGATTACCTAAAAACTTCATTGCACCAGTATAGTACCATTTTACGCTATTAATTTCACCAATAGCTCCAAAAGTTACTGTACCACCGGTTATATCTCCCTTTTGGGTTAAATCAACGGTTACCTCATCTAAAGCATAATAAGCATGAATTGATGACGATCTTAATGACGACTTTGTAGCCGCTGTATCAACAAATGACTTTACACTGCCCCCGAATGAAATTAGTGTATTATTGCTTCCGTTTTCAACCAGTGATGCGTTAGCAGTTTGCAGGGCTTTGGCCTCATAAAAAGCTTTAATGTTATAAACAAAACTTCCGCGCGGCAACTGTCCGGTTGTTGCCAAGGAATCGAAAGCCGCGTAACCATTTAACTCAGAAAATACAGGATAACCATTTATTCTCGGCTTTTTTAAAGTATCACAACTAAAATAAAATTTAAAAAGTCCGCTGGTTTGTGATTTAATGGTATCGCCTATATTAGTACGGTAAGCAACTACCGTATCCGGGAAAAATGAACACAGGTTAAAAAGCCCTTTTACAGAAACCTTTGAATTGTTGAGTGTTGTAAAGCCTGGCAGCAGTAATCCGTTGCTAATGTTTACTCCCCCATATGCCCCCGAAAAGGTTTGGGTAATATTCTTAACTATTTGTACCACTGCCATACCGGTTGTATCAATTGGAGAGCCGGGCTTGGATGGAGAACCAGAGTCAGGGTTGGATTTAGTGCCATTGTTCATTTTTACTTCTTTTCTGCAGGCAGAGTAAAGCAGCGTAACTCCTATTAATACCACAAGGAGCGTTTTAAATTTAAATTTCATGAAAGGAAAAGGTGTAGATTTTAGTATGTAAATGTTAAACTTATAATATTTAATTAATTGCTTTTCAGTTGTGGCAACAGGCAATTTAAGTGCCGTTTTGTATAAAGTTGAATAATATGCGTTTAACCGGCTTTCGGAAGCAGTGCATTAGTCATCAAAATCCGGCATTTGTGGAAAATAAGGTTCGCATCATTTATAAGCGGGCAAAATAATCCCCATAAAAACAATTCATTTTTTATATTTGGTTAATCCTAAATATTATGAGTTTACCCCAAAAACAGTACTACCTCAGCGAAGATCAATCACGCAGAAAATTTATTTACAATTTTACTAAGACTGCTGCAGTCACCGCTCTGTTGACATCTCCGTTGGCTGGTCGGGCAAGCGGCTTTTTCAACATCAAAGCTGATTTTACCGTAGGCCAGATCATGGATCTGTTTATAAATAAAGTACCGGGCGCACCTTTAAACCCTACTGTTGATACTTTAAAGTCCGGCAGCCGCGATATTAAGGTTACAGGGATAGTTACCACCATGTTTGCAACCATTGAGGTAATAAACAAGGCTATAGCGCTTGGGGCTAACTTCATTATAGCACATGAGCCGACTTTTTATAACCATCAGGACGAAACCGCATGGCTTGCTGGTGATGATGTTTACAGCTATAAGGCCGATCTGCTAAAGCAACATCATATTGCGGTATGGCGTAATCATGATCATATCCATCGCCTTAATCCGGATGGCGTTAGGATGGGGTTATTAAAACAATTAAACTGGGAGAGCTATTATGATGCTTCGGTAAGTGAAGTATTGACACTTCCTGATGCCTCTTTAAGCGCCCTTATCCAGCACTTAAAACAAAAATTATCCATTAGCCAGGTGCGCTATATTGGTAACCCCAACCAAATTTGCAAAAAAATACTGCTGATGCCCGGAGCATCGGGAGGTACCCGGCAAATACAGGCTATGGGTAAGTATAAACCAGATGTATTGATATGTGGCGAAATACAGGAATGGGAAACCGCCGAATATGTTCGCGACGCTCAGGCTAAAGGCGATAAACTATCATTAATTGTTCTGGGTCATATTGCCAGCGAAGAACCCGGATCTGAATTTATGGCCGGCTGGCTCAAAGAAAATGTACCAGGTATAAAAACAACGCATATCCCCGCCAATAATTCATTATCTTTTTTGTAACTGTTAAATACCGAACATAATACGTTGTATGTAAACATATTAGTTGTTAAATAATTTAACATTCCGTACAATTGCAAATTAGTTACTTTAATTACTATTAAGCTAATTATATGTAAATCATACAGTTGTTAGTTTTAGGAAATTTTCAATAAAGGAATAAAATTGCGGGTAATTACTGAACTTTTTTAATAAAAATGTGGTATTTTTAGCTTAAAAAAGCCATTTTTAGTTTTTTAAATAGAAAGTGTTTTTTTTACAATAAGTTAATCATACTTTTAACCAGATTTTTTTAACAAAACTTAATTTATGATCATAATTGCTGACGGTGGCTCAACCAAAACGAACTGGTGTCTGGTTACCGAAGAAGGTAAAAAAGTGTATTTTAACACTGAGGGCTATAACCCTTATTTTTCTGGTACGGAGTATATCATACAATCTTTAAATGAAAGTTTGCCAACCGACCTTGAGAAGGATGAAATAACCGAAGTAAATTATTACGGTGCAGGTTGTTCAACACCCGAAATGCGCAAAATTGTTGAAGAAGCGATGAAGGTCGTTTTCTCCAAATCAAAAGTGTACATTGGCCACGATCTGCTTGCAGCAGCCCGCGCCCTTTTAGGTAACACCGAAGGTTTTGCAGCTATTTTAGGTACAGGCACCAATACCTGTATTTATGATGGTAAAGATGTAGCCATGAACATTGACTCAGGCGCCTACATTTTAGGCGACGAAGGTAGTGGCTGCTACATCGGCAAAAAATTACTGACAGATTATCTGCGTGGTTATATGCCAGAGCCTGTACGTAACCTTTTCTGGGAAACTTACAAGCTTACTCCCGATGATATCAATGAGCAGGTTTACACCCAACCGCGTGCAAACCGTTTTTGCGCAAGCTTCAGCAAGTTTGTTTATGATAATAATGTTCATATCGAATACTCACGTAACCTGGTACGTACCTCATTTGAAGATTTTTTCCGTAACTTGGTAACCCACTACCCAGATTATCAGAAATATACCTTTAACTGCATTGGTTCAGTTGGTTATAACTTCAGAAACGTTTTAGAAGAAGTAGTTACCGAAAACGGTATGAAAGTAGGTAACATCATTCGCTCTCCTATAGATAACCTGGTGAAATATCACCTTGACCTTGCTCCAAGCTCTTTGTAAGAGGACTTTGGGACTATTGGACTTAGGGACAAAAGACTGATAGACAAAAGATCAAGGACAATAAAATATAAGAAGGGCCGGAAATAATTCCGGCCCTTCTTATTTAAATTTGTGAGTTATAGTAAATAGCTAACGTCCAAAAATCTTTTGTCTATCAATCCTTCGTCCAATAGTCCTAAAGTCCTCTTCCTCCCTATCCTATATTCATTTCGCCCTGGAATATTTTGCCGTATTTGCGTTTATCAAACTTATATAATTTGGCAGCCCGGTATGATACACCTTTCTGTTTTTCATCAAGCTCTTTCAAAAATCCGTAGCTCAGCATTTTTTTGCGAAAGTTCCTTTTATCCAGCTTTTTATTTAAAACCGCCTCATAAAGGGACTGCAGTTGGGTTAGGGTAAATTTTTCGGGCAGCAGTTCAAAAGCTATAGGCTGGTAATGCAGGCGCCTGCGTATCTTATTAAAGCCGGTGTTAAATATCTGGCTGTGGTCAAACGCCAGTTTAGGCAGTTCATTAACGGGGTGCCAAAACGCTTTTTTAGCGTATTGGGTAACAGGTCGTAATTCCTTCTGGCCGTTTATGCGAATCAAAGCATAGTAAGCTACGGTGATCACCCTACCCTGCGGGTGGCGGTTCACTTCGCCAAAGGTATGAAACTGTTGCATGTGCATATCCCGTAAGCCGGTTAGCTCGTACAAAATACGCTCGGCAGCATCATCAATACTCTCGTCCTGCTCAACAATATAACCGGGCAGGGCAAGCCAGTCTTTATAAGGCTCTTCGTTACGTTCTATAAGCAAAATTTTAAGCTCTCCGGCTTCAAATCCAAAAATTACGCAGTCAATAGAGAATACGGAATCAAACTTGGGTAGCATTACTTCCAAAATTGTACGGGGATTTAAGTTTATTTGCCTAAATATATGTGCTTAATTCCTAAACCAAAAAAAAATAAATAAAATTTAATGGTGTAATTTACACACACTATCTTCGTAGCAC
>NZ_JBCECK010000258.1:0-4400 GCF_039207105.1 Mucilaginibacter sp.
AAGAGCGTTATTTGCATAAAATTTATATATGAAGAAAACTCAACTAATTATGCTGTTACTTTTATCAGCTATATTTATTCAAAGCTGTAAAAAGGACGAAACTACTACTGCTTCTACCACTTCTGATAAAATTCTGTCTGCCAATATTAACGGCGTAGCTTGGAACCCTGATACTGTAAGTGCCGCGATTACTTATAACGCTGCTGCAAAAACCAAATCGTTCACCGTTACCGGTACAGCTACCCAGCAACAGGTAAGCATCAATATTACATTACCAAACAGTACTAATGATAATACCTTTGGATTAGCTACATACAAGGTTGATACTACCTCAAGAGTGGTACTGAAATATTTGACTCAAAACGCGCAGGGTGGCTTTGACCAGATCGGTGTTGTTGAACCCGGCTCAGGCTCGGTAATTATATCAGGTATTGACACAGATAAAAAATTGATCACAGGTACGTATTCTTTCACGTCAAAACAGGTAAATAAAGATCAATCCGGTAACATTATATCCATCAATGTACAACAGATTTTGCTGGGATCATTCACCAATTTGCCTTATAGCTTTGTGAACAATTAATCATAGTTTTATTGACATAATTAAGTTGAACTAAATAAATATTTTTTTAGGCTAAGCTTTTGTCAGCGTGGCCAATTAATAATAAAAAAGGCCCGGTACAATTTGTACCGGGCCTTTTTTATTATTTACCCGGAGGGTTAGGAGTTGGCGCAGGGCTTGGGTTTGGTGAAGGTGACGGTGTAGGGCTCGGATTAGGCGTTGGCGTAGGTGATGGATTTGGATTTGGCATAGGCGTAGGCGACGGATTCGGATTCGGGTTTGGCATCGGTGTAGGCGATGGATTTGGATTTGGATTAGGATTAGGCATAGGTGTTGGGTTAGGCGTTTTTTTCTTACCCGGAACGGTATCCGTAACCATTATTGTTTTTTTAATATTTAAGCCATTGGCTTTTTGCTGATCATCAGCTTTATGATTGCCGGCAAATACCACAGATGCGGTAAAGGTGAGCGCGATGGCTGCTGCCGTGATTCTTAAATTTCTCATAATTTTTTCTTTAATTGTTTTAAAAATTAACTAATAAGATAACATATTTCAGATACTTAAGGTTTTAATTATTTTGACTATTGCCCTCAGATTATTGCAGGTATATATAATCAACCGGAAATATTTTAATACCTCACTCTTTTTGCAAACAATTAGGCGCTGTGTGCATTAGGTTTTAGGATATGGCATCATCAAATAAATCTATTTACAGCGCGTTGGCTGCAAACCTGCTTATAGCAATAACCAAATTTATAGCTGGTTTTATAAGCAACAGTGCTGCTATGCTATCAGAAGGGGTTCATTCGGTGGTTGATACCGCCAATCAGTTATTGCTGTTGCTGGGCTTGCATCAAAGCAAAAAGAAACCCGATGCCCGGCATCCTTTTGGTTATGGTAAGGAGCTTTATTTTTATTCGTTCATCGTATCTATATTAATATTTGGCCTGGGAGGCGGTGTATCCATTTATCAGGGTATCAGCCATATTATTCATCCGGATATACCCGGTAACCCAACCTGGAGTTATGTGGTGTTATGCTTGTCGGTAGTATTTGAGGGAACTTCGTTTATTATATCGGCCAAAGAATTTAATAAGCTCCGGGGCGATCAAACCTGGTGGCAGGCCATCACCAACAGCAAAGATCCGTCTACCTTCCTGGTACTGTTTGAAGATGGCGCGGCCGTGATCGGTTTGTTTATCGTGATGATCTGCCTGTTTTTGGGCCATCATTATCATCTTGATTATCTGGATGGTGTAGCTTCATTGCTGGTGGGTTTACTATTGGTAGGCGTATCTATTATACTGGCGCGCGAAAGCCGCAGCCTGCTCATGGGCGAAGGCATCAGCAAGCAAACCAAGGTTCGTATTAATGAAATAGTGGAGGAGGATACCGATGTATTAAAACTGATGCACGTCCTGTCAACCTACCAGTCGCCAAGTGAGATACTGCTGATGCTTATTGTGGCCTTTAAACCAAATTTGAATACCGATGAGATCAATGAAGCCATCTCCCGCATCCGCAACAGGGTTAAGGACGAGTACAGCCTCATTCATTTTGTGATCATTCAGCCCGAAACTTACATGGATAAGGTAAGCCCTAATGTGCAGACTTATATTTAACAGAGAGAGAACTTCTTTTGGGAAATCAGGAGGCACCTACGGTGCCATTCTTAATTTTTTTTATACTATAAACACGCAACTCCGCTGGAGTTGAGAAAATTGATAAAGTTCCGGAGGAACTACCTGTTTATAGCAAATCAAATAATGTTTAATGGCTCCATAGGAGCCCCCTTTTTAAGTCAATTCGTTGATAGCGTCGCTCTGCACAACAGATTATTTCCCAAGAATCAATATATTTAAGCAAAATCACCTTATGGCAAAATCAGAACTCCAGAAAATGCTCGACGGCGAGCTCTACAATGCAGGCGACCCCGAATTAGTAGCAGGCCGCTCCAAAGCGCGTCAATTATTTACAAAATACAACGCGCTAAGCTACGACGATCAGGAAGCCAAAAAGGTTATTTTGAGAGAGTTGTTGGGAAAGTTTGAAAACAACATTGATATACAATCGCCATTTTATTGCGATTACGGTTCCAATATTTTTGCCGGCGAAAACCTGTTTATGAATTTTAACTGTATTATACTCGATTGCGCCCGTATTACACTGGGCGATAATGTATTTATGGCGCCCAATGTGCAGTTGTATGCAGCCTATCATCCCGTATTAGCTTCTGAACGCATCAAAGGGCCGGAGTATGCCGCTCCAATTACCATTGGCAATAACGTTTGGCTGGGTGGTGGCGTTATTGTTTGTCCTGGTGTTACTATTGGCGATAATACTACTATAGGTGCGGGCAGTGTGGTTACTAAAGATATACCCGCCAACGTGGTAGCCGCAGGTAACCCTTGCCGTGTGATCAAACATTTATAAAAAAGGCAGCCGCATTAAGCAGCTGCCTTGACAACAGCTATAAAAATAGCTGTTTATATATAGGGTTGTTTAAAGTGACGTGTTTAAAGTATTATTGATAGCGTTTATCCTGACCTCAACCCTGCGGTTTTTTTGCCTGCCCTCTGGTGTTTTGTTGCTGGCAATGGGCATGGTACTGCCAAATGGTGTAGTCACTATTTTTTCGGCAGATACGCCTTTTTTAACCAGGTAATCTTTGATGCGGTTGGCCCGCTTGTCAGATAGTTTCCAATTGCCCACATAAGTGCCAATTGAATCGGCGTGGCCGCGGAGTGCCAGGGAGTAATTTTTGTCGATCAGCATTTTGGCAAGCTGATCTAACTGATCATCATATTTGATGCGGATATCAGCCTTGCCAAAATCAAACTGAAGGTTGCCGGTTAGTTCGGCTATGGTCATAGCACGTTTGGGTGGCGTGGTGCTTTTATAAACGGGCTTAGGTGGGTTGATATTCGCGTTTGCTTCGATGCTTATTAACATCAAGGCAAATAAAGCCAAAGGAAAAAAATTTGTTTTCATGGTTTGCTCAATTAGTTAATAATTATTCCATAAGGTATATCTTAAGAAAGCTTAACTTATTGACATTGTTTATTAACTAAAGCTTATTGTGATGTGTATCGTAAACTACTGTATAACAGTGGGTAGTAAAATATTCGTGCAGGTTGTGCGTGTTTTTATAAACAGCGATGAACAGCAAATTTGGTAACAGATAAATTTCAAATACGAGGTTTAATGTCATATTCCACACCACGTCAAATTTTCCACAATTCCTTAAAACCGGGGGCAATGCATTAACTTAGCCGATTAATAAAAAGGATAACCGCTTGGCTAAAGATACTACCAAAGAAACCCCCTTAATGCAGCAATACAACACCATCAAGGTTAAATACCCGGGTGCTTTGCTGCTGTTTCGCGTAGGCGATTTTTATGAAACCTTTGGCGAAGATGCCATCAAAGCCTCGGGGATATTAGGCATTGTGCTTACCCGTCGCGCTAATGGCGCCGCCACGCATATTGAGCTGGCCGGTTTCCCGCACCACTCACTCGAAACGTATTTACCAAAACTGGTAAGGGCCGGGCAGCGTGTGGCCATTTGCGATCAGCTGGAAGACCCAAAAACTACCAAAACCATTGTTAAGCGTGGCGTTACCGAGCTGGTTACCCCTGGTGTAGCCACCAACGACAATATACTGCACCAAAAAAGCAATAATTACCTGGCATCGCTGCATTTTGAAAAAAATACCATCGGCATTGCCTTGATTGATATTTCAACAGGGGAGTTCCTGACAGCACAAGGCAACAGTGATTACATTGACAAGCTGCTGCAAAGTTTTTCGCCCAGTGAGGTGATTTACCCTAAAAGCC
>NZ_JBCECK010000259.1:0-4314 GCF_039207105.1 Mucilaginibacter sp.
TTCTTTATTGATTTAAGGGCGCCTCTACTAATTTGTCTTTACCGTAAATAAAATCTTTTCTTAAATAGTCGGTAGGTACAATATCCCCGTCAAGGTAAATGGCCTCTTTAGGGCAAGCTTCTTCGCACAATCCGCAAAAAATGCAGCGCAGCATGTTTATTTCATAAACGGCGGCATATTTTTCTTCACGGTATAAATGCTCCTCGCCCGGCTGGCGCTCAGCAGCTGTCATGGTGATAGCTTCTGCAGGGCATGAAAGCGCGCATAAACCGCAGGCGGTGCAGCGTTCTTTACCGTTCTCATCGCGCTTAAGGGAGTGCATACCCCTAAAGTTTTCGGAAAACTCACGTTTTTCTTCAGGATAACTGATCGTAACCGGTTTCTTGAAAAAGTGCTTCATAGTGATACTCAAACCACTTACGATAGCCGGCAGGTAAGCACGCTCCATAAAGTTGAGTGGCTTTACCTCTAATACCTTGCGCTTATTACTTAATGATTCCATTAGTTATAGCTTATTTTAAAAAAGTAGTTATTAAACCGGTTAGTATAATGTTAGCAATAGCCAGCGGGATCAATACCTTCCAGCCCAGATCCATCAACTGATCATAGCGGAAACGCGGTATTGTCCAGCGTACCCACATGAAAAAGAAGATGAAGAAGAATATTTTACCAAATAGCACCACTACACCAATAATAGGCGCGATAGTTGGGCCCACATGCACGGCAACCCAATCCATACCCGGGTAATTGTAACCACCCCAGTACAGGGTAGCCATTACAGCCGATGATATGAACATGTTGATATACTCTGCAAACAGGTAGAAACCCAGTTTCATTGATGAATATTCGGTATGGTAACCACCTACAAGCTCAGTTTCGCACTCAGGCAAGTCAAACGGCGTACGGTTGGTTTCTGCAAAGGCACATACCAGGAATAGTATAAAGCCCAGTGGCTGGCGCCAAACGTTCCAGGCAAAGCTATGTTGCTGCTCTGCAATTTCTTTAAGGCTTAAGGTACCGGTAAGCATCAATAAGGCTATAATAGATAAACCCATTGAAATTTCATAGCTGATATTTTGCGATGCCGCGCGGATAGCGCCTAATAACGAGTATTTGTTATTAGATGCCCAGCCACCTATCATAACGCCATACACACCTAATGATACAACGCCAAAAATGTACAGGATACCTACGTTAATATCAGTAACCTGTAAATCAAATTTATGGGTTCCGATTACGATAGCCTGCCCCCACGGTATAACCGCCGAACCTATACAGGCCGTTAATATAGCCAGTGAAGGGCCTACAATAAACAGGAAACCTGTAGCATTGGTAGGAATAATTTCTTCTTTCAGGAACATTTTACCACCATCGGCAAGGGGTTGCAAAATTCCCCAGGGGCCGGCACGGTTAGGGCCAATCCTGTCCTGGAAAAACGCGGCTACTTTACGCTCGGCATAGGTAGAATACATGGCCACAACAAGGCTGATAGCGAAAATGATCACGATCAGTACGATCCTAAATATTAAGTCGGTAGTTTCCATTATAAGCGTGTATCCCTTTCAAATTGTTCTTTATTAGCTTCCATCAGTACAGGATTGGTTTTAACCACCGGCAGCGGTGTAAACTCGTAATGATTAGCGCTGATAACTGATTTATGCGATATTTTGCGCGGGCCTTCAATAACCCAGTCAGCTGTTTTCTTTTGATCAAAGCGGCAGGTATTGCAGATAAATTCTTCAACCTCACCATAAACGTCCTTGCGGCCTGTTACCCTGATCACGTCTTCGCCTTTGTACCATAAAGTAACTTTACCAGAGCACTTATCGCAATCGCGATGCGCATCTACCGGTTTGGTAAACCATACACGGTTTTTAAAGCGGAAAGTTTTATCGGTTAAAGCACCTACCGGGCAAACGTCAATGATATTTCCTGAAAAATCGTTATCAACTGCTTTGCTGATGTAGGTTGATATTTCAGAATGATCGCCCCTGTTCAGGATACCATGTAAACGGGTGTTGGTGATCTGATCGGCAGTGAACACGCAGCGGTAGCACAGGATGCAGCGTGTCATGTGCAGCTGTATCTTATCGCCAATGTCAATTTTTTCAAATGTGCGGCGGTCAAACTCGTAGCGGGTTTTAGCGGCGCCATGCTCAAAGCCAAGATCTTGCAGGTGGCATTCGCCAGCCTGGTCACATACAGGGCAATCCAGCGGGTGGTTAAGCAATAACATTTCAACCACACCTTTACGGGCCTCAACAACTTCGGGCGAGGTAATATTTTGCACTTCCATGCCATCCATTACCGTGGTGCGGCATGAAGCTACCAGTTTAGGCATAGGGCGAGGGTCTTTCTCAGAGCCCTTGCTCACCTTAACCAAACAGGTACGGCATTTACCGCCACTGCCTTCCAGCTTGGAGTAATAGCACATAGCAGGCGGAACGATATCACCACCTATCATCCTTGCGGCGTTTAGTATGGTTGTTCCTGGTTCTACTTCAACGGGTATTCCGTCTATGGTTACTTTCATCTTTAAGTCAAAATTAAAAATTCAAAAGTCAAAACTACTTTTGAAGATTAATAATTATTGAGGCAATGATCTTTGAGAGCTCATCAGCTTCATTAATCAAATCTTTTATTTTATCCTTTTCCACATTAATAGTGTCTCGTATTAAACAGAGCCAATATTTAGTTTCGTTTGAAGATTTTAAGGCTATCGTATAGAAATTCTTAAAATCTTTTATTGAGCTTCCGGACTTGCCTTCTACCACATTTGCTCCTATCGAAGTCGCGCTTCTAAGCAGCTGGTCAAATATTGAAAAGTAAATTCTATCGTAGTTTGCTGTTGATATAAATTGAATAACCTCTTTTGAAAATTGATAACATCTGTGCTTGATGTCAAAAGGCTTTTCGCTCAACGCTTTCTATTTTGAATTTTGACTTTTTAATTTTGACTTATCCGGCCACCGGCTCGGGCTTAGGCAATGGATCAGCGTAATGTGCTAATCCGTAATTCCTTGTTGTGGCTTCGCTGGCGTTTGTTACGTGCCATTCAAACTCATCCCTGAAATGGCGGATAGCGCTGGCCACCGGCCATGCTGCCGCGTCACCCAGCGGACAAATCGTGTTGCCTTCAATTTTTTTAGATACATCAACCAACAGGTCCATGTCGCTCATTTTACCGTGGCCATGCTCTAAGCGGTGCAATACTTTTTCCATCCATCCGGTACCTTCACGGCAAGGCGAACACTGTCCGCAGCTCTCATGATGGTAAAAACGGGCAAAGTTCCAGGTATTACGAACAATACAGGCATCTTCGTCATAAGCTATAAAACCGCCTGAACCTAACATGGTACCACTCACAAAACCACCGTCAGCTAATGATTCGTAGCTCATTAAGCGTGCTTCGTTGTTAATGGTTTTCAGGATCAGGTTAGCCGGTAAAATTGGTACCGATGAACCTCCTGCTACTACAGCTTTCAGGCGTTTGCCATTGGCTATACCACCGCAATATTCATCAGAGTATATAAATTCTTCAACCGGTAAGCCCAGATCAATTTCGTAAACACCTGGCTTTTTCAGGTTACCACCTGCCGATATCAGCTTGGTGCCTGTACTACGACCAATACCCAATTTGGCATATTCGTCGCCGCCTTCGTTTACGATAGGCACTACTGCCGCAATCGACTCTACGTTGTTTACCACCGTTGGGCGGCCATACAAACCGGCGATAGCGGGGAATGGCGGTTTAATGCGTGGGTTACCACGTTTACCCTCTAATGATTCTAACAAAGCGGTTTCTTCGCCGCAAATGTATGCGCCACCACCTGGTTGTACATAAAGTTCCAGATCGTAGCCCGAGCCTAATATATTTTTACCTAAAAAGCCTTTGGCCTTAGCTTCGGCAATTGCTTTTTCCAGTATCCTGATCTGCGGCATCATTTCGCCGCGTACATAGATGTATGAGGTATTGGCACCCAGGGCAAAGCTCGATACGATCATACCCTCCACCAACAGGTGAGGGATATAGGTCATGAGGTAACGGTCTTTAAAAGTACCAGGCTCTGATTCATCGGCATTACAAACCAGGTAACGTGGCACACCCTCTGGCTTAGCCAAAAAACTCCACTTCATACCGGTTGGGAAACCCGCGCCGCCACGACCACGTAAACCTGACTTTTTCACTTCCTCTACCACATCATCAGGCGACATGGTTTTCAGCGCCTTTTCAACAGCCGCGTAACCACCCTTTGACCGGTAAACATCAAATGTATTGATGCCGGGTACGTTTATATGTTCTAATAGTAATTT
>NZ_JBCECK010000260.1:0-4225 GCF_039207105.1 Mucilaginibacter sp.
AATATTCATCAACGAGATACAAAACATCAAAGAGGTGACCGAATGTCACCACGTTACCGGTCAATGCGATTTCCTGCTGAAAGTGTACGTGCGCGACATTAAATCATACGAACAACTGATCATGGAAAAAATAAGCCGTATCACGGTTGTAAAAACTTTCCAGACCATGATGATCATGTCTACAAGTAAAAAAGAGCCGATAGTTCCGTTGGAATATTAGTGGGAGAGAGGCAAGAAATAAGAATCAAGAACCAAGAGATAAGAGTCAGGAAACAAGATGAAAAATCAATGTTTCTTGACTCTTATTGTTTTTGGAATAATTTTTCTTATCTCTTGATTCTTATTTCTTGGCTCTAATTCTTAATGTATCTGCCAGTCTATAGGTTTTTTACCTTCTTTTTCTAAAATAGCATTTGTTTTTGAAAATGGTTTGCTGCCGAAAAAGCCTCGCTCAGCCGAAAAGGGAGAGGGGTGCGCAGATTTAATGATGAAGTGTTTCTGTTCGTTTATTAACGCAGCTTTTGATTGTGCAAAGGCTCCCCAGAGAATAAATACAATGCCTTCTTTTTTGTCGGATATGGTTTTGATCACCTGATCGGTAAATTCTTCCCAGCCTCTTTTTTGATGCGAGCCCGCATTACCTGCCCTTACTGTTAAAGTAGCATTCAATAATAACACGCCTTGTTGAGCCCACTCTTCCAGGTTGCCGTGGGTAGGTATCTGGAAGCCCGGGATATCTGTTTTGAGTTCTTTATAAATATTGATCAGCGAGCGGGGAATAGCAATTCCTTTTTGTACTGAAAATGATAAGCCGTGCGCCTGGTGCGCACCGTGGTAAGGATCCTGGCCTAATATGACCACTTTTACATTGTCAAAATGAGTAGTGTTAAATGCATTAAAAATATCGCCGTTTTTAGGGTATACGATTTGGCCTGCCGCTTTCTCTTGTTGCAGAAAAGCTTTCAGGTTTATCATGTAATCTTTACCAAATTCGTCTTTCAAAACCTCCAGCCAGGAGGGGTCTAATGCATTTGCCATAAATATTGATATAATGTTGATTAAGCGTACAAATTAACGGATATTTGCATTCAATATATAGTATCACAAATTATGTCAAATATTGTTCGGCTAATTATAGCCTGTGTGTTATTCGGTGCGGCGGTTGCGCTTTGTGCTTTCGGCTTTTGGGGCTGGGGTATTTTAGTGTTGTTTTTTGGCGGTGTAACACTGCTGAGCTTTTTCTTTAATGAAAATATGATCATAGCGCAGTATTTTCTGCGTAAAGAAAATTCAGAAAAGGCAGAACAATGGTTAATGAAAATTACCGACTATGAAAAACAATTACACAAAAACCAGCATGGCTATTATAACTTATTGATCGGGTTGATCGAGTCGCGTAAGGCTCCTATGAAATCTGAAAAATATTTTAAAAAGGCGCTTACCCTGGGTATGAAAATGTCGCACAATACGGCTTTGGCCAAATTGAGCCTGGCGGGTATCTCTATGGCAAAACGCAATAAGCGTGAGGCTCAGATGTACTTATCAGAAGCGGCAAAAGATGATAAAAATAAATTACTGGCCGAGCAGATCAAGATGATGAAAGGACAACTTGCTCAGATGGATAAGCAACAGGTAGTAAGAGGCGGATATCGCCAGTTTTAATAATGCAGAGATGGCTTTAGGTAAAGCAGAAAAAGTATAAAAAAATAAAAAGGGACGCGAAATGCGTCCCTTTTTATTTTTCGTCAATAGCGCTAAAGTAATCTGCAGTAGCAGAGTGGTTTTGATAAGGTGATACTATACGGTCGCTATATGAATGATCGCTTTCCTCGCTCGGGTTTGCTACTTCAACCATCTTCAGTAAACTTCTGATAAATGATAAATTGAAGTTACTCCTGTTTAGCTTTATCAGGTATTCGTTCTCGGTAATCTCCAGAATTGAATTAGTCATAACTTTAATGATAGTTGTTTATTACAAGTATAATCAACATAGATAAACCTAAAGTACGCTTTATTTTAAGATTTCATTAATTAATTGTTATTAAATTGCTGATACAGAGGAGGTGTCAGATTTTTTTGAGGCTTTTATGGGACTGCCTGGAATTGTTGGGCAATGATAGTAATTATTTGGCTACACTTCAAAAAAATGTGATGATGGTTTGAATAAACATTGTACATTCAAATTACATAAGCCATCTATCAAACTATGAATTGTTTTTTGAAATTAATAATAGTAGTGCTGTTTATTCAGACATGTCAAACTTCCTCGGCTCAAACTAAGGTTAATCAGACTTTAAAAAGAACATTAGATTCTGTTTATAACATTGATCAGGGCCTTCGGCAATATGGTGATAATGCGGTTACAGTCGCTCAAAAGGATTCCATAGTTAAGGCATTAGGGCTTTCAAAAACAGAACAGGAGAAACTTAAAAAATATTGGTGGGGCGTAGTGAGTTATCATGACTCCTTAAACTTAATTATAGTTGAAAAAATATTCAAACAGTATGGTTATCCCGGAAAATCATTGGTGGGAACACCAACTAATGAAGCTGCGTTTTTTGTGATTCAACATTCTCCCCCAAAAATACCGGAATACTTCCCCCTCATTAAAAAAGCAGGCGAAAATAAGGAGTTGCCCTATATTAGAGTAGCTACTATGGAGGATAGGATGTTGATGGATGATAAGAAAGAGGAGCAAATTTATGGTACCCAAATATCATGGAAAGTTATAACTGATTTAGCAACTGGTAAAAAACAAAGGATTTTGTTTGTGTGGCCCATAAAAGATGCTAAACATGTTAATGAACGCCGTAAAAAGGCGGGCTTTACTACTACCGTAGAAGAAAACGCCAAAAAGTTTGGTGTTGATCCTTACAAGGTATATACTCTTGATGAAGTGCAAAAGCTGTTTAAATAAAAAGAGACGCATGTAATGCGTCTCTACAAAAAATATCGGAGTCTGTATTAATTATTCAAACCAGGCCATAACCGCTTCTTTAGCAGGCATGGTAATATCCAATTTTAGCTTTTTACGCATACCGCCCAAGTCATTGAATACCTTGTTAGGGTTGCCTGCTTTTAATTCTTCTACGGTGTTGAAGCCCATTTTATTTAACACAGGTACCCACTCGGCAGGTACACCGGCATTTATAAAATCATCGGCACTGGCAACTTTAGCTTTTTTTTCCGGGCGCATCTGCGGGAAGAATAGTACTTCCTGAATGGTACTTTGATTGGTCATCAACATTACCAAACGGTCAATACCTATACCCAGGCCTGATGTTGGCGGCATGCCATATTCCAGGGCACGTAAAAAGTCATCATCCATAGCCATCGCTTCATCATCACCACGACCGGCAAGTATCAACTGCTCTTCTAAACGCTCACGCTGATCTATAGGATCATTTAACTCAGAGTAAGCGTTAGCTATCTCCTTGCCGTTTACAAATAGCTCAAAACGCTCCACCAAGCCGTCTTTGGTGCGGTGTTTTTTGGCCAGCGGGGTCATCTCGATAGGATAGTCGGTAATATAAGTTGGCTGTATCAGGTTATGTTCAACCTTGGCACTGAATATTTCATCAATCAGCTTGCCTTTACCCATAGTATGGTTAACCTCAATGTTCAGTTCCTTACAGGTTTTGCGTAAGCCAGCCTCATCCATAGCCGATACATCAATGCCGGTATATTTCAGGATAGAATCATACATGGACAGTTTTTCATACGGGCCTGCAAAGTTTATCTCATTATTACCTACCTGCACAACCGGGATGCCATGCACGGCGCGTGCAACAGTTTCCAGGCATTCCTCTACCATAGCCATCATCCATACGTAGTCTTTGTAGGCTACATATATTTCCATGCTGGTAAATTCAGGGTTATGCGTACGGTCCATGCCCTCATTACGAAACATCTTACCAAACTCGTACACGCCGTCAAAGCCTGCTACGATAAGACGTTTCAGGTACAGCTCATTGGCGATGCGTAAAAACAGGGGCATATCCAATGTATTATGGTGTGTAGCAAACGGACGAGCCGCCGCACCACCATGTACAGGTTGTAATATAGGAGTTTCCACCTCCATCCAACCCTGCGCGTCAAAATAAGCACGCATGCTATTTATGACCTTAGAGCGATTGATGAAAATTTGCTTGTAGGCTGGGTTAACGGTTAAATCTACATAACGCTGGCGGTAACGCAGTTCCGGATCGGTAAAACCATCATGAAT
>NZ_JBCECK010000261.1:0-4140 GCF_039207105.1 Mucilaginibacter sp.
GGATAACACTGCTAAACATACGCTCGAAAATGTTTTGGAAATACCTGAATGTGTAATTAATATAGTGAACTATGATATGGTTCAACAGTGTTATTTAACCAGTATAGATTATCCAAGAGGAGTATGTGAGTTTTCGAAAGCGGGATTTACTGAATTGGTTTCGGAGACGGTGAGGCCGCCCAGGGTAGCAGAGTCGACAGTTCAATTGGAATGTGTAGTGAATGATGTGATATCGTTGGGGAAAAACGGAGGAGCAGGTAATTTGGTTATTGCAGAGGTAAAACGGATGCATATCAATGAAGATATTTTGGATACTAATGGTAAAATAGATCCTCATAAAATAGATCTGGTGGCTCGTTTAGGCGGTGATTGGTATTGTAGGGTAACCAGCGATAATTTATTCAAAATCGCCAAACCAACAGATTATGCCGGAATAGGTATCGGCGTAGATGCTTTTCCTCAAGAGGTTAAAAACTCCAATGTATTAACCGGGAATAATTTGGGGTTATTGGGGCTTGTTAAAACGCTACCATCTGATGAAGAGATAGAAGCCTTTAGTAAAACCGATGAAATGAAAGAACTGCTTGATGCTACCATAGACGGCCACACCCGCACCACACGCCTGCATTTAAAAGCCAAACATTTGTTAGATAACGGGCGTGTAATGGATGCCTGTAAAGTGTTGTTGATGTAGCTTGTACGCTCTGTAATTTCAACTGGCTGAACTACCCGAAGATTGATTATTGGCGGAGATTGGGAGAATTACTATCCGGCAGCAATATCACCGCCAGATAGTAAAGATACGGGCAACTGATATTCCTTAAAAATCAGAATATTCTGCCGGGTGCAGGAAAATAATATCCGCATGCGAAACATTGTTTTTAAACTCTTCCTTCGCGATAAGTGATTTCCATTGCGCATCGTTGTTAAACGCCTCCCAATGTTTGTCGCGATCGGCTTTGTTATTAAAGGTGGTCATGTACATGAGGTTGGGCATGCGCGGGCCGGCTATCACTTCAGAATAAAAAACAGCGTTAAAGCCCAGGCGTTTAAATAAGCCTATCTCATCGCCTACGTTAAACATTTTTACCTTATTTACATTGTATTTTTCGGTAGCACTTTCGTAACTGCGCAGCTCGTAAACCCGCTCAGCTTTAGGTGCGCTAAGGTCAGGTACAGCGGTTGACGGCATACCCGGAAAAGCCTGCAATATGATAGATTCAATACGGGCATAGGGAGCGCTTTTAAAATTAGCGTCAATGTAATCCTTGCCATCGGCCTGATACTTGGGATCGGCTTGTAGCAGGTTTTCTATGCCGGCCAATTTATCAAGGGAGGTAAAGGGGGTAAATACATAAATTCTTCTGTCAGTATCCTGTTGGGTCACTGGTTTAAATACACCTACGTTTTTAATGCCGGCGCGATGTAGGGCAGGTACGTAAGCTTGTTGCAGGTATTGATCAATCAGGGTTTCCTGAGCCTGGGTTTTGTAATGATAAATTTTTAGCTGATAATAATTTCTTGCAGGGGCATTGGCCCAAGAGTTTAAGCAGGTGACCAAAGTGATTAAAACGCAGGTGCAAATAAACCTTAGCGAATGGTACAGTTTCATAATTGTAGATTATTTGATTTTATTGATGGCTTAATTCTGAGCCATAAAAGTAAATGAATCATGGCTTAATTGCGTGGTGTTTAGGTAATAAATCTGTTAATTGTTTGGGTACCCACGTAACTTATTTATTCGCTTGGTGTACTTTTTACAGCCTATAGCTTATCTTTATGCCTGATATAACCAATTTAATCTGCTATGAACAAGAAGACAATTTTTGCAAGTTGCCTGGCTGCTATTGCTGTGGGCGGTTTGTTATCCTTCAAAGTATTGAAAAATAACGAGGCCGGAAATGCCGGGCTTACCCTCCCTCAAGGATTTAAGGCTGCTGCTATTGCCGATAATTTAGGCAGCGCCAGGCATTTGGTAGCTACTCCTCAGGGTGATATTTACGTGCACCTGGGTGATCTTAAAAAAGGTAAGGGTATTATTGTTTTACATGATAATGGTGATAATGCAACTGTTAAAACCACCTTTGGCGAATTTGGCGGTACAGGTATACGTATTAGCAAAGGCTACCTATATGCATCATCAGATAAGGATGTATATCGTTTTAAATTGAACAGCAACAACGAAGTTATTGATCCTGAACACCCGGAAACAGTAGTAAGTAACTTGACCACCAAAAGGGCACATAGGCCAAAGGCCATAGCGTTGGATGACAATGGATACCTGTATGTGAACATAGGTGCTTACTCCAACATCTGCAGTGAATTTGACCCGAAAGGAAAAGGCTGCCCGATATTGGATTCGGCCGGTGGCATCTGGAGGTTTAAAGCCGATAAGTTAAACCAGAAACAAAGTGATGGCATACGTTACGCAACCGGTTTGCGCAATGTGGTAGGTTTAGATTGGAACCAGCAGGATAATCAACTTTTTGTAATGCAGCATGGTCGCGATGCCTTGAACAGTCTTTTTCCTAAGCTATATACTGTTCAGCAATCGGCGCTTTTACCTGCCGAATGTATGTATGCCCTTAAAGAGGGCGATAATGCAGGCTGGCCGTATTTGTATTATGATGATGTAAAGCATAAAAAAATGCAGGGCCCTGAATACGGTGGCGATGGTGTAAAAGAAGCCGATGCTAAATATGCCGATCCGGTGGCGGCTTATCCTGGTCACCTGGCACCTGATGGTTTGCTATTCTATACCGGCAATCAGTTTCCTGCGAAGTATAAAAACGGAGCTTTCATAGCATTTCACGGATCATGGAACCGCGCGCCTGAGCCTCAGGCTGGGTACTTTGTAGTTTTTCAGCCTTTTAAAGATGGCAAGCCTGATGGTAAGTGGGAAGTATTTGCCGATGGCTTTGCGGGCACCAAAGAGCAAACGGCTTCTGGCCGTGCCGAACACCGCCCATGCGGCTTGGCACAAGGCGCCGATGGTTCACTTTACGTGAGTGATGACAGTAAAGGCACTATTTACAAAATAAGCTACGCCAAATAATAAAAGCAATCAACGTCATAAAAAAGTCCCTTAAAATCGCATTTTAAGGGACTTTTTTTATGACAACTGCAATAGGGAGCTAATGCCGTTGTCATGACATAGATTAGTTTGTTTCACAATTTAAAAAACACGTTTATATCAGGTTAAATGATGATTATAAATTATGTTGTATCTGTGAAACAATCAATTATTACCCTATTTTTGCAGCAAAATTAACGGGTTTATACCTTGCTTTAAAAATGCGTTTAGCTGCCTGGTGTTTTCTGCTTTTTATGTTGTTTGGTTCTGCTGCGCTAGCACAGCAGGATTCAGTAGCGGGCAGCCCTGAAACGCTAACCCAGCAAACAAAAACTGTATATAAGCGGCAAAGATCGCTGCTTGATTCGGTAGCCGAAGCTATGCAGGCACGCCGTATTTTTGTGGCCGATTCCATAGCCTTTCGGTATATACATGCCCCCGATTCGGCAACTAACAGCGAGTTTGCAGATAGTTTGCTCAAGCACAGTTTATACAAAGGATACGGTTTTTTAGATATCCCTTTAAAATCAAAGGATAAAGTTCGTGACGGGCATAACCGTCCTCTACGCGATCCCTGGATCATCGGTATCATCATCGGGTTATTGTTGTATACTGCCATACTGAATATCGCCCTGAATAAAGATGTAACCTTCGTGCTGCAATCGTTTTACAGCAAGCGTGTATTATCGCAAACAGGTAAAGAAGAAAATCTGGTGAGCCCCTGGGCTTTTCTGGGGTTGTTTTTATTGTTTTGCCTAACGCTGGGTGTTTTTTTATACCAACTGGCAGCCTATAATGGTATTTATTACATTGTGGCCGGTAGCCGCCTTTTTGTATCGCTTACTGTGATCATTATGGCTTTGTTTGGCCTCAAATTCCTGATATTAAAACTGCTTGGTTTTATTTTTGATATTAACCGTTTGGTAAGCGAATACTTAAACATATTACATCTTACATATTTTAATATAGCGTTTATATTTTTGCCGGTGATAATTTGTTTTAGCTTATTAGGCAGCCAGTATGTGCCTGTTTTGCTTACGTTAACGGTTATTATTGTGGTATTGATA
>NZ_JBCECK010000262.1:0-4101 GCF_039207105.1 Mucilaginibacter sp.
AAGGCAAGCAGTTAACCAACATGCGTGCATCTGGTAGCGATACCAACGTACGTATAGCACCTGCTATCAAATTCTCGTTAGAAGAATCAATGGAGTATATCCAGGCTGATGAATACATTGAGGTAACCCCTCAAAGCATCCGTTTGCGTAAAATATTCCTGAACGAAAACGAAAGAAAGATCAACGCTAAAAGATTCGTTAACCAATAATGGTTAGCTGAATATTAAATAATAAAAAAAGGCCTGTATATAAGGCCTTTTTTTATTATTATTGGCTGACAATCACTTATATTAATACCAAACCTTATTACATGAAAAAAAGTCTACTTCTGCTATGCGCGGTTATCGCCCTTTTTACTGCCTGCAAAAAAACTGATACTCCTCCCGCTGATCCGCTTAAAGGCATTTTATTTACTGATACCCTGCGGATGTATGATGATGATGTGGTACAACTTCATTACACCACAACTCCGTCAAATTATGATCCGAGTTTACTGGTCTGGACAGCCTCAGATACAACCGTACTTACCGTTTCAGGTATAGGCAAGGTAACTGCGAAAAATGAGGGCATATCTACGGTAACCTTAACAAATAAGGCTAAAACATTCTTTTTAAGTGGTATCATAGCTGTTAAAAGTAAATTAGATTTAGGGTTGTTGGCTTACTATCCATTTAATAATAGTACTGCCGACATATCGGGTAATAAAAATAACGGTTTGGCTTATAATTTGACGTCAGGTGCCGATAGGTTTGGTAAAGCAAATTCGGCTTATTATTTTAATGGATCTGGCAGTTACATCAGGGTAAAGGATAATATGGCTCTTAGGTTGAATAATACCGACTTTACACTAAATACCTGGACTAAATTGGATAACTATGGCTCTACATTTGGTGTCAACTTGTTATCAAAACACCTTTCAGGGGCCGATAATGGCTGGGCATGGGGTATTACAGGTTTTCAAATATACCCTATTGGCATTGTAACTTACGGCCCGGGCGGAGGCAGTGCTTTTTCCAGGGGAGTATTAACCGTTGGCTTAAATCAATGGCACATGGTTACCACTGTATATTCGGTACAAAATCAAAGCATTAGTATATATGTAGATGGCGTGTTTGATAACATAACTTACGGACAACCATCACCTAAAGGCATCATCAACTCTGACCTTTACATAGGCCGCGATAACCCGGAAGTGCCAACTGATGGATATTTTGTTAAGGGCTTGTTGGATGATATACGCATATATAACAGAGCGCTATCAGCAGCAGACATTAAAAAGTTGTACAACCTGACGCACTAAGTTGCCAAATCATCATCCTTAAAAGCGGTTATTTTACGAATTGAAATAACTTCTTTTAAGGATGTTTGCATAAAAAACTTAGATTTGGCCCCCATGAAAGGCAACAGGCTTAAGCCAACCCTATTTAACCCGCGTTATGTATCCCTGTATAAATTAAAAAACAGGACCATTGAAAAAATAAAGGAGCTTACCCAGGCTAACAAACAATTGCTCCTGGCCGATTTTGGCTGCGGCGATATGCCTTACCGCGAAGTGCTTGAACCTATGGTTGGTAAATACCTGGGTATTGACCTTGACCTGAACCCACTGGCCGAGCATCATATTGATTTTGACAGCAAAACCACCCTGCCCGATAATTATGCCGACCTGGTACTATCAAACCAGGTGCTGGAACACGTAGATAGCCCTGCCGGTTATTTGCAGGAAGCCTACCGTATTTTAAAACCCGGCGGCTCCATGCTCATCAGTACCCACGGTTACTGGTTTTATCACCCTACACCTAATGATTACTGGCGATGGACGAGTGCCGGTCTGCGCCGCACTATTGAGATGGAAGGTTTCCAGATCACTTCTTTCTTTGGTATCATGGGTTTGCCTGCAAGCGGTATTCAGCTGTTTCAGGATGGTATATACTTAAAACTGCCCGGCTTTCTGAAACCCATATTTGCCCTGATTATGCAAACGCTTATTATTTTGTTTGACAAGGTAAGCTCTCAGCCCCAGCGCGACAGGGATGGCGCCATATACGTAATTGTAGCTCAAAAACCGCTTTAATATTATTTATTAACTTTGTAGCGCTGGCATAGCTTTAAATATATTTCTCTGTAGTTGTAATGGTCCAAAATCTGAATCGCGAAACCGTTGTGTCTTATTATGATGAGCACGTTAAAAATAAACTGAACGATTATGTCAAGATCAATCCACGTATTGAATATGCCTGGAAAACCATTAAACGCTTTGCTCCTGCACAACCCCTGCGTATTTTAGAAGTTGGCTGCGGCATGGGCAACGTATGCTCGCGTATGCACAAACGCTGGCCCAATGCTGTAATTACCGGTATCGACATCAGCACGCTCTCTATCCAGATAGCTCAAAAGCTTTTTGCCGATGATAAGCTCAACTTCAGGGAAACCATATTATTGCCCGATACTTTTGATGAGCAGTTTGACCTGATTGTTTTTATGGATGTTTACGAGCACATAGCCGTGAACGACAGGCCCGACGTGCATGCCGCGCTGGCCAAGATATTACGTAACAAAGGCAAGATCATTTTAACGGTGCCTACGCCGCATAACCTGAAATGGTCGTTAGTGAATAAGCCCGAAACTATGCAGCCTGTTGATGAGCATATCTCCTTTGAGGTGATAGGCAAACTGGCGGCCGATACCGGCACCGAAGTGATCCTGTACCAGCGTAAAAACGTTTGGAACGTGGGCGACTATGCCCACATCGTTCTGGAAAAAAATGACGATTTTGAGGCTGCCTTCTTTCACCCTAAACCTGTTAACGCCACGCAAAAAGGGCAGCGTATGTTCAGCAAGCTTAAATCAAAGGTCGAAAGTATTTTCAGGGGTTACTATGTTCGTAAAAAACTGAAGTAATGGGTATGGAGTATAATTTATGTATCATAAAGCCCAATAAAAACTCCTATTCCGAAACTTTTGTACAAGCGCATATTGATAGGCTTACAGGTCATAAAATGGTGCTGTACGGCGGCGCGTTTCCGGTTTATGATGATACGGGTAAGTTCCTGATCCGATCGCCGCTTTCTGTGTTGCTGTATCTCATTAAAAAACGCGTCTTTAAAAAAGACAATATATCCGAACTTAATAATGCTCTGGCCAAATATCTTACCCGTCAAAAAATTGATGTGGTACTGGCCGAGTATGGCATGGTAGGCGCAAGGGTGGCTACTGCCTGTAAAATGGCTTGTGTACCCCTCGTGATTCATTTTCATGGTGCCGACGCGCACCATCGCCCTACGGTTACCGAATATAAAACAGCATACCAACAGGCCTTTGCTTATGCAAGTGCCATTGTGGTGGTATCTGAAGATATGTACCAAACCCTGCTGGATTTGGGTGCTCCAGCAAATAAGCTGTTCCTGAACCCATATGGCGTAAACGTGAACCTGTTTAATGCGGTTGACGTAGCACAATCGGCCCCAAACTTTTTGGCGGTGGGGCGCTTTGTGGGTAAAAAAGCGCCGCTGATAACCCTGCAGGCCTTTGAAACCGTAACGCGCACGTTTGCCGATGCGCATTTATGGATGGCAGGCGAGGGACCCCTGTTGGATGCTACAAAACAAAAGGCCGTAGAATTAGGCATTTCGGATAAAGTAACTTTTACGGGCAGGCAATCAACCCCGCAGATACTTGAACTGATGAAAAAAATGCGGTGCTTTGTACAGCACTCAGTTACTGCCGATGATGGTGACATGGAAGGCACGCCCAATACCATACTGGAGGCTTCGGCTTCGGCACTGCCGGTGGTATCAACCCGCCACGCGGGTATCAAACAAGCCGTGGTTGATGGTGTTACCGGACTGCTTACCGATGAGTATGATGTTGAGGGGATGGGCCGGCATATGTTAAAACTGGCAGGTTCGGTCCAATTGGCGGCGCAACTGGGTAAAGCCGGGCGCGAGCATATATTGGCTAATTATAACATAGAAAAAAGGATTGCCGTGCTGGATAGTATTATTCAGCAAAGTATAAATCCGCTAAGTGGAGCGGTGAGATAAGAGCGTGAGGAGCGAAGAGAAATCTTATACGCCCTGTAATTGCAGGCGATGCATGACG
>NZ_JBCECK010000263.1:0-4099 GCF_039207105.1 Mucilaginibacter sp.
GCAACTTCTTCAATGTCCATACCACCTTCGGTGCTGTACATGATAATGTTACGGCCTTTTGCACGGTCAAGCAACACACTCATATAAAACTCTTTGGTTTCGCTTTCGCCAGGGTAGTAAACATCCTGTGCAACTAATACCTTTTTTACTTTTTTACCTTCGGGGCCGGTTTGTGGAGTAACCAGTTGCATACCGATGATGTTACCGGTGTGCTCTTTTACCTGATCAATATTTTTAGCCAGTTTTACACCACCGCCTTTACCACGGCCGCCGGCATGAATCTGTGCCTTTATTACTACCCAGCTTGATCCCAGGTCTTCTTTCAATTTTTGGGCAGCCTCTACAGCTTGCTCAACAGTATCGGCAACAATGCCTTCCTGAACTCTAACGCCAAAGCTCTTTAAGATGGCTTTGCCCTGATATTCGTGAATATTCATGTTTTTTGAAGAATTTGCGGTAAAGCTACAATTTTGTTATCAAGTATCAAGAGGCAGTATCAAGTAATTAGTATCATGTATCAAGATTTTTAATAGCCATCTTTTCCAATTAATGGAGGGTGTCTTGATACCTGATACTGACTATCTGATACTAATTAATTATAGCAGTCTTGATACTTCATACTGGCTACTTGATACTAAAAAAACTAACTTTGTAATATGCTAAAAGCCAATTCCATTCACAAATCATACGGACAGCTGCAGATATTAAAAGGTGTTGATCTGGAAGTACAGCGGGGCGAAATTGTAACCATCGTAGGCGCATCCGGCGCGGGTAAAAGTTCCTTACTCAGTATTTTAGGTACTTTAGACAGGCCCGACTCCGGCCGTTTGTTCATTAATGATATTGAGTTGAGCAAGCTGAACAACAAAAGCCTGAGCGATTTTCGCAACCGTAAAATTGGTTTCATATTTCAGTTTCATCACTTACTGGCCGAGTTTAGCGCTATTGAAAATGTTTGTATCCCGGCCTTTATAGCGGGTACCCACCGTGCCGATGCTGAGCGAAAAGCTACCGAACTATTGGAACTTTTGGGTTTAAAAGACAGGGTGAACCACAAGCCTAACCAGCTATCGGGCGGCGAACAGCAGCGTGTTGCCGTAGCGCGTGCACTAATCAATAACCCCGCGTTGATATTTGCCGATGAGCCATCGGGTAACCTTGATTCGGTAAACGCGCTGGAGCTTCATGAATTATTTATTAAGTTGAGAGATGATTTTAACCAAACCTTTGTAATTGTTACGCATAATGAGGACCTTGCCAATCTTTCAGATCGTACTGTTTTAATGAAAGATGGTTTAATTGTTTAAAGCCTTTCCGAAATTGAATATATTGATAACAGCGGCCAACTCGGCCCCGGCCTATAAGTTAAAAAACCAGTTAAACAGTGATCATATTATCATGGGCGATCATCTTGACCTGCCCGATTTTATGCTGAAGCCCGGTAAGCTGATCCGATTGCCAAATCCGGAATCGGTAAGTTACACACATGAAATGCTTACCTTATGCCTGGATATGGGCGTTGAGGCTGTTTACTTGTTTCGTGAGCCGGAAACAGCATTGTTGCTGAAAGCCGAAACATTATTTAATGAGTATAATATAAAAATCCTGGTTAAGGGAAATGAATTATAAGGATATTGATAAGCGTAAGAGTGCTTTCATCTTAGAATTGGATGATGTACTTTATCCGCGTAAGGATTATTATTTTCAGGTTTATTACCTGTTTGCCAATCTGCTGGAATACACAGAGCTGGTTGATGCAAAGGAAACAACCAATTTGATGACTGATACGTATGTATCAGAAGGAGAGCAGTTTGTTTTTGACAGGGTAGCCGAAAAATTTGCTATTGCCGAAAAGTACAAGACAAATTTTGATAACCTGCTGATAACGGCCAAGCTACCACTGAAATTGTTGCTGTATCAAAATATGTTAACCCTGCTGCAGGACATTGTTGTTGACCGCAAGAAGATATTCATTGTAACAAATGGTAACGTGGAGCAACAGGTAAACAAAATTAAACAGATAGAATGGAATGGCCTTGAAAAATACCTGGTATGCTATTTTGCTGATGAAACTGTTGCTAAGCCCGAACCGGATGTGCTGCATCTGTTAATGCAGGAGCATAATTTGCAGCGGCGGGATATCACAATGATTGAAAATTCAGAAACTGACAGATTATGTGCAGAAGCGGTTGGAATTGACTATATTAACATTGATAAATTTTTGTAAAGGTATGTTGTTGCATACTTAATAATGTAAGCGTATGTTATATACTTACGTTACATGGTGTAGCGTTAATAGTTAAATTTACTTATATGAGAAAATTATTTTACCTGATATTGATTTTTTCGGTAGGGGGAGTGGCTGCCTGCAAAAAGGATAAAGGGCCCGGTAATAATTCCCCTACGGATTCGGCTACAACCAAGTTGCAGATATCGCAGGATTCGATTTACTATTATGCTAAAGAGATCTATTACTGGAATAGTTTTTTGCCAGATTATAAGACATTTAATCCACGGCAATATACCAATGGTAGTACCGATATAGATAAACTAACAGCCGAAATCGATGCTTATACCCAGCTGTCAAAAAACCCGCTTAATGGTAACCGCCCCTATGAGTATGATGATTTTAACCCAGGTAGCTCCAAATATTCCTTTATTGATGATGGGACTACAAACACCGAACTGAATGCCAGTAAAGGGGATTATGGGTTTAATTATTTTTACAATACGGTTGATGATATCAGGGTTAGTTTGGTGTATGCGGGATCTCCGGCAGCAAAGGCCGGCTTAACACGAGGCGATCAGATCATCGCTGTAAATGGTAGTACAGCTATTAATATTACCAACTCAAATGATCCGGTAAATGACGCTGGTTATAAATTTGTTTATAATGCTGTTAATAATACAAGCACGGTTGCCTTACAGGTAAAAAAGCTTAGCGGAGGCACCGTTACTGTAAATCTTAATGCCCAAAACTATACCTTAAACCCGCTTATATATTCAAATACATATTCGCTGACTGGTGGTAAAGTAGCCGGTTATTTCGTTTTTAATAATTTTACTTCGCCAGAGGTGGCACAGCCCAAGCTTGATTCAGTATTTTCTGCGTTCGCAGCTAAAGGCGTTACAGACCTGATTGTTGACCTGCGTTATAATGGTGGTGGCGATGTAAGGACAAGTACCTACCTGTCAAACCTGATAGTTCCGGCAAGCGCATCAGGCAGCGTAATGAATACTACTTACTGGACAGCTAACTTACAAAACGATAATTATCCTAACCTTAAGAAAAATTTAGGCGATTTTGGTCCTGGTTATTTTAAACCTACTAATGCCGCGCAAATTGAAAAATTTGCAAAAGCAGGAGGACTTAATGTTAGCAGGGTTTTCTTCCTGGTGACCGGGAATACAGCATCGGCAAGTGAACTGACCATTAATAACCTGAGGCCTAAAATGGATGTGCAGATGATAGGGCAACCAACCTATGGCAAGCCGGTTGGCTTTTTATCAAATTTGATAATTAAAGGACAGTATTTTTATACACCTGAATTTGAAATAAAAAATTCCGCCAACGAAGGTGGATATTACCTTGGAATGGAACCGGGCGGCCCAACGCCTAATGGGGGAATATATACTGGTAAACTGGATGATGATGATTTGACCAGGGCTTTTGGTGACCAAAACGAAGGCTTGCTGAATGATGCCTTAACCTATATAAAAACAAATGCTTATCCGCAAAATACCGGAAAGCAAACCGTTCAAAGCTTATCTACTGGTCGTACAATGACATCGGTACAAAGGAATACTTTGTCTGTGAAAACCAACAGCCATAGGCTTCATGGTATGTATATTAGTATAAAAGGAAAAAAATAATAGAAGTGTATTAATCGGCCAGTTCACGTAAGTCAACCGGTACTACACGCGATATTCCTTGCTCAACCATAGTCACTCCGTAAATTACATCGGTACTGGCTATGGTTCTTTTGTTATGTGATACGATGATAAACTGCGAGTCTTTAGAAAAAGTGCGAATAATGTTATTGAACTTATCAATATTGGTATCATCAAGCGGGGCATCAACCTCATCAAAAATACAGAA
>NZ_JBCECK010000264.1:0-4097 GCF_039207105.1 Mucilaginibacter sp.
GATCAGCAGAGCGCCCTACAAGGATATAGTTACATGGGTAATCCTTAGCGAAATGGATCATCAACTCGGAGGTAATTCCCTGAGCACCACCTAATACCAATACTACAGCTCCCTTATCCAGTTTGATATGAGATTCTTCCAAACCGGTGATCAACTGTGAAGGCACCAACTCCATAATGTGTCTTTTGTTATCCTGATAAATAACCTCAGAAGGAGCATCGGGTGTAAGTATCTCCTTTAAAGTCATGTCAGTGATCTCTTCTGCAGACATGGGAGTGCTTAAACTTATGACCCTGCATTTAGTTTGCTCATATTCCCGGTCAAGGCTTTTGAAGAAGCCTGCATAACCCTGATAGCGTCTTAAAAGGCTGATATCACTGAATTCGTTCAAGTGCAATTTGGTATCAGATATTAAGTAAACCCATTTTACGGCAGCAAAATCTAACTTTTTGATCAGCGCGAAGTGATCAATAATACCAACTCGTTTTTGCGCGGCAAACATGTTCAGGATAATCAAGCCTTGATATCCCTGCAGATCACTGCCAGGATATATTATATTCGCTACAGCACCATGACGCTCCAGCATATCCTTGATCTTGATAGCCTGAACACCGCCATCATCTGTAATGGCAAATCGTTGACCTTTGATGATATCAGTTTCAGCAGTTGATAATGTTGTTGGAGTAAGCTCAAAGCGAAGACGTGATAAGGTTTCATTAACATCACCTTTTACTTCACTATTTTCTATAATCTTTTTTGCTTCGGTAACTAAACCTGCACTTTCAGACTCTATTTCAGATATCCAATTAGCTAAACCGTTAAGTGTTTTTATGGCAGCCAGTTTCTCCATGATATCATCAGCTTGTTCATCCGCTTTACCAAAACCGATTTTAAGCTTCAGATCGCCAATAATTTCCATTCTTTTAATGGAGTCAATACTTAAATCGGCTTCCAGATCCAGATCCATACCCAGCATTTCCTGCGGATATCCCGTTTTTTCGCTTACAACACCTAATATGGCTAATCTTAATTCTTCTAAAGAAAATTTAGGTTGAGCGGATTGTACATTAACTTCAACATTTACCGAGGTGTGTACAGTAGTTGCAGCAGGTGCAGTTGCCGGAGCGGCGTTTTCTGTGATCCATTTAACAAGCCCACTTAAGGTTTTAATCCCGGCCAATTGCTCCATAACGGTATCTTCATTTTTACCGCTTTGGTCAAAGCCTCCTAATTCGGTGCGTAAAGTGCCAATGATCTCAACACGTTTTATTGAATCAATACTTAAATCTGCTTCCAGATCCATTTCCATACCCAGCATATCTTGCGGATAACCTGTTTTATCACTTACCACTTGTAATAAAACCTGTTTAACATCTTTTTGCGCAGCCAATAAAGTAGTAGGTACTACAACTTGTTGCGCTGCGGCAGGTACTTCTTGCTTAGCAGCTATGTGTTGTATAGCGGCTGGCAAAGGCTGGGGTATTACCTGTGGCTGATATTGAGGTATTTGCTGATAAGGTAACGAGCTATTTAAGGCTGGATTTTGCCCTAAAAATGACATCATAACATCCCGTTGGGCTTGTATCAGCATTTTCATGCTATTTAGGTATTCCTGCATCATTAACTCAGCACCGGAATTTATGATAGCAGGAGCTTGAGTTTGTACTTCGTTACTTTTCATTTTAATAGGTTCAATAATAGGTAAGGCTCCGTTTGCAGGCAGCTTCCCACTAGCGGGGATCGCGTGCTGTCCATTTACGTGCCAAACTGCCGGGCTCTTTTTATATAAGGCCGGTTCGTCAATATTTATAAGTTTGGCATCTCTGCCTTCAAATAGTTTATCAAGTAGTATAGTGCGGCCTGTCCCCATATAATCGGCCAGCATACATAATAAATGAGTTAATTTATTACGGTTGTTATCCTCAGCATATAATAGTATTTCATCTTTACCAATACACGCTTTAGTAAGTCCGGTTAAAACTTTGCCCGGGCCAACTTCAATGAATATCCTGGCACCCGAAGCATACATTTGCTGAACTTCGTCGACAAATTTCACAGGTTTTATTAAATGATCTGTAAGGCGTTCTTTGATCTCCGCGGCTTTTTTCGGATACTCTGCCGCGGTAGTGTTTGACCATACCGATAAACTCAGATTATTGAAATCAACGGCAGAAAGTACCTCTTGATATAACTCTTTTGATTTTGCTACCAATGGGCTGTGGAAAGCACAGGCTACCTCTAATTTCCTGAAAGAGATCTTGGCTGTTTTAAGCAACTCCATTAAATGTTGTATGGCAGGAGTGGAGCCTGCAATTACACATTGTGTAGGTGAATTATAATTTACCGGATAAACGTCTTTCAGATCAGCGATAACTTTTAATAACTCTTCCTGGCTCGAATTTACAGCAACCATAGCCCCTGCATCGCCATCTACTACCGCATTCAAAATAGATTGGGCACGTTTAGCGCTTAGTTTTACCAGGGCATCTTCGGCAAACGCACCAGCAAAACATAATGCAGGTAATTCGCCATAACTATGCCCGGCAACCATATCAGGTACGATGCCTAAACTTTTTAAGAAATTGGCTATGGCCAGATCAACAATTCCTAACAGGGGTTGTGCCATGCGGGTATCTTTGATGTTCTCTTTCTGTTCATTGATTAGGCTGGCCTCAAATGCTGTATTAGGGAACAATACTTTTTCATATTCCGGATGCTGTTTTAATAAACTACGCATAGCCGGGAATACCACGAAAAGGTCACGGGCCATATTGATCCGCTGGCTTCCCTGACCAGGGAACATAAAGGCTACTTTCCCTTCCTGTTTTTTAACGATGTAAGTGTCCTTACTTTCAATACCAGAGAGCGCGAGTTCAACCTTCATCATCAGATCATCTGCATGATCGGCAACTATACTGAGTTGTACTGGTTTTGTGCTGTTGGTTGCAAGGCTATAGGCAATATCTTTCAGGTCAATATTGCCATTGATCTCCAATAATGATTTAACTGAATTTAATCGGTTTTTTGCTTCATCATAGTTGTCGCCCCTGAAAACAAAAAGCTCAGATGGCCACGATTTTATTGACGGATCCTGTTCAGACACAGGGTTTGTATTTTCAATTACAGCGTGGAAATTGGTTCCTCCAAAACCGAATGCGCTTATACCCGCATAACGTTTTTCATCCATCCATAAACCAGCTTCGGTATGAAATGCAAACGGGCTGGTTTCTGGATTATAATAGGCGTTAGGAGTTTTTAAATTTATGGTAGGCGGTTTTATACCGTGATAAACAGCCAGAGAAGCTTTAATAAGCCCAGCCAGACCTGCCGCGCACTTAGTGTGACCTATTTGTGTTTTTACCGAACCTAAATGGGTTTGCCCCGTAAGTGCGCCCGATTGGTTAAGCATATCGGTTAAAGCACTTAATTCTGTTTTATCACCAACTACGGTTCCCGTTCCATGAGCCTCTACCAAACCTAAAAGTGATGGTGTGATACCTGCCTGGGCATAAGCACGTTCTAAAGCCCTAACCTGTCCGATTTTACGCGGAGCGGTTAAGCCCAGTGCTTTGCCATCGCTTGAACCACCAACACCTTTAATTACGGCATAGACACGATTGCCATCGCGTAAGGCATCTTCATGTCTTTTTAATACTACCATAGCAATACCTTCGCCTAAAGCGATACCATCAGCTTCGCCGTCAAAGGTGGCGCATCTACCTTTACGGGAAAGGGCGTGGGTGCTTGAAAACATTAGGTAATCGTTGATGCCATTATGCAGATCAGCCCCACCGGCAAGTACCATATCAGATTTTTCAAGGAATAGTTCCTGACATGCCAGATCTAAAGCAGCCAGTGACGAACCGCAGGCGGCGTCAACGGTAAAGTTACGGCCACCAAAATCCATTCGGTTAGTGATCCGGCCAGATATTACGTTAGCCAATATGCCCGGAAAAGAGTCTTCAGTAGTTTTTGGAAGCATCGCGTCAACTTCTGCAGGTATTTCGCCAAATACCTGTTTAAAGTAACCCCTGAAGCTATAGCTATTAGCTAAATCATTACCACCTTCGGCGCCGATAATTACAGACATATTATCA
>NZ_JBCECK010000265.1:0-4089 GCF_039207105.1 Mucilaginibacter sp.
GTATAATGATATCCAGAAAAAGGCTCCGCTCAACTCATAAAATGCAATGGTAGGAGCTTCATGTTTCTTAACAAATTTTGAATTGATGATAGAGAAAAGACTGGCACAAATGGCGCAAATCAGACCGGCTATGATTCCCTTAGTGTATCGGGTTTCAAATTTAAATATCAACACGATGCCGGTTATAATTAATAGGCCAGCCAAAATTTCGAGCTTTGAAATTTTTACTTTATTAATAATCGGCTCCAGAATGGCCGTAAATAAAGTGATGCTGGATATGCAAACCAGGGCCACCGGAACGGTTGATAATTTGATGGAAGCAAAGAAAAGTACCCAGTGTGCGCCCACTAAACCGCCTGTAAAAACCATTTGAAGAAAGGTTTTTCTGTCAATTTTTATGTCGGTTTTATTGAATTTGAAGTACAAAAACAGCGAAATAAAGGCAATTAATACGCGATACCACACCAATTGTACCGCAGAAATAGTGATTAATTGGCCTAAAATTCCTGTAAATCCCCAGATAAAAACAGTAAAATGGAGTATGATCAGGTTCTTATTCGGGCTTTCTGAGCGTTGTTTTGGACTCATTATTTAGGTGCTTTTAAGAGTAAATAGTAGCCCAATATACCAAACATCAGGTTAGGTATCATCACGGTAAATAGAGGCGGAACCCCTCCTTTTATGGAAAATACGATAGCGAATTTTTCAAGAATGATGTAAGCAAAACACAATAAAATCCCTATTCCAAGAGGTAAACCAACGCCGCCACGCACCTTTCGGGATGATAATGCTACCCCCAAAATGGTTAAAACGTAGGCCGATAAAGGGTATATAAAACGGTGAAATTTCTCGAAATAGAGGTTGTTTAAAACCTCCGGACGGCGTAGTTTTTCCTTATCAATATTCTTATTTAGCTCCTTTAATGACATGGCCGCATACACATTATCGTACACAATAAAGTCGGTAGGGTGCATATCTAATACTGTATCCTTTTGTGGTACGTTGGCCAAATATTTCTCTTTTAGCCCGTTTACATACTTCACATTATAATTTTTTAACGACCAAACACGCTTTACAGAGTCGTAAGTAATGGTGCTTGCTGTTAATTTCTCGCGCAAAGTGTCACCATTAAACTTTTCCATAATAAACTGATAGCCAGTATGGTTTGTTTGGTCGTAATTTTCCAGGTAAACATAGGTATGTTTGTCTATTTGCATGTGCACCTGGCTCTTTGTGGGGTCGTTATCGGTAATACCGTTGGCGTTTTCAAAGTCGTTTTTAAGGTGATTGGTATACGGAATAAGGTATACGTTAGCAAAAAACGACACTATGAATATGAGTGTTGAGGCTATAAAATAAGGTCTCAGAAAGCGATTAAAGCTGGCCTTGCCACTCAAAATCGGGACGATTTCAGTCTGGTTCGCCATCTTGGCTGTGAATAAAATTACCGCCAAAAAGTTAATAAGCGGCGATAGCATGTTCAGGTAAAACGGGATAAAACCGGCGTAATACTGGAACACAATATCATGAAATGTAGCATGTTTATTCAGGAAATTATCCAGCTTTTCAGACACGTCAAACACCACAGATACCACTATAAAAACACCCATTGTAAATACAAAAGTGCCCAGATATTTGCCAATAATAAACCTGTCAATAACCTTCAGGTAACGGTGTAAAATAGCCTTCATCCGTCAGATTATTGGTGTTTTTTTATCATTTAAAATACCATAAAAGGTATAGTTGTTATCCCTCATTTTTGTATTTATGTTAGGTTATAACCGCTCGCCAAGGCGCTTAACCATCTTGTTTTTCCACTCATAAAACTCTCCGGCGATGATCATTTTCCGTGCCTCTTTAACCAGCCAAACGTAAAAATGGAGGTTATGCAGGGTAGCGATTTGTGCTCCCAACATCTCGCCCGAGTGTATCAGGTGGCGTAAATAAGCCTTGGTATACACCTTATCGGCAAACAGATCACTGTCATCCTCAATGGCCGAAAAGTCGTTTTTCCACTTCTCATTCTTGATATTGATGATGCCGTTTTTAGTAAAAAGCATACCATTTCGGGCGTTACGGGTTGGCATAACGCAATCAAACATGTCAATTCCCAAGGCTATATTTTCCAATATATTAACAGGTGTACCTACGCCCATTAAATAACGTGGTTTTTGCTGCGGTAATATATTGCACACAATTTCTGTCATGGCGTACATCTCTTCGGCCGGTTCACCTACCGATAAACCGCCTATGGCATTGCCTTCACGCTCGTAAGAAGCGATGACTTCGGCCGATTTTTCACGCAGATCTTTATACACAGAGCCCTGTACAATAGGAAACAAAGTTTGGCTGTAACCATACTTTGGCTGGGTGCTGTCAAAGCGATCGCAGCAGCGTTTTAGCCAGCGATGAGTCATATCAATTGACCTCCGGGCGTAGTGATAATCGCAGGGATAAGGGGTACATTCATCAAAAGCCATGATGATATCGGCACCTATTACACGCTGAATATCCATCACATTTTCGGGTGTAAACAGGTGTTTTGAACCGTCAATATGCGAACGAAAGGTTACACCTTCCTCCTTAATTTTGCGTACTTCGGTCAGCGAATACACCTGGTAACCGCCGCTATCTGTTAAAATAGGTCCGTCCCAACCGTTGAATTTGTGCAGTCCGCCGGCTTGTTCAAGGGTGTTCAAGCCTGGCCTGAGGTACAAATGATAGGTGTTTCCTAAGATGATCTGGGCCTCAATATCATCTTTAAGCTCACGCTGATGTACTGCTTTTACGGTGCCGGCAGTACCTACCGGCATAAAAATAGGTGTTTGTATAGTACCGTGGTCGGTGGTAATTTCACCTGCCCGGGCTTTCGAAAGCGGGTCTTGTGCTGTTAAATTGAATTTCATTTTAAGGTTGCAAAATTAATAAATAAAGCGGGTTTGCTTAAATGGTTGACAATGAAATATTCAACAGAGAAAATCGACAACGAATCGTCCTGTCTGCGCTACACTGGATAACACTTTCTTTCTTCGGGGGAAAGTAAAGAGAGTGGAGGTGTTGTGATTCTCTTTACCTTTAATATATACTATAATATATAGGTGAAAATAACATCTTTTCTTCTGCAGGCAAAGAGAGTGGCTGAGCACAGCGGCTACCGAATGAGTAAAATCTTTGCTACCTGAACCCATTTGCTTATTAAGTTGATCTGTTATTCATAAATTGTGGAGAAAAAGCTTTCATTGTGGGCAATAATCATCAAATAAACCTGTTGACGCCACAGTTAATCCGGACGATTTTTAACAAATTTGCCTGATTATTATAGCTCATTGGAAACTTACATACACATCGCGTTTTTTATTCTTTTACAACTTTGCTTTATCATTCAGTTATATTATATGATAGGTGTACATAGTCGTTTAACGCGATACCAGCCAACTGAGCAATTGCCCGAGGTATTGATACCTGTTTCGGTGATCATTAGCGCGCGTAATGAAGCTAAAAATTTACAGGAAAATCTGCCTGCTATATTGCAGCAAAATTATCCTGATTTTGAAGTAGTAGTGATCAATGATTGTTCGTACGATACGTCAGACATTGTTTTAGAAGATATGCAGCGCGAATATCCTCATTTAAAAATAGTTACCATTACCGAACACGACCGGTTTAAAACCGGGAAAAAGTTTGCGCTAACGCTGGGTATAAAAGCTGCAAAAAATGAATATCTGCTATTTACCGATGCCGATTGTAAGCCAGCTTCTGAGCACTGGATAAGCCTCATGGCTGGTAAATTTACTACCGGCGCACAAATAGTTTTAGGTTATTCACCATATTATAAAACCCGTAATTTTCTGAATCCTTTTGTTCGTTTTGAGACTATTAAAACGGCGATCAGCTACCTGTCGAATGCGCTTGGTGGCGATCCTTACATGGGTATTGGGCGCAATTTGGCCTATACCAAAAGTTTGTTTTTTAGCCAAAAAGGATTTGCCTCACATATGCATGTTATATCGGGCGATGATGACCTGTTTGTAAATCAACATGCCACCGCAAACAATACAGTTATAGAAATACACCCCGATGCATTTACTT
>NZ_JBCECK010000266.1:0-4073 GCF_039207105.1 Mucilaginibacter sp.
TGGAAGCGGAGTGCCAACTATAATTGGTGCATTAAAATTATTGATCTTTATTTAACCTGTCTATACAATTTAATATTTCTATCTTGCTATTTTATCTATTGTAACAATTATATTACAGTTTAAAAGCTGAAACCTGCTTAATTTAGCATATAAAATACTCATAGTGAAAGATATGCGTATTACCCAAACTTATCCCATATGAAAAAAGGGTGTTTGCCTGCATTCGCAAAACTGTTGCCTTTGGTTATTTTTTATAATGATGATGCCATCTTCTATGATGAATCTTCGATGATCGATCTGTCTCGGTTATCATCAGCTTATTCTATAATATAACAATATTAATAATTATCACATATGACAATTAAGCACCTTTATTTATTAATTATTTTGCTGCTTCCGGCACATATCCTTATGGCCGCATTCCCTGATCTTGGTTCTAAAGTAGATCTTACAACCGGAACAAACCCGCAAGGTATACAACTTGCAGATATTGATGGCGATAAAAAGCCGGATATGATCATAGCCAATACAGGCGATAATACCATATCGGTATATCGCAACATATCAGTGACGGGCAGTATCACAGCAGGTTCATTTGCAGCCAAAGTAGATTTTGCTACCGGTTCGCAACCTACAGCCATACTGGTAGCTGACCTGGATCGTGACAACAAGCCCGAAATTGTTGTAACCAATTATGCCAGTAACACTATATCGCTTTTTCGCAATATGAGTACTACAGGAAGTATCACCAATGCTTCCCTCGCGCCAAAAGCTGATTTTGCCACCGACCAAAATCCCGTTGCAATAGCTGCTGGCAGTCTGAATGGTGATGGAAGTGTTAGCCTGGCTGTAGCTTGCCCCACCAATAATCGAATAGATGTATTTGATTGTATGGTTAGCAGTGGTAACATCTCCCTGATCCAAAGTAGTTATAATAATATTTATAATACAGTAAATGCTTCAGCAGTTGCTTTTGCTGATGTTGATAATGATGGAGGGGTCGACCTTGTGATAGCCAATACAGGAAACAATAAGGTAGTGGTTTATAAAAATGATGTTGATTATGGGCATTTTTCATCACCAATCAGTTACGATACCGGTGTGTTGCCTGTAAGCTTAAGCTTAGGTGATACAAACGGTGACGGAAACATTGATATTATTGTTGTAAATAAAACGGATAATACTGTATCATTACTGCTTAATACAGGTACCGGGTTTGCATCAAAGGTTGATTTTGCCACAGGTAATGCCCCTGTGAATGTGCAGTTGAAAGATCTTGACCGCGATGGCCGGCCTGATCTGATCGTAAGTAACTATGACGGAGGCTCTATATCAATATTAAAAAATACAGGTGGTAGCTTTGCCGCTAAAACAGATATTGTTACCGGTACGAATCCGGCCGGCATAGCCTCCGCAGATATTGATGGTGATGCCGTATATGATATTGCTGTTACCAATTCCAGCAGCAACAATGTATCCCTGTTTCGTAATTTATATGTGCCGCCTGTACAAATAAGGCCCACCATTACCGCATTTAGCCCCGAAAGTGGCCCTATTGGCACTAATATTACTGTCACCGGTACTGATTTCCCCCTAAACAGCGAGGTGTATTTTGGTGATATCAAAGGAATAACCATATCTTCAAGCCCAACACAAGTGGTGGTAAAAGTTCCGCCGGGTGCAGCTCCTGTTCCCTTTACTATATCATCGGCCTATTCAAAAAAACCATTCAGGGTAACATTTGAAATGGTAAACCGCACCATCAAAATAAGGGATTTTTATCCAGTGCCTCATCCGGGAGAGGATAGGTTTACTGAGCACCCGATGGCTCAGGCAGTAGCTGATTTCAATGGCGATGGTTTATTTGATTTAGCCGGCTATAAGGAGGATCAATCTGACAATAGTTACTTTAATATTTTTATTAATAACGGTAGCAATGATTTTGCCGATGCATTTGGATATATGTTAAGTGTTAGCGGTTATCAACTTCAGGGAAATGGTAATGAGGTTTTATTTGCAACTGATATGACCAATGATGGCAAACCCGATATTGTGGTTAATTCTAATAATGCAGTGTTTTTATGTATTAATACTACAGTTGCAGGGATGCAGCCTACATTCAGTATAAAAAAAATAGGTAATGTAGGTGCCGAATGGGGATACATTAAGGGCGCTGTTTTTGGAGATATTAATAACGATGGAAAAAAAGAAATAGTAATTTATACGATTAATGACTTTTATACTGTACCTGCAACACCAAATCATCAATCTGTTTTAATTATGGAAAGTGATGGTACTTTAACACCTGTTTTATCAACAGAAGGAAACGGGTTAGCAGATATAGCTGATATGGATGGTGACGGTAAGCTTGACCTGGTGGTTAGTGTTGATAAATTATCGCAACCCGGGCAGGTATATATATTAAAAAACAATATTCCGGCAAACGGATATATCGGCTCTTTATCATTTGCCGCACCGGTTATTTTTACCAGCGATCAAACGGTTGATGGCCCAGTAACGACAACAAATTATCCCTGGTATAAAGGTATGGATATTGACGACCTTGATAGTGACGGGCTCCCTGATATTGCCATAGGCAGTTACCGGGGAATAGTCGTATACAAAAATCAATCAACACCCGGTACTATTAACACATCATCGCTGGCTGCACCGGTAGTATATTCAGTAAATCAAAAAATAAATTCAACTATTAAGCTGTTAGACCTCAATAGCGATGGCCGGCCGGAGATCATTTCAAAACGGACTAAGAGTATTAATGGATCATCAGATACTTATTTAGCTACTAATGTATTTACCAATAACGCAACAAAAGGCATTATAGATAATAAATCATTTACCCAGCAAATCGACCTTTTAAGTTATGCGAACTATAATTACCCTCTTACCGAGGATATGAATGCCGATGGTAAATATGATCTTATTGTAGGGAGCACAGTTTTTTTAAATAAGTGCCCCCTTTATCCTGTTATTGAAACCTTTAACCCTCCAACAGGACCGGTAAGCAGTACCGCAGTAACTATAAGGGGTATAAATTTTAATCCCGACGTAACTAAAAATACTGTTTATTTTGGAGCTACCCGTGCAACCGTACAAACTGCAACAAGCACCAAATTATTGGTTACTGCACCCAAGGGCGCTACTTATAAGCCTATATCTGTACTTAATACTGATTATAAACTTACCGGAGTTAGCAGCAAGATATTTGTAAGCACCTTTAGTTCTACCAGCACAAATTTCGACCCGAAAGTTACTTTTCCAACAGGTGTAAATCCTAAAGCTGTCGCCATAGGCGATTTGGACGGAGACCGTAAAGCTGACATGGTTGTTATTAATGCTGCCGGTACCATATCTATTTATCGTAATACATCAACAAGCGGCAGCATTAATTCTTCGTCATTTGCTGCAAAGGTAGATTACACACTTTCTGCCGGAGCTGCTACAGCAGTTGCCATTGCAGATCTGAATGGGGATGGAAAACCGGATATTGTAGTAACCAGTGCTTCCGGTGCACGCAAGTTATCGCTTTTAACAAACCATGCGGTGAGTGGTGTTATCAACGATTTATCTTTTAAACTGTCTTCTTTAACTACAATTTTGACGTCATCTTATGATGTAGCGGTTGCCGACATTAATGGTGACGGAAGCCCTGACCTGATAACGCAGGAAAGCGGAATTGTAAGTGGAAGTACTGTTGTTAGGCTGGTTGTTTATTTTAAGAATAATAGCAGCGATGTAGCTTTTAGCGGCACAAATTATTTGTCGTTAACCGAACAACCAGGTAATTTAACTATGGCCGATTTTAACCAGGATAATTTTGCTGATTTTGCTTTAGCTAACAGCGTAGCAAAAACAGCCTCGGTTTACATCAATACTGATATAAACTCTTCCTATTACAATACCAGACTCACCACACTCAATACTGCAGCCAGTGCCAATATAATTAAGGCGGGCGATATTGATGGCGATGGCCGTGTAGACCTGGTAATGCTGTGCCCCACCAGTAACCTGATGTTTATTTACCGTAACACCTCGTTACCCGGAACCTATAATAT
>NZ_JBCECK010000267.1:0-521 GCF_039207105.1 Mucilaginibacter sp.
GGTGCTATATCGGGCAGCGGCGGCGTGATAACCTTTGTTGCCGGTACGCCAATTGATTTTGTAAACCTGATAACGCAACAGTTTAGGGCAACTATGGCCATTCTGTACTATAATAGGGGCAGTTACCATATCAGCTATGAGGAGTTCATGTCGCTGGTAGCTACTTCGCTAAAAGTTGAAGCTGGAGTTGCCATATCAAAAGCCATGATGGAGGGTATAGCTGAAAAAATGCTTCTGGTATTAGGCACCCGCACTGCCGAACGCCTGGTACCTGTTGTAGGTGCCGTAATTGGAGGCACAGCAAACTACCTGTTCATCAAACGCATGGCCGATCAGGTAAAGAAAATGCAGGGAGAACCTATAGTGATACAAGTAAGTTAAATGCCGTGAAATTAATTACCTGTTAGCCATTACCTCATTGGTAAGCTTTACAAAATCATCAACGCTCAAACGTTCCGCACGCAAATCAAGCGTAGCATTGTCAGTCATTTTTTCTTTGTTGATGAGGGAAGATATAGCAT
>NZ_JBCECK010000267.1:531-4014 GCF_039207105.1 Mucilaginibacter sp.
GCATTGCGCAGGGTTTTGCGCCTTTGGTTAAAACCTGCCTTTACTATCTGCCAAAACAGCTTTTCATCACAATTTAATGCTTCTGAATTGTTACGGGTAAGCCTGATCACTGCCGATAACACTTTTGGCGGAGGGTTAAAAACACCGGCTTTAACTGTAAATAAATACTCTACCTTATAATAAGCTTGTAAAAACACACTCAGTATACCATACTCTTTGCTACCGGGTTTGGCCGAGCAGCGTTCGGCTACTTCTTTTTGAAACATGCCTACTACCTCAACCACCTGTTGACGGTTATCCAGTATCTTAAAAAGTATTTGTGATGATATGTTATACGGGAAGTTGCCAATGATAGCGAATGGACTATCAAACACACCTGAAAAATCCATCTCCAAAAAGTCGGCATTAATGAGGCGCTTACCCAGCTGAGGGTATTTTTTTTGCAGAAACTGGAAGGATTCTTCATCAATATCTATCAATGAGGTTTCATATTCTGTTTTCTGAAGTAAAAAATCAGATAGCACCCCCATGCCCGGCCCAACCTCAAGTACATGGTTATACCTGCCCTCGGGTTTCAGGCTATCCACAATTTTAGCGGCAATGTTTTTATCAGTAAGAAAGTGTTGCCCTAAGTGTTTTTTTGCCCTAACCAATGTCATTATTAATCAAATATATGAGCAAATTAAGGCATATTTGTTCTTTATTCGGGAACTATAAGCTTAAAATCTTTTATTTGCAGTAAAAAATCAGGCAAAAGCTAAAAGTCGAAAGGTAAAAGGTATCACCTTAACCACAGAATATATTAGTAAAACGAATACAGATCATTGTTAATAAAATCACTTTAATCGGTGTAATCATTAACTGATCGGTGTAATCATAAATAATAAAATGAGCGAAAAAATTAAAGTTGGTATAAGCATTGGTGACGTAAATGGTATTGGTTTAGAGATAATTTTAAAAACCCTGGCCGATAACCATATTTATGATTATTGCACACCTATTGTTTATGGCCATACTAAAGTAGCATCATTTCATCGCCGTGCTACCAGCATTAACGAGCTTAACTTTCACGTTATCGGCGATGCGTCGCAGGCTCAGCATAAAAAACCCAACATGATCAATTGCTGGGAAGAGGATGTAAAAATTGAACCAGGCTCGGTAACCGAAGCAGGCGGCAAATACGCGTTCCTTTCTTTAGAACGCGCCACCCTTGATTTAAAAGAAGGCCATATTGATGCGCTGATAACCGCTCCTATCAACAAAGACAACATTCAAAACGACCAGTTTAAATTCCCGGGCCATACCGAGTATTTACAGGAACGCGATGGCGCTCCCGAATCATTAATGTTTTTGGTGAGCGATACCCTTAGGGTTGGTGTAGTTACCGGTCATATCCCGATCTCGAAAGTTGCCGAAAGCATCACCCTTGAAAAAATAGTAACCAAGCTTAAGTTAATGAACCATAGCTTGCAAAACGATTTCTGGATACGCAAGCCTAAAATAGCGGTGCTTGGCCTGAACCCACATGCCAGCGACAACGGCCTGATAGGCAGCGAAGAGAAAGAAACTATCATACCGGCCATTGAAGAGGCCCGCAACAATGATATACTGGCCTTTGGCCCATACCCTGCCGATGGCTTTTTTGCTAACGGTACTTATTTACAGTTTGATGCGGTGCTGGCTATGTATCATGACCAGGGTCTTATCCCTTTTAAACAGATAGCATTTGAATCGGGTGTTAACTTTACGGCAGGCCTTAGCTTTGTACGCACCTCACCAGATCATGGCACCGCATATGACATTGCCGGTAAAAACCAGGCATCAGAAATATCATTCCGCGAAGCCTTGTTTACTGCCATACACATTGTAAAACATCGCCGCGAAACGTTGGAGCTTAATGAAAACCCATTGGTATTTACCAAGTTAAGCCGCGACCGCGACTAAATATATTATCTGTAATAATAATGTTTCAATTTAATTAGCGTTAGATTAAAACATTTGCGCAGATAATTGCATTTAGAAGTTTAATGAATGATTTTTTTAGTCGTGTCCGCTCCATAGATGCTTTTCGTGCTGTAACGATGTTCCTGATGATATTTGTTAATGACCTTGACGGCATTCCAAATACTCCCAACTGGCTTAAACACGCAGGCGAAAACGTTGATGCTTTAGGACTTGCCGATACGATATTCCCGGCATTTTTATTTATAGTAGGCTTATCCATTCCGTTCGCCTTTCAAAACAGGTTAAAAAGCGGCAATTATAAATTGCTATCACGTATAGTAAGCCGCTCGTTCGCGCTCATTTTTATTGGCTTTTACCACGCCAATATGGAAACCTACAACGAGGTTACCTCCATTTTACCCAAACCTGTTTGGGAAAGCCTGGTAACTTTTAGCTTTTTCTTTATATTTTTAGATTACAGCAAAGACACCTCCAATTTAAAACGCTACCTGTTGCAGGGTTTTGGCGTAGCGCTGCTCATAGCCATGTCTGTACTGTATAAAACCAGCGACCCGGGGCATACCTGGCTGCACTTTACCTGGTGGGGCATACTGGGCCTCATTGGCTGGTCGTACCTGGTTTGCGCGCTCATCTATTACTACTCAAGCGGGCATTTATGGATACAGGCCACCGCCTGGATATTTTTCATGTTTTTCAATATCGATTTCCACTTCGGTTTTCTCGATTTTTTAAGCGGATTGCAAAAATATGTGTGGATTGCCGGTAACGGTGCCATGCAGGCCTTTACTATGGCAGGCGTGTTTGTTTCGGTATTATATATGCGCCTGAAGGTAAATAACGAGCTAAAACTACTGTGGGCCGCCCTCATACTCATAGCCATTATTATGTTTAATATGGGCTTTATTGTACGCTATTTTAGCGGCGGCATTTCCAAAGCGCGTGATACCCCTTCATGGGTACTTATATGTACAGGTATTAGCCTTATAACATATGCCATATTTATTTTTGTGGTTGATTTTAAGCACAAATACAGCTGGTTCAAGATCATTGAGCCTGCCGGTACCAATACATTTACCTGCTATATTGTGCCGTTCTTGTTTTACCCTATGTATGAGATGAGCAATCTTGGCTATCCTGAATACCTGAGCCAGGGCACGGGCGGACTTATTAAATGTATCATATTTGCCTTTGTAATGGTTTGGCTAACAGGCCTGCTTGATAAAATAAATATCAGGCTGAAGATTTAATCAGAGTGAAACCTTTTTTAGATTTAGCAATCTACAGACACTCTTTTGCTTATTAACACCTGTTCAATTAAAACATCAAAAACTAAATGACCATTACTGTATTTGGTATATATTTGCGTGCTGGTTATTTGAAACTGAATATTCAGAGTTTAGTGTTAATGCTTAGCGCTTAATTCTTAGCGTTTTGCATTTTTAAAAAAACACTTTTCAATTGTAGTATTTTTCCATACATTTGCGGGCTAATTGTTGCTCATTGAAATCGCTTAAAAAA
>NZ_JBCECK010000268.1:0-3994 GCF_039207105.1 Mucilaginibacter sp.
CCTGTAGAAACCTCAGGTATAGATACTACTAAACGTAATCTGTTTTGATCTTGCAGGGTAAACAATGGATCGGTGCTTTTGCCCCCCGGACCTACATAGGCACCTAAGTTCACGTTACGGCTGGTAATTACACCATCAAACGGTGCCCTGATCTCCAGGTAAGCCAGATTTGCCGATACTTCTTTGTAAGCTGATTTTGCAGCTTCTACATTGGCCAGGTCTGAGTTTTTCTTGGCCTCTGCCTGTTCCAGATCATTTAAAGATACAGTACCTGGTGTTTTGCTGGTGCTTACTAACCTATCATAGGTAGCTTTGCTGGCAAAGTATATCGCTTCCTGTTGTTTTATTCTTGATTCGGCCCCAGCCAATTGCGAGTTGATCTCCGGTGCTTCCAAAACCACCAGTAATTGTCCCTGGTGTACTTCAGAACCAATATCAACTAACAGCTTTTTCACATAGCTGTTCACCTTGGCATACAGGTCAACCTGCTGATAAGGTATCAGCTCGCCCGGGATAGTAACCGCGGTACTCAGTTTTCCTTTTGTTACCGGAACCAGTTGTACCGAAGGTGTTTCAACAGCTTGCTCCTGCTGCTCTTCCTGGCTTTGTTCTTGTTTCTCTTTTTCTTCTGAGTGACAGGCGCTCAGTAAACTGCTGATGGCTACCGCCAAAACAGCAAGCATGAGGGTTGATTTATTTTTAAGATTATTCATGATGATGCAAAGGGACATAAAATTTACTTTCTTTATCTTCAGGGTCTAATGAAACGGATTGTGTGGTGGCATTACCTTGTACCCAGGCAAAAACCAAAGGTAATATTAATAACGCTGCAAAGGTTGAAGCGATAAGCCCGCCAATAACCGCGCGGCCAAGCGGTGAGGTTTGATCACCACCTTCGCCCAGGCCTGATGCCATCGGGATCATACCCACTATCATGGCCAAACTGGTCATTAATATGGGGCGTAAACGTAATGCAACCGCTTCACGGGCAGATTTCAATGCATCGCCATTGTGTTTCCGTAACTCCTCGGCATTGGTAATTAACAATACCGCGTTTGATATAGATACACCTACCGACATGATCATACCCATGTATGATTGCAAGTTTAGTGTAGCACCGGTTATTTTAACCAGCAACAACGAACCAAACAATACCGCCGGTACGGTTGAGAGTACCACGAACGATAGTTTAAACGATTGGAAGTTAGCCGCCAGCATCAGGTATATTACCAGGATGGCTACTATCAAACCCGATTGTAAACTATCAAGTGTTGATGTTAATGTTTGGCTCATACCACGAAGCTCAATAGTTAAACCACGTGGCAGTTTACCTAAGGCGTCAATCGCTTTTTGCACATCATTTGTTGCTGTACCTAAATCTTTATTATTCAAGTTAGCAGTAACTGATAATGTTGGTATTGCGCCAATGTTATCATTTTCACCATTAGTTAAACCGGTTTTAACATCGGCAACATCACTCAATACCGGTCTCGACTGATTAGGCAGCACCGGGATCTCTTTTACATCGTTCAGGCTGGCCATCTGGTACTCTGGTATCTGAACCTGCACCTGGTAGCTTAAGCCAACTTTTTCATCCAGCCACACGTTTTTTTCGGTATACCTTGATGATGAGGTTGAAGCAATGAGCGAGCGGGAAATATCACCTACTCCAACACCCAACTGCGCTGCACGTTGCCTGTCGATAGTAATATCTAAAGACGGATAATTGAACGACTGGCCAATTTGCACGTCGCGTAAATAATCAATCTTTCTCAGTTTGTCCATCACCTTAAAGGCGTACTCCTGATTTTGCTTTTTGTTTTTTCCGGATAAAGCGATTTCAATAGGAGTTGGTGATCCCTGGCTTAAAATTTTATCCGTTAACTCAATTGGCTCAAAAGAAAGGTTTATACCTGGTATCTCTTTATGAATGGCATTCCTGAAACGCTCTTTCAGGTCATCAAGGTTCTTTACTTTGTAGTCTTCAACCAAACTGATCTGCATAACAGCCTCTTGCGGGCCTGCCATGAACAAATAGATAGGGTTTGTTGAGAACGATGCCGGGTGCGAACCAACCATTGTTGAGGTAATAGCAATGTTCTGCTTGCCCACCAAATCGCCCAGGATATGCTGTGCCTTAACCGCTATAGCCTCGGTACGCTCTAAACGTGTACCATCCGGTGCACGTAAACGTACCTGGAATGTACCTGAATTAACCTTTGGTAATACATCACGGCCTATAACGTTGAATAAGAAAAATGCTAAGCCAAACGCGCCTATTACATAAAGGGTTACCAAAATTTTGCGATTTGGCAACATGCGGTCCATCAGGCGCATAAAGCTATCCCTGAACTTATCAAAGCGGGTTACTTTACCATCATGATGTTCCAGCGCCTTTTTCATCGCTTTTTCTTTTTGTTCCCAGGGCTCGCCTTCATCTTCCAGGGCAAAACCATCCTTATGGCTATGGTCTTCATGTTTGTTAACCATGATCCAGTTAGCCATGATAGGCACAAACGTTTGAGCCAGGAAGTATGATATGATCATGGAGAAGCCAATAGCCAATGCCAGCGGCAGGAACAATGCGCCCGGGATACCGGTCATGGTAAATGCCGGAGCAAACACTGCCAGGATACAGAACAGGATCAGCAATTTAGGGAAGGCGATCTCCTTACAGGCATCCCATATAGCCAAAGCCTTAGGCTTGCCCATATCAAAGTGCTGGTGAATGTTCTCGATAGTTACCGTCGATTCATCGACCAGGATACCGATAGCCAGCGAAAGACCGCTCAACGTCATGATATTGATGGTTTGATGGAAAAGACCCAGGAAAAATACCGCCGATATGATACAGGTAGGGATAGTTAATATTACAATTAACGCCCCGCGCTTATCACCCAAAAACAGCAGTACCATAAGCCCGGTAAGCACGGCACCAATAGCACCCTCTTCGGCCAAACTCTTCACCGCGTTAATAACGTATACCGATTGGTCAAACACGAAGGATAGCTTTACGTCCTCAGGCAATAAGGCCTGGAAACGTGGCAATGCTTTTTTCAGGTTTTGTACTACTTCCCAGGTTGAGGCCGTGGCCGATTTGGTAATAGGCAGATAAACCGAACGTTTACCGTTGATCAGGGCGTAACCCTGGGTAATGTCAGCACCGTCCTCAACACTCGCCACGTCATGTAAAAACACGGTTTGTATGCCATTTTTATATAAAGGTATATCTCCAAAATCCGCGATCTTTTTAATAGTAGTGTTAGTTGGCGACAGGTAGTTATAATCGCCTATGCGTACGTTACCAGCAGGGGTATTCTGGTTATTATCGCGCAAGGCGGCTACAATCTGATCGGGGGTCAGGTTGTGCGAGCGCAGCAATCCCGGATCAACCTTGATCACAACAGAACGCTGGTTACCGCCAAAAGGCGCCGGCGCAACCAAACCCGGTATTGATGTAAATGACGACCGCACATAAACCAGCGCGTAGTCAAGCAATTCGTTATTGGAACGTGTTGGGCTGCTTAATACTAACTGACCTACAGGTAGTGTTGAAGCATCAAAACGTAAAATGAACGGAGGCTGCGACCCCGGCGGGAAGGCCGCCTGGGCACGATTGGTGTAACTCGTGACCTCCGCCGCGGCCTGGGCCATGTTGGTGCCCTCGTAAAAAGTAACTTTTATAAGTGTTAAGCCTTGAATGTTTTTGGTTTCGATACTTTTAACGCCCGAAACGAATAACAACAAGTTAACATATTGCTTACCAAAGTAAGCCTCCATTTGGTTTGGGGTAAAACCACCATATGGGTGGGATACATAGATAACCGGCAAATTCAGATCAGGAAAGATATCTATCTTGATTGTACGTACCGCATTGATCCCGAAAAAAAATAGTCCGGCTACTATAACCAATATGGTAATTGGTTTCTGGAGCGCCCCTTTTATCATTCCCATTATAAATGTGTATAGCTGTTATTAAAAATTATTGATAAAT
>NZ_JBCECK010000269.1:0-3963 GCF_039207105.1 Mucilaginibacter sp.
ATATAACAAAGTTCATAAGTTTCATTGATATTTATAATATAACAAAAGTTATATGGTTTGCCGCCGGTATATACAGTCACTTACTGTTCCAACTCTGTTACAGGAAAATAATGCCGGCGGCAATATAAAGAGGTATACATTTCCGGGTAAAATCAGATAGCATTTACTTAACAACTCCGCATTTGGCAGGTGTGATATTCATAATTCGATAATTTTTATACCCCATCTGTTTTAAACACTAAAATTGTGCTGTTATTTTAGTTTTAAAAAGTTCAGGCATGTACCTTTATTTAAAACCATCTGTCAATAATATATTATGAGTGATACCCGCCGTGAGTTTATAAAGAAGGCAACGTTGTTAACCGGTGCCGCCGGATTGTTTTCAGTAATGCCCGAATCGATACAAAAGGCCCTGGCCATTAATGCCGAAAAGGGGAGCACGTATCTTGATGCCGAGCATATCGTGTTCCTGATGCAGGAGAATCGTTCGTTCGATCATTGCTATGGTACCTTGCAGGGTGTTCGCGGTTTTGATGATCCGCGTGCCATGCATCTCCCCAACAGTAACGTGGTTTGGCTGCAAAGCAACAAGGCAGGCAAAACATATATCCCCTTTAATCTTGATATAAAAAACTCAAAAGCTACGTGGATGCAATCGTTACCACATTCGTGGGATAACCAGGTTGATGCGCGTAACAATGGCAAAATGGATGGATGGCTTGAAAGTAAAAGATCGGGCAATCCCGAATATGCAGATATGCCGCTAACCATGGGGTATTACGATCGCAGGGATATTCCGTTTTATTATGCCCTTGCCGATGCCTTTACCGTTTGCGATCAAAACTTTTGCTCGTCACTAACCGGCACAAGCCCTAACCGCTGTTATTTCTGGTCGGGCACCATACGCGAGCAACAGCATGAAAACTCACCGGCGCATGTATATAATAGTGAGATAGATTACCAGGATGTTAACTGGAAAACCTTTCCCGAAAGGCTTGAAGAGGCCGGTATATCATGGAAAGTATACCAGAACGAACTGAGCGTAGGAGTAGGGCTTGAAGGTGAGGAAGATGACTGGCTGGCAAATTTTACCGATAACGACCTGGAATTTTTTAAACAATATAATGTACGCCTGCATAAGGCCCGCCGCGATCATCTTCCAAAAGAAATTGTTGCAATTGAAAATGCTATTGCCGAATTACAAAAACAAACTCAAACACCGGAAGTAATTAAAGCGCTCGCAGAAAAGAAAGAACAGCTGGAAAGCGCAAAAACCGAGATAAAGGAATGGACAAGTGAAAGGTTTGAAAAGCTTTCGGCCTTTGAAAAAAGCATCCATCAAAAAGCTTTTGTTACTAACATAAATGACCCCGATTATCATAAACTGGAAACGCTTGTTTATGAGGATAACGGCGTTAAGCGCGAGGTAAAAGTGCCTTTAGGCGACCCGCTGTACCAGTTCAGAGCCGATGTGAATAGTGGCAAATTACCCACGGTATCGTGGCTTACCGCGTCATCCAATTTTTCAGATCATCCGGGTTCGCCATGGTATGGCGCCTGGTATATTTCGGAAGTGATGGATATACTTACTAAAAATCCGGATGTATGGAAAAAAACCATCTTTATACTTAATTACGATGAGAACGATGGTTACTTTGACCACGTATCGCCGTTTGTGCCGCCACATTCCGCAAAGCCCGAAACGGGCAGATCTTCGGCCGGTTTAGATACCAGTGTTGAATATGTAACCAAAGAGCAGATCAGTAAATTATTTGAAAAGGAGGGCCATCACCGGCGCGAAAGCCCTATCGGGCTCGGTTTTAGGGTACCTATGGTTATCGCCTCGCCATGGAGCCGCGGCGGCTGGGTAAATTCGCAGGTATCTGATCATACCTCGTGTTTGCAATTCTTGGAGACCTTTTTACATAAAAAAACAGGTAAGGCGCTTAAAGATACCAACATCAGCGACTGGAGGCGCACCGTATGCGGTGATCTTACCTCGGTGTTCAGGCCATACAATGGCGAAAAGATCGCCTACCCGGTATCGTTAAACAGGGATAAAACCATACAAGGCATTTATAACAGTAAGTTTAAGAACCTGCCCAATAATTTCAAACAACTGAGTGAACAGGATATTAAAACCGTAAACCATAAACCGGCCTCTTTTAAAGCATTCCCTCAACAGGAAAAAGGAAAAAGGCAATCATGCGCATTGCCTTATGATTTACACGCCAACGGGCAGTTAAACAAAACACGCGATAGTTTTGAGATCAGCATGAAATGCGGGCCGGCAAGCGGCGCTCCGTTTAAGGTTTGTACACATACATGGCACAACAAATCCGGGCAAATGCAGGTATGGGATTTCGCGGTAAAAGCCAGTGACGAGATCAGCTACGCATGGCCATTAAATAAGTTTGAAAGCAACGCTTACCGGTTAGATTTAAATGGCCCCAACGGTTTTTTCAGGCATTTTGCAGGTGATAAAAACGATCCTGAGCTGTCTGTAGATGTTTCATACACCAAAACAGGCGATCTGGAAATTCACATGGTTAACTTACACAGAACAAAAGCATATCATATCACCATAAATGATAATGCCTACAGACTACCTGTCCAAAAACTCAGCCTTAAACCGGGGCAAAAAACCAGTAAAGTGATCAGCTTGGAGGCCAGTCATCACTGGTATGATATAAGCATTGCCGCAGATGGGTATAATGCTTTTTTACGCAGCTATGCAGGGCGTGTAGAAACGGGCCGGCATGGTTTTACCGATCCGGCAATTGGCGCCGCATAGGTTGTTAAATTTTAATGTTTGTTTTCGAAACTTTTTCTGAACTCCAGCGGGGTAAGTTTGGTTTTTTCTTTAAATAAGTTAGAAAAATATTGCGTCGATTCAAAATTCAGCGCATAGGCGATCTCTTTTATTGGCCGCGACGAATTAACTAATTCTTCTTTTGCTTTTTCAAGCCTGAGTTGAATTTGATATTGTATAGGCGCCATGCCGGTGTATTCTTTAAACGTTTTGCGAAAGCGCGAATAACTGATCTGTAACTGGTTGGCAATATCTTGCGGGCAAAGCTTACTTTCCAGGTTGGCTCTCATAATATGACGTGCACGGTCAATCATGGTGCCTGTTTCGTCCTGGCGAAGTGCACTTTGCTTAGATGAACTGTACACCTGGCCAAGCAAATACATGGCCGCGCCGGATACTAATGGTTGATATCCGGGTTTTTCTTTATTGATGGTATCAATAACCTGCTCATATAAGTGGATCATGTTTTCGCTGTATCCAATATTAAATACCGGGCACAGCGGGTCAAAAAATTCATGATCAACAAGGTTGCTCATAAATGCGCCTCTAAAACCTATCCAGTATTCTTTCCACCCGGTTTGTAAGTTTGGGCGGTATCTATGCCTGATGTTCGGAAATATCGCTATTACCGAACCGCTTTCAATGGGTATATCACCGGTAGCTTGTGAGTTATATATACCCGAGCCGCCGGTTACATATACCAGCGAATACTCCTGCAAAACCCGGCCTTTTTCCCAATTAAAGCTATGATGGGTTGGATGCCCAACATCAGGGTACTGGCCACCCGGTAAATACTCCTGATAGCCTGCATGTAAAACCTGCAGCCCCCAATCCTCGTCTTCAAGCGAAACAGGAAGATATTTATAAAAGTTGTTCATTAACCTGGTAAAATTTGTGACAGATTCAAATATCGCTGAAATTTTATTTTTAAAATACGAATAGCAAAAACTGTACAAAAAATATCAAAACACTAACATACTTATTAAGCAAAAACGGATTATACCTGCATTAAAATCTAATGGACAGCAGCTTTGCAAAAAGTACAACATTTATGTCAAAAGCCGTACAACATCCCAAAACGTACATTTTACCTTAGCCTTAACCAATAAATCCTGATGGCACAGTGAATTTTAGCCCCGGCTCACCGGTTC
>NZ_JBCECK010000270.1:0-3866 GCF_039207105.1 Mucilaginibacter sp.
GTGCCGCTGCTGCTGCCCCTGCAAAAGAAAATGCCCCTGCGGCTCAGCCACGGCCCGAAGTTGTTGCCAATGCACCTGCTCCGGCACCGGTTGCTGCTGCACCTGCAACAGGCGGTGGTTCGGTAGAAATAAAAGTTCCGCCGGTAGGCGAATCAATAACAGAAGTTACTTTATCGCGCTGGATCAAAAAAGATGGTGATGCCGTTGAAATGGATGAGCCTTTGGCCGAACTGGAATCAGACAAAGCAACTTTTGAACTTACTGCTGAAAAAGCAGGTATATTAAAAACTTTAGCTAAAGAAGGTGATGTATTAGCAATTGGTACAGTTGTTTGTACCATTGAAGGTGCTGGCGCTGCTGTACAAGCTGCTCCGGTAACACCTGCTGTTGTTAGTGCAACGGACGAGTCGCCACGTGGTGGTGCCGCAACTACTACATCTGGCGCGGTAACTTACGCGTCGGGTACGCCATCACCGGCTGCTGCTAAAATACTGGCAGAAAAAGGTGTTGATGCAAAATCAGTTAATGGTACCGGTGTTGATGGCCGAATAACTAAAGGGGATGCTCTTGGTGCTCAAGCTCCGGCTGCTCAACCAGCAGCCGCGCAATCTGCTGCCACTGCTCCAACTCCTGCTGCCGCACCAGTTGCTGCCGGCGAGAGAAGCGAAAAACGCGAAAAAATGACTTCGCTGCGTAAAACAGTTGCCAAGCGTTTGGTATCTGTTAAAAATGAAACGGCTATGTTAACCACCTTTAACGAGGTTGATATGCAGCCGATCATGGATCTGCGTGGTAAATACAAAGATAAATTCAAGGAAAAACATGGTGTTGGCTTAGGCTTCATGTCGTTCTTCACTAAAGCTGTTACCGAGGCTTTGAAAGACTGGCCTGCTGTAGGTGCCCGTATTGAAGGCGAAGAGATTGTATACAGCAACTTTGCTGATGTATCTATCGCCGTATCGGCTCCTAAAGGTTTGGTGGTTCCGGTTATCCGCAATGCCGATAGCATGAGCCTGGCCGAAATTGAAAAAGCCATTGTGGTATTAGCAGGTAAAGCCCGCGAAAACAAATTGACCATTCCCGAAATGACAGGCGGTACATTCACCATCACCAACGGTGGTGTATTTGGTTCGATGCTGTCAACCCCGATCATCAATTCGCCGCAATCGGCTATATTGGGTATGCACAACATTATTGAGCGCCCGGTTGCTGTTAACGGTCAAGTGGTAATTCGCCCGATGATGTACCTGGCCTTATCATATGATCACCGCATTATTGATGGCCGCGAATCGGTAAGCTTCCTGGTACGTGTAAAACAATTACTGGAAGATCCTGCAAGGTTATTGTTAGGAGTTTAATTCCTGATATTATCATATTTGAAAAGCCCGATTACGGAAGTAGTCGGGCTTTTTATTATATATTGAATTTTTTAATATCAATTACAACTGCAACTATTAATGCAAGAAGTAAAAACCAGAAAAATAGATAGCCGAGTAAATAGAACGTCCGGTATTTATTATATGGCTCTTTTTTTAAATAGCTTTTTAATACGTTTAGTGTGCCTAATGGAACCAAGGCCAAAATACCCAAAAAAGGAAACAGTGTTAAAATAGCATTTACGACCGCGTTGATACTAATCGCTTTTGCAATTTGGGTGTACAGAATAATCCATAAGAAAGTAAACCATGTTATTTTATACCAATATTTTGATTTATAGAAATATTTGGAGTTTTCTTTAGTGATAGGTTGCATTGGATTTAAATATAGTATAAAAATTATCAATCATTCAGCTATATAAAATCATAAATAATGGTGGCATTTTCGCTAAACATTTCTATTTTTGCCAAACATTAAACAATAGTACAATGGAGTCAACACAAAACGCTAATTCGGAGCAACATTATAAAATATTGGTTATAGCCATTGCTATAGGCTTAGTAGGTGTTTTTATTCGTTTCCTGGGCGATGAAAATTCAACCTATTTTTCCTGGATAGCTAACGTGTTATTGATTTTAGCTGTTGCCATAGGTTTAAAAACCGTTTTCAAGATCATTGAATAATCATCAAGATATTTTAATAAAAAAAGCGTTACGATTTCCGTAACGCTTTTTTTGTGCCCCAACTTTTTATTTGGGCCGGTATTTTGATTCGTTGAGTATCTTTTGCGCATCCTTTTCAGCCATTAATTGGGGTAGGGTAACCTCAGGATGTTTGTCCATATATTCCCTAACAATTTGCCAGCCAGTCCATACAGCCAATTTTGGTGCCGATTCATTTCTTTCGCCTAAGCCCGGGGTAAAGGGCGCTTCCGACAAGTATTTCTGAATTTTAGGGTAGTCAGTTTCATACAACAAGCTTTCTTCCAGAAAATAGGCCCATATTTTTCCTTTAAAGTCATCACACCATTTCAGCTGCTCTGTGGTGTAGCCAATTTTGGTGGTGTCACCAACATCGGGCAGTACACGATCCATAAAGTACATGATCTTGCCGTTGTAAACCATTTTGGCCAATAGCGAGCGGTCGTTATCATCTTCTGGAAACATATCTTCGCGGGCTATACCTTCTACTACACGCGGAGTAATATTATCTGATGTAAAATGTCTTGATAAATAATGCGGGAAGGCGTCGGTCAGGGCAGGATAGAACCGAGAGTTGGCTCCTAAAAACAGATCGAGCCCGATGCCAAAGTAGCCATCACCAATAGAGGTTTGAGCCTGAAAGCCCGAAAAATACGCGTATACTTTAGGCAAGCGTTTTTGCGGATAGTAATATTTAATGTATTTAAAAGCTTGGGTAAGGCTGGCATTTTGCGCATCCATGTTGGGGTAGGTGGCATCCACATCATGTTTCAGATCGGTATAGGCTTTACCTTTAAAAACTTCGCGCAGGGTTTTAAAATAGGTGGTATCATTTACGGTGCCGGCTTGCAGTATGCGGCTTATAAAATCGGCATAAAACGCACCGTATTTTTGTTGTAGGTAGGTGGCCTGTGTATTCATAGGTTTGGTACGCATGGCATCAAAGTCGCGGTCAAAGCGCTCAATCTTTACATCAACCTGAATATTGCTCAAATCAACTTTTTTGTTACGTCCGCATGACGCCAATATCAGGCCGATGGAAAAAATTAAGTAAATTTGCTTTGTGCTGAAACGGGTAGCTGTCATGGTTATCCTTTGAGCAAAAATAATTTTTATTTGCATTAATACGTTAGTATAATACTATTCATAAGCCCCATTGTGGCATCAATGTACTTCCGGATAGCTTTATCACTTTACAGAAATAATTATAATTGATGAAAATTGCATTAGCCCAGCTCAACTATCATATAGGTAATTTCGAATCGAACACTGCCAAAATTATTGATCACATACAAAAAGCTAAACAAAACGGTGCCGACCTGGTCGTGTTTGCCGAACTATGCGTTTGCGGATACCCGGCTCGCGATTTTCTGGAATTTGATGAGTTTATAGGGCTTTGCGATGAAGCTGCAAAAACAATAGCTGCCGAGTGTAACGATATTGCCTGTATTATAGGCTTACCAACATTTAACCATAAGGATGAAGGTAAGGATCTGAACAATTCAGCTTATTTTATTGAAAACGGTAAAGTAAAAGCAGTGGTTAACAAGGCCCTGCTGCCCAATTATGATGTGTTTGATGAGTACCGCTATTTTGAACCATCAACCGAGTTTAACTGCATTGATTTTAAAGGCAAAAAGATAGCGCTTACTATTTGTGAGGATCTTTGGAATACCATTGAAAATCCGCTGTACGTAACCAGGCCTATGGACAGCCTGATCCATCAGCAGCCCGATGTGATGATCAATATCGCGGCATCGCCATTTGCGTATAACCATGATGAAGAGC
>NZ_JBCECK010000271.1:0-3825 GCF_039207105.1 Mucilaginibacter sp.
TCATTAAACCTAATGAACCAAAACCTTGTGCTACGGTATCAGATTGTACGTCGCCGTCATAGTTTTTACAAGCCCATACAAAGTTACCATGCCATTTTAAGGCAGATGCAACCATGTCGTCAATTAAGCGGTGCTCGTAAGTTAACTGGTTAGCTTCAAACTCCAGTTTAAACTCGTTCTCATATATCTCCTGGAAAATATCTTTAAACCTGCCATCATATTTTTTAAGGATGGTATTTTTGGTTGACAGATATAAAGGCCATTTTTTCAATAAGGCCTGGTTAAAGCATGCACGTGCAAATCCTTTGATTGACTCATCGGTATTGTACATGGTTAATGCAACACCATCGCCCTTAAAATTATACACTTCGTATGATTGCTCGGCACCGCCATCTTCAGGAGTGAAGGTTACGGTCAATTTACCTTTGCCTTTAGTTAAAAAGTCGGTAGCGCGGTATTGATCACCAAAAGCATGACGACCGATGCAGATCGGTGCTGTCCAGTTTGGTACCAAACGTGGCACATTGGCCATTACAATTGGCTCACGAAAAACTGTACCATCCAGAATGTTACGGATAGTTCCGTTTGGCGATTTCCACATTTGTTTTAAGCCAAACTCCTCTACACGTTGCTCGTCAGGAGTAATAGTTGCGCATTTGATACCTACGCCATATTTTAAGATCGCATTCGCTGCATCAATAGTCACCTGATCGTTAGTTTCATCACGATACTCTATACCCAGATCGTAATATTTGATATCAAGATCAAGATAAGGAATTATCAACCTGTCTTTGATAAATTTCCAGATAATTCGGGTCATTTCATCTCCATCCAGTTCAACTACCGGATTTTCTACTTTAATTTTTGACATACCTGACGTTGTTTTTTATTATTTTAATGGCTTCAAATATATTAATTACACTTTACCATTTATACTAATAGTAAATGAAATTTATCGATTGCCTTATTTCACATTTATTGTGTTAAGTTTATTGTATTTATTGTGATTGATACTATTTTTATAAAATTAAAGTTGATATAAAACAAAACTGACAGCTTTACGTAATAGTCGTATATCTGCATTATGATAAAACTGATATTTAAAGCCTCCCTCATAATTTTATTATGCACAAGCACATTTTTAGCCAAAGCTCAGTTAGGTTATGATTATGCACAATATGATGTTGGTGGCGCCATCGGGATGGACTATCCTGTAAGTACCGATGTTTTTAAATCATTAAAAACTACGCCATCGGCACACTTTAACTTTACCTATAACCAAACCCCATATGTTAACTATGTTTTTGAAGGGCAGTTTGGCCGTTTAAAAGCCGGCAATGAACTTACAGGCTATGGCCGTATGTTTGAAAATCACTTTACGGCTTTTGCATTGAAAGTGCAACTTCAGGCCGGTGAATTGATTGACTATTCGCAAAGCAATATTACCAATGCGTTTAAAAACTTTTACCTTTCAACGGGTATAGGTTATATTGTAAATCACATCGTAGTTAAAACGCCTGATAAAAGTCTTCCACCCGGCTTTATGTTAGGCGGTGATAACAACAGCCAGATACCTTTTGTTCCGCTCAGAGTTGGTTATGAGTTTAAGTTTTTTAACGAGTACAATGAGCCCAGCGTTAAAATAGATCTCGGATACCAATATAACGTCATTCTGGATGATAACCTTGACGGTTACATAGCCGGCAACCATAATGACATTTTTTCGCAGCTTACCCTGGGGGTTAAATTTGCCATTGGCGGCGTAACCTCTTACCGCAAAAAAATATCTTACTGATAGCACACGAGCTTATTTTTAATTAAATTCATTTGTTTTTTTGGCAAGGTTTTTAGGTATATTTATATAAACAATATACCCTATGAGCAGTCAAGATATAACCCCATTTGATGATGATGATACATTATCAGACAATACCAATGACCGGGACAGGACATTAAAGGATGAGTTAGGTGAAACTATTGATAAAGAGGACCTGAATTACAATCCGGATGAGGATAGTTTTGAATACGATGTTCAGAGCGATGATCCTGATTATGACCATCCCGACCCTTATAAGACCACAGTAAAGCATGGCGATGACATGAATTCAACTTATGATGAGGCCAACCCTTATGATACTGCTGATGAATATACCGAAAGAAGATCGCTCGAAACTGATGTGGATGACCTTGGCATGCACATTGATAATGGCGATATTGTAGAGGTTGACCCTACAGATTCTGCATTAGCACACACCCCGGAAGACGACCGTGATGATCTGGATGAAGAAGGTTACCCAAAAAACGATACTGAATTTTTAAAATAGACTTTTTTGAGTGATGGGTTTTTAGTTCTGAGTTCTTCTTGAAACAGACATAAACTCATCACTCAAAACTTAAAACTCATAACTACGCTCTCTAATCAAAATCAAGATTAAAGCGATTTTTTAAATCGTTAAGTTGCGGGTTGCGAGTTGCCATGTGCTGAAACTTTTCAATAGCTGTATATGGCTTGCGTACTACTTCCTGCTCATCAACACGGGCGTTTACCTCAATAGTAAAGTTATTTAGCTTACTGCGTAAAAAGTTGTGCATCTCCGGGCGCTCTTCTTTAAAAAGATTTTCCTGCACCTTATTACCTACCACAACCTCAAATTCGTAAGGTTTCAGCATCCGGGGAGCATTGGAAGTAAAAATGGTAACCAGGTTTTTTTTGCCTTCAGCTTTTACTTTAGCGGCAAAATCGCTCCAATAGCGTAAAAAGCTATCCATCGAAAAATCATCCCGGGCATCCCCTTTCAGGTACGGATCTTCCTCTTCGGCTATCTCTTCCTCCGTTTTGGCAGCATCATTAAGCGAGGGTATTTTTACCGATAATGATGAGCCTAAACTTGGGCTCGGGATAAATATTTTTGGTTTCTCGGCCGGTGTCTGCTCTTTTACAGGAGGCGCTGCCTGGGCATTTTGTGATACCTGCGGCTTAGTAGTATTATAGGATAAAGGAGCATCACTTAATACAGATGTCTCATTATTGATCTTATTTTCAGCTACCGGGGGCTTTACTGCTGAGGTATCAGGTTTTTTTTTTAATGACCCGTCGTTAGCGGATGTTGCAGTAAGCGGCGAAACGGTCACATTAAACGCCGAGGGCAGGTGACACATCTTGAGCAGAGCCAGCTCAACCTGTAATCGCTGGTTTTTACTTAGCTTGTAACTGATATCGCACTGGTTGGCAATATTCATGGCCGAAAGCAGGAACGATACTGAACCGGTTTGCGATTGCTGCAGATATTTGCTTTTAATACCCTCGCTTACCTCCAACAGTTTTAAGGTTGATTGATCTTTACTTACCAGCAGGTTACGGAAATGTTCGCTAAGGCCGGCAATAAAATGGGCGCCATCAAATCCACGTGATAGTATCTCATCAAAAAAGAGCAGCGTCTTAGCAGTATCTTCCTGAAGCAAACTGTCGGTTATATTAAAATAGTAATCGTAATCAAGTATGTTCAGGTTATCAATAACCGAACGATAGGTAACCTTACCGCCAGAAAAACTAACGATCTGGTCAAACATGGATAAGGCATCCCTCAAACCACCATCAGCTTTTTGCGCTATAATGTGTAAACCATCCGGTTCATAACTTATGTTTTCTTTACCGGCTATTGAGGCCAGGTGAGCAGCCATATCCTCAACCCTGATGCGGTTAAAGTCAAATATCTGGCAACGTGAAAGTATGGTAGGTAATATTTTATGCTTTTCGGTAGTGGCCAGTATAAATATGGCGTAATGAGGAGGCTCTTCCAGCGTTTTCAGAAACGCGTTAAAAGC
>NZ_JBCECK010000272.1:0-3799 GCF_039207105.1 Mucilaginibacter sp.
TCATCCAGCGGATAGCACCGTAGATACCCATTTTAAGCATGATACCTGATAACAACATGGTACCTGCCGTTGGTGCTTCGGTATAAGTATCGGGCTGCCAGGTGTGGAATGGGAACAAAGGCATTTTGATTGCGAATGCCAGGAAGAACGACCAAAACACCAGCGATTGGCGATGAGCATCTAAACCTATTTTGTAAAACTCGTGCAGATCATATGTTTTACCAGGCGATTGCAGGTACAGGTAAATGATACCCACCAGCATGAATAACGAACCGGCAAATGTGTAAATGAAAAACTTAATAGTGATACGGATACGGTTTTCGCCTCCCCACAGTGCGCAAATAAAGTAAATAGGGATCAGCGCGGCTTCCCAGCCTACATAGAATAAAAATCCGTCTAAAGCGGTAAACACTACCAGCATACCGGCTTGCATAAACAATATCAAACCGTAAAAAGCGCCCGCGTTGGTATGCTTGTGCTGAAAGGTTGATAAAATAATAAGCGGAACAAGCAGCGTGGTTAGCAACACCATGATCATGCTGATGCCATCGATACCTGCGCTAAAATAAATGCCGAATTTGGTTATCCAGGGCACATCAATAGTAAACTGGGTTGAGGCATCGGGAACAAAGCGACTTAAAAATAAGCCGGCTATTACCAGTTCGGCAACAGAGAAAAATAATGCAGCATACTTGGCAACCTCGTTTTTTAATAAGGCTACTATAATTGCGGCAACTACTGGTAAAAAAATTAATATACTAACAGTCATGTTTTATGGTAAACGCTTATCGTTTATATTTTAGTTAATCCAAATACGCTGTAGGCCAATACAGCAATAATTCCAAGCACCATGATAAATATGTAGAAACCCACATTACCGGTTTGAAGTAACCGCAGGCCCTTACTGCTTTCAATAGTACCTTTACCTATTCCGTTCACCAGTCCATCTATACCCAACTTATCAACCACGTTGTAAAAAAACGTTGACAAGAAATCCAATGGTTTGCGGATGATCATATCATAAAGTTCATCTACATAAAACTTATTGTATGACAGGCTGGTTAGTGCCGGACGTTCTTCGGTATCAGCAACAGGAATGCTTCCGCCTTTTCCGTATTTGATGTAAGCGTATATCCATGCTATCAGCGCTACTCCTACTGAAATACCCATCAGGATAAATTCGGTGCTGGCTTGCAAATGATGCTCGCCCAAAATAGCGTTTGATTTTTCAAAAACCGGCGCCAGGAAATGCTCCAGTTCATGATGACCTCCCAAAACTTCAGGTACACCTATCACACCGCCAACTATAGAAAGTATAGCTAAAACAACAAGCGGAATGGTCATGCTTGCCGGCGATTCGTGTACATGGTGCTCCTGCTCATGTGTGCCGCGAAACTTACCATAAAAGGTGAGGTAGAGCATCCGGAACATGTAAAACGATGTTAGCATGGCGGTGAACACACCAATTACATAAAACGTAGTGCTATGCGCGTAGGCATGAGCCAAAATCTCGTCTTTTGAAAAGAAACCTGAGAACGGAGGAATACCTGATATAGCAATAGTACCGATCAGCATAGTAGTAAAGGTTATTTTAATTTTACCTTTTAAACCGCCCATTTTGCGCATGTCCTGCTCGTCGCTCATCGCGTGAATTACCGAACCTGCACCCAGGAATAATAATGCTTTGAAGAAAGCGTGTGTTAATACGTGAAAGAAAGCACCAGTATAAGCACCTACACCCAAACCTAAAAACATATAACCCAATTGCGATACGGTTGAGTAAGCCAATACCTTTTTAATATCAGTTTGGGTTAAGGCTATCAGCGCGGCAAACAACGCAGTTGCCAAACCTATAATGGCAATTACCTCCATTGTATCCGGAGCCAGCGTATAAAATATGTTAGAGCGTGATATCATGTAAATACCCGCAGTAACCATTGTTGCAGCGTGTATCAAGGCCGATACCGGGGTTGGGCCGGCCATCGCGTCTGGCAGCCAGGTAAACAGGGGCAACTGTGCCGATTTACCAACAGCGCCTACAAATAATAATATCGTGATAGCAAAAATCGGCGGGGCGCCCACTTTCATGGTTGCCGCTTTAGGAAATATCTCAGCAAATGAAGTACTGCCAAAAGCATAGATGATCAAAAATATACCTAACAAAAAGCCCAAATCACCAATACGGTTCATTACAAAGGCCTTTTTAGCAGCATCGGCATAGCTTGGGTTGGTATACCAAAAACCGATGAGCAGGTATGAGCATAAACCTACACCTTCCCATCCTATAAACATGATCAGGTAATTGGAACCCATTACCAGCAAAAGCATAAAAAATACAAACAGGTTAAGGTAGGCGAAAAACTTACCAAAGCCATCATCATTATGCATATAGCCTATAGAGTACAAATGTATCAGGAAACCAACACCTGTGATGATCAGCAGCATGATACTACTCAACTGGTCAACCAAAAAAGCGAAAGGGATCTTTAACTGGCCTACTGATATCCAGTCAAAATAAGTAACGTTAACAGGGTGCCCGGTTGATTTGATCTGAAAGAAAACCGCGAGGCTCAAGCCAAATGATACCAATACCAGCAAACTACCGATAAAGCCAATTACGTTTTTTGATAATGAATTGCGGCCAAGTCCGTTAATAATAAAACCAGCTAAGGGTAATATAGGAATAAGCCAGATGTATTTATCCATGTTTTGTTATACGTTATACGTGTTACGTTATACGTTTTTTATGTTTATTATCTGATCGTCATTGCTGATGAACGGTGCAACAACGTTTTATTATATTTCTTTATATCTGTTTTCAAATCCGAAATCAAATTCCAGGATCCAAAATCAGGACCTACCACTTCAGCCTGTTCAGCACGTTGATGTCAATCGAATTGGTATTACGATATATCATTACAATGATGGCCAACCCTACCGCTACTTCGGCAGCAGCCAGCGCCATGATGAAAAATACGAAAACCTGTCCGCTGGCATCACCACGGTAAACTGAGAATGCGGTAAGCAACAAGTTAACCGCGTTAAGCATCAGCTCAACCGACATGAAGATCACGATGGCATTACGACGGATCAATACGCCAATTACACCGATAGAAAAAATAATTGCGCTTAATAATATGTAGTGATTAAGCGGTACCGATTGTATGGTATGAGTTAAACTATCCATTATGCAGTAGCTTTAGGGTCTTTAGTAGCCAGCAGTACAGCACCCACCATTGCCGATAACAGCAATACTGACGATACTTCAAATGGCAGTAAAAATTCATTAAACAATACTTTACCTAAGTTTTTAACCAGGCCAAGGTTGGGATCTTTCAATACTACGGGGTTTGATACACCTACCAATTTTAAGGAGGCTACCAGGGCCACAATTAAAATACCACCGCCAAATACGCCGGCAAATTTTACCATAAAAGGCTTTACCGGTTCGCTTTCCTTATTCAGGTTAATGAGCATCAGGGTGTACAGGAACAGTACCAGGATAGCGCCCATATATACTATAAAATTAACGACAGCCAAAAACTGGGCATTCATTAAAATATAATGTACAGTGAACGTAAAAAAGGTAAGTATCAGATAAAGGATACTGTGTACCGGGTTTTTGGCCGAGATAACCAGTATCGAAAAGAATATGGACAAAAACGCGATGAAGTAAAATGTACTCATGTTTATATTTACAAAATACCTTTGCCTTTTGATAAGATCAGGGCAAAGGTATAAAACTTCTTTATTGATTTAAGGGCGCCTCTACTAATTTGTCTTTACCGTAAATAAAATC
>NZ_JBCECK010000273.1:0-3751 GCF_039207105.1 Mucilaginibacter sp.
CATAAGCGGTAAAATAACCGATCAAAATAACCAGCCAGTTCCCTTCGCCTCTGTCTATATCAACAACACATCGCGCGGTGTATCTGCTAACAGCGAAGGATATTATGAGTTGCAATTACAGGCTGGTAATTATGAATTGCAATACAAAGCTGTAGGTTATAGCCAGCAGAGCCGTGAGATAACCCTCACCGGAAACCAGGTGATCAATGTATCTTTACAAACAGAAACCTACCAGCTGCAAACTGTAGCCATACATGCCGGCGGCGAAGATCCTGCTTATGCCATTATCCGCAAGGCTATCAAAAAGCGTAAAACCTACCTTAACGAGGTTAAAGCTTATACCTGCGATATTTATATCAAGGGCCTCCAAAAACTACTGGCTGCCCCAAAAAAGTTCCTGGGCTTTGATGTGCAGAAAGCCACCCGCGAAGCCGGGCTCGACTCCAACCGTACCGGCATAGTTTACCTGTCAGAATCTCAGTCAAAATACAGCTTCATCAGCCCCAATAAGGTACATGAGGTGCAGGTATCATCTAAAGTATCGGGGCAAAACAGGGCATTCAGTTTTAACAGGGCATCAGACATGGCTGTTAACTTTTATGAAAACTTTGAAATCTGGGACGGGCTCAGTAACCGCCCTATTGTATCGCCTATTGCTGATAATGCCTTGTTCTATTATAACTACAAATGGATGGGCATATCGGTTGAAAACGGTGAAACTATTAATAAGATACTGGTAACCCCCAAACGCGCACATGACCCTTGTTTTGATGGCTACATATACATACTGGAAGATAGCTGGCGGCTATCGGCCCTGCAACTTTATATCACCAAAAGGGCTAATATTAATCTGGTTGATACCGTGAAGATAAACCAGCAGTTTTACCCTGTAAGCGATAAGGCCTGGATGCCGGCAACCACCAAATTTGAATTCACTGGTGGTTTACTGGGCTTTAAACTTGGCGGCTACTTTATTGCAATATATAAAAACTACGACCTTAACCCCAGCTTTGAAAAAACAAACTTTGACGAGGTTTTACACATTGATAAAAACACTACCCATGATTCGATCTTCTGGAATCAGCAGCGGCCAATCCCTCTTACTGCCGAAGAAAAAACAGACTATAAAAATAAAGAAACCCTGGCACAGAAACGTGAGTCGAGAACATATCTTGATTCGTTGGATAAAGATAATAACACCATTAAGCCAATGAAAATTTTGGTAACCGGTATTAACATCCGCAACCGTTATAACAAAGAAAACCTGCATTTCGATGGTTTGCTAACCTCTTTATTGTATAACACAGTTGAGGGTTTTGCCATTAATTACGGGGTAACTTACAGTAAAGTGGTTGATACAATTAACAACCGCTCGCTGATATTGGGTGGCCGGGTGCGCTATGGCTTGGCCAATCATTTATTTAATGGTGTTGCAAGCGCGGCCATTCCTTTAAAGCAATTTACACTTGGCCTAAACGCCGGTTCAGATATTACCGATTTAAATAACCTGCAACCGGTATCAACCTTTGTAAATTCACTGCATAGCCTGCTTTTGCGGCAAAACTACCAAAAGCTATATCAAAAGCAATTTGTATCAGCCTCGCTCTCCGGGCATATAGCAGGCGGATGGAAAGCTTCTGCAAGTGCTGAGTGGGCAAACCGTAAATCACTGTCAAACAGTAGCACATATAGCATTTTTAGCCCTAAAGATCATGCATTCACCTCAAATAACCCATTGGTACCCACACAGGATATCCCTTTGTTTGCAGAAAACCAATCATTTAAAGTATCGCTGCGCACCAGTTATGACTTTAGTGATAAATACGAAACCTATCCTTCGGGCAGGCGTTATCTTCCATCTAAATATCCAACCATCGGTTTAAATTACACTACTGGCATTAGCATATTAGGTTCTGATGTTGATTATCACCTCTTGAGCGCCGATATATCTAAAACCAATATGGATTTAGGATTTTATGGAAACACATCGTTTTTTATCGGGGCCGGTAAATTTCTGAGTACTGATAAACTATTTTATCCGGATTATATTCATTTCGAGGGTAACCAGTTGTTTGCCTACAAACCAGGTATTACTCGCTTTATGTTGTTGGATTATTATGACTTCAGCACGTCGGACAGATATATTGAAGCCCACCTAGAGCATAACTTTATGGGGTTCTTAACCAATAAAATACCTATTATTCGTAAATCCAAACTTCAGGAAATTGTTGATGTTAATTACCTGTATACCCCGGTTCTTAAAAACTACACTGAATTGGGTGTGGGCCTGCAATATTTAAATATCAGGCTGATGTATGGCCGGTCATTCAACAGCAGCAGCAATAGCAAGTCGGCCATCAGACTCGGGATAAGTTTGTAATTTATTATCAAGTAGCGAGCAATCAGGTAGCGCGATCAAAATTTTGAATATTTGATATTCAATGCTGATTTGATGGTAATAAACCTGAGTATTTTATACAAATTTGGTAAATACTTGATACACGATACCCACTACTTGATAGTAACTCACTATATTAGCATCCTTTAATTTTACTCATGAATATATTTTACGGAACAGGGGTAGCTATGGTGACCCCTTTTCAGGCAGATGGTCAAGTTGACTACGAGGGTTTAAGAAACCTTATTGAACATTTGATTGATGGCGGGATGCAATACCTGGTATCATTAGGTACAACCGGCGAAAGCGCCACATTGAATGCCGATGAGCGAAAGCAGGTTTGGTCATTTACCGCGCAGGTTGTAAATAAACGCGTTCCGTTGGTTGCTGGCATAGGCGGTAACAATACCCATGAAGTAGTTGAACAAGTTAAAGAATTTAACATAGATGGTTATGATGCAATACTGTCATCAAGCCCACATTATAATAAACCTACGCAGGAAGGTATATATCAGCACTACAAAGCTATAGCACAGGCTGCGCCACTACCTCTAATTTTATATAACGTACCGAGCCGTACCGGCAGCACTATAGCGGCCGAAACAACTGTGCGCTTAGCCCGTGATTTTAAAAACATCATTGGTATTAAAGAGGCATCGGGCAATTTTGATCTGTTTAACCAACTAATGCGCGATAAGCCGGAAGAGTTTTTGGTAATATCCGGTGACGATCCGGTTACCTTACCAATGATGGCCCTGGGTGCTGTGGGGGTTATATCTGTTATAGGTAATGCCTTGCCTAAACCATTAGTGGCTATGGTAAAGCTATTGCTAAATAACGACTACAAGCAAGCTCAAAAGATACACAGCAGCCTGATTGAATTTACCAGGTTAATGTTTGTTGAAGGCAACCCGGCAGGCGCTAAAAATGCACTAAAGCATTTAGGTGTTTGCGATGAAAACCTCCGGCTGCCTCTTGTACCGGTAAGCAGCGGTATTGCCGAAGCCATAAAAAAGGAAACGCAAAAATTAGCATAAACAAAAAACCCGGTTACTAACTAACCGGGTTTTTTATTGGAATAATAAAATCTTACTAAGCTTCTTTATTTTTCGCTTCCTGTACTTCCAAACGGATAGCCTGAGCCAGGTTTTTAAGATCTTGCATGCCTTTACGAACGCGGGTTCCGGCAGCGCTGTTTCCTTTGTTGTAGAATTTGTCGGCGTCGGCCTCCAAAGATGCTACAAGCTCTTTTACTTCAGTAAATTTTTTCATTTAATTACTCCTTTTAAATTATGAGGTTTATTGTTTTAATTTAAGCTAATCTAAAATGTTTTTTTTTAATTAAAAATTTTT
>NZ_JBCECK010000274.1:0-3405 GCF_039207105.1 Mucilaginibacter sp.
TCGCAATTTGAGTGCGCCCCTATTTATGAAGAAATAAACCTGGCCATTGACCACAACCAATTGTTGATGGATCTGATGGATCGCGTAGCCCGCAGGCATAATTTCAAAGTATTACTGCACGAAAAACCTTATGCCGGTCTTAACGGCTCGGGTAAGCACAACAATTGGTCGCTAATAACCAATACAGGTAAAAACTTGTTGTCACCAGGTAAAACGCCTAAGAACAACCTGATGTTCCTGACATTTTTCGTAAATACCATTAAAGCCGTTTACGAACATGCCGATTTGCTGCGTGCATCTATAGCCTCAGTTTATAATGATCACCGCTTAGGCGCTAACGAGGCTCCTCCGGCTATCATTTCTATATTCCTGGGCAGCCAGTTGAATGATGTACTTGATGAGATCGAGACCTCACGTATCAGCAAAAAAATAAAAGAGGATAACATGCTGTGGCAGGGTATTCCTAAAATACCGCAGATATTGCCTGACAATACCGACCGTAACCGCACCTCTCCTTTTGCCTTTACTGGTAATAAGTTTGAGCTGCGCGCTGTTGGCTCATCGGCAAACTCGGCCAGTCCAATGACCATATTAAATATGATTGTGGCCGATCAGCTTAAAAAATTCAAATACGATGTGGATAAGCTGATCAAGAAAGGCGAGAAAAAAGATCTTGCCTTATTAATGGTGATCAAGAAATATATCAAGGAGTCAAAAAACATTCGTTTTGAGGGCAATGGCTATAGCGAAGCCTGGGAAAAAGAGGCTGCTGCACGTGGCTTAGCAAACGTAAAAACTACACCTAAGGCACTGGACGCGCTGTTATCGGAAAAATCAGACATTCTGTTTGCCGAAACCGGTGTATTTACCCCGAGAGAAGCTCATGCCCGCCATGAGATTTTATTGGATAGCTTCTACAAAAAACTACAGATTGAAGCGCGTGTTATGGGCGAGCTGGTAATGAACGTGATCATTCCATCGGCTATAGCTTATCAATCAAAATTAATTGAGAACGTTAAAGGCTTAAAAGATATAGGCCTGAAAAGCGATGCTTATGCCGCCCAGCTTGATATTATTAGTAAAATATCCGAGCACGTTAACTTTATCAAAACAAATGTTGAGCAAATGGTTGATGAACGTAAAAAAGCCAACGCTATTGATGATATACGCCAGCGTGCCATTGATTATGATGAAAAGGTAAAATCATTCTTCCAGCCTATCCGCTACCATGTGGACAAACTGGAGCAATTGGTTGACGACACCCTGTGGCCGCTGCCAAAATTCAGAGAGCTGTTATTCATAAAGTAATTTTTCAAGAATAGCACTAATTGTTGCGAATTTCACAAATTATCAAAGCTGGCCGGTCAATCGGGCAGCTTTTTTTTATACCTAAAAACATTTAGCGCTAAATTCAACTATTCGTGTAATTCGCCTTAATTCGTGTAATTAGTGTCAAAATCATTAGTTTTGCGCATGGTTTCTTCACAACGTTATGATCAACGTGGCGTATCTGCATCAAAGGACGATGTACATAATGCAATAAAAAATATCGATAAGGGTATCTTCCCTCAGGCTTTCTGTAAAATTGTACCCGACATTTTAACCAACGATGCTGCATATTGTAACATTATGCATGCCGATGGTGCCGGTACAAAATCATCATTAGCATATACCTATTGGAAAGAGACCGGCGATATATCAGTGTGGCGCGGAATAGCCCAGGATGCTATTATCATGAACCTTGACGATCTGCTTTGTGTGGGCGCTACTGATAATATCCTGCTGTCATCAACCATTGGCCGTAATAAAAACCTGATACCCGGCGAGGTTATAGCCGCTATCATCAACGGAACCGAAGAAATACTTAGCGAACTACGCGATGCAGGCATCGGCATTTACTCAACCGGTGGCGAAACTGCCGATGTTGGCGACCTGGTACGCACCATTATTGTTGACTCTACCGTTACCTGCCGCATGAAACGCGATGAAGTGATCTCCAATCACCGAATTCAGCCCGGCGATGTTATCGTAGGCTTAGCCTCTTACGGCCAGGCCAGTTACGAAAAAGAATATAACGGCGGCATGGGTTCAAACGGCCTTACATCTGCCCGACATGACGTTTTCAATAAAACCATAGCCACCAAATACCCTGAAAGCTATGATGCTGCCATTCCTTATGAATTGATCTTCAGCGGAAGTAAAAACCTTACTGATATGATCGATATCGGCAATGGTCAAAGCATCACAGCAGGCAAGCTGGTATTAAGTGCTACGCGCACCTATGCTCCTATCATCAAAAAAATACTGGACGGTTACCGCAATCAGGTACATGGCATGGTACATTGCAGCGGTGGCGCGCAGACCAAAGTGCTACATTTTATTGACAACCTGCATGTAATTAAGGATAATCTGTTCCCGGTGCCGCCACTGTTTAAACTGATTCACGAAGAATCAAAAACAAGCTGGCAGGAAATGTATAAGGTTTTCAATATGGGGCACCGTATGGAGCTATATGTATCACAGGAAATAGCTGCCGACCTGATAGCCATATCTCAAAGCTTTGGTGTCGACGCTCAAATTATTGGCCGTGTGGAGAAAGCCGAAACTAAAAAGGTTACCGTAAAATCAGAATTCGGGGTGTTTGAATATTAAATTTTAATATCCTATGCTTAGGTTTCTGTCCGCGCAATCATCGTTTAACCTTTGGGTGATATTCGCGGCAGAGAACCTGTTGGTTACTTTATTAGCTCTACTTTTTGGCTGGGCTATTCTTAAGCTTACTCACAAGCCTATTCAACAGGCCTCGCGTCAGGAAGTATTCGTATGCCTTGTAACCAACATCATCAATACTATGATCACATATGCCGGCTTTTGGCTGTGGAAGCATGGCTATATAGTATTGGGTTATGAACTATCCTGGCGTATAATTATTGATTTCTTTATGCTTTTTATGCTGATGGATCTGGCTATGTTCATATTCCATTATTTTATACATCATTCGGCAATTTATAAAGCTATACACAGGTTTCATCACCACTATACCGATCCAACTCCTATTGACCTTTTTGTATTACATCCTTTTGAAACCGTTGGCTTTGGCTCACTATGGTTATTGATCATTACCTTGATCAGCTTTAATATATATGCGGTTTTTATTTATCTGGCTGTTAATATTTTTTTCGGCATCATGGGCCATTTAGGTGTAGAACCTATTCCATCCGGCATCAGAAAATTAATCCCTTTTAAATACTTAGGCACATCTTCATTTCACCACAGGCATCACCTCGATATTAGCTACAATTATGGTTTTTATACCAACATTTGGGATAAGCTTTTCAAAACTTACAAAGAAGGATAAAGGATAAAGGATAAAGGATAAAGGATAAAGGATAAAGGATAAAGGAT
>NZ_JBCECK010000275.1:0-3354 GCF_039207105.1 Mucilaginibacter sp.
TATCAGGGTTGAAGGATAATTTTAGCGCATCCTGTTCGCTGCCATCAAATATTAATGATTTTACCTTTATGTATTCCGTGATCATAATTATTTTGCGTTAGCCTGTTTCTTTTGTTCCACAAGATAACCTTCTTTTTTTAAATCGTTAACAGGGTACGGCAATTCGTCCTGAACACCTAAACCAGGCTTACCAAACCACGGAATAATTTTGCCTTCTTTAACATTGGTTATAGGCTTTACAATTTTATAAACCCTATAAGGCGAGCTCAATGTTTTATCGGGCAAAGCACGTTGCGGAAAAGGAACGTCAGTTAAAGATACAAATGTACCTTTATCCTGAAACACGCTATCAGCATCAAAATAACCTCCGTAACGGTCAATCAGCACACCTGCTTTTAAAACCACTACCTTTAAATTCACGGCTCCGCGGTTTGGGGGCCAGCCGCCATTTAAATTATTAGCTGTGAAGAATTTCTCTAAAGCGTCCCACTTTTCGGCTTTCCAAAGCGCCCAGGCGCTATCGGCAAGCGGCTTTTTAGTACTGTCGGCAAAGTCGCTTACCGAACTTTTAAAAACATCATAGCTTACACCCCTAACAAGGCCATTGGCACCTTTATGGTGTTTTGAATTACCTGAATGATGATGAGCCGAATTTTTTTGTTGAGCTGTTGCCAGAAAAGGCATAAACAGCGCTGCTAATAGCAGAACTTTTATAGATTTCATAATAAGGTTTTTTGTCTGTGCAAAATAATAAGATAAAAATATATTCAGGATATTTATTTTATTCATAGCATTTTATTTATAACACATATTTCAATAGTCATAATTAACAGAATATTATTTCAATAACTAATAAATAACTTATCATCTTAATTAAATATATATTCCCAATAACTGTCGGTTTATTTTACTTTTCGCCTACTTTCAACCTCTCTAAGCAATGCAATCAAACCTTATATTTGCTCTCACTTATGATTATCCATCAGTTTTACGATATAGGTTTGGCGCATGCATCATACGCCGTGATCCGCACAGGCAAAATGATCGTTATTGATCCGTCGCGTAACCCGCAGCCATATTATGATTTTGCAGCACAGCATGATGCCGATATTGTTGGCGTTATAGAAACCCACCCGCATGCCGATTTTGTAAGTTCGCACCTGGAAATTCACCAGGCTACCAATGCCGTGATTTATTGCAGCAAGCTAACAGGTGCGACCTACCCACATGAAACTTTTGACGACGGTGACTTTATACAACTGAACGATATCAAGCTAAAGGCGCTGAATACCCCCGGCCACTCGCCCGATTCTATTTGTATTTTATTGGAAAACGAGCAAGGAAAAGACGCTGCTATTTTTACAGGAGACACCCTGTTTGTAGGCGATGTTGGCAGGCCCGATCTGCGTGAAAACGCAGGTAATATTACTGCTAAAAAAGAGGAACTGGCCAAACAAATGTACCAGAGTACCCGCCAAAAATTGATGATCCTGCCACAGAATGTTGTAGTTTATCCCGCGCATGGCCCGGGATCATTGTGTGGTAAAAACATGAGCCCCGATCTGGAAAGCACCATAGGCCGCGAGCTACGCGAAAACTACGCGCTGCAACCGATGGATGAAGCAACCTTTGTTAATATCCTTACCACCGATCAGCCTTTTGTACCACATTATTTCGGGTACGATGTTGATTTAAATAAAAGCGGTGCACCAGCGTTTCAGCAAAGCGTTGATGCTATTGAGAGGTTAAATATTGAAGCTCCGCTCGGAAAAGATACTGTCATAATTGATGCACGTCCGAAACAACAGTTCAGAAATGGGCATTTAAAAGGCGCCATTAACCTACAGAACGGTGGAAAGTTTGAAACCTGGCTGGGTTCCATACTACAACCTACTGAACTTTTTTACTTGCTTGCCGAAACCGAAAGTGATTTAGACATGCTTATTAAAAAGGCAGCCAAAATAGGGTACGAACAAAACATTAAAGCTGCTTTATTGCCTTTGACCAATGCTAAGGCTGTATCTCGCGATCTGGATCTGAACAACTTTAAAACCAATCTGGATGAGTATACTATTGTAGATGTACGTAACCCAAATGAAGTAAAAGAGGGTTTGATATTTAAAAACGCCATCAACATTCCTCTACCAGAATTACGCGAACGCATCAATGAAATACCGACAGATAAACCTATTGTTGTACACTGTGCTGCCGGCTACCGCTCGGCCGCGGCTTCCAGCATAGTTGACGCTGAAATACAACAGGTACCTGTATATGACCTTGGCGAGGTAATTATTGAATTTGCCGAAAGTGCTCAAAAATGTTAATTAGCAGATTATTATAAAATTGCTCCTGAACATGGCCAACAATCTGGAAATAGTAACCACGGCAGATGGTTCAAAAACCATTTATAACGCCCAGGTTGGCGAGCATTACCACTCACGCAATGGTGCTTTGCAAGAGAGCAAGCACGTATTTGTGAATGCCGGTTTAAATTTCTTTCTGGATAAAAAGGAACCAGAAGAGGTAAGCATTCTGGAGGTTGGTTTTGGCACCGGGCTAAATTTTTTGCTTAGTGCCGATTTCTGTATTGCTCGCCAGACAGCATTAGACTATACAGGTATTGAGGCCTACCCGATCAGTGCCGATATGATGGCACAAACAGGCTATCAGGAATATGTGTCGCCTGAGGTATGGACAAATTATATAAGTAATTATCCCACTGCTCTAAAAACAACAGTAAACCTTGATGATTATTGCAGCCTGGGCATTGCCAATACTACACTTATGGATTTCCAGACAGCGCGGCAATATGATATCATTTATTTTGATGCGTTTGCATCGGCCCGTCAGCCCGAAATGTGGGAGCTGCCAGCCATAAGCCATGCAGTAAGCTTTTTAAAGCCGGGCGGCATATTTGTTACCTACGCCATAACCGGTAATTTAAAAAGAATGCTCAAGAGCCTGGGTTTTACTATTGAAAAAGTGCCCGGAGCAGCAGGCAAGCGCGAAATGCTGCGGGCGGTAAAAGATTTAATAAACAATTAATCTGCCCCGGCAACCCCTCATTTTTTCTGTTGATAGTAAATCCACTATCTTTGATCGTACTACAAAAATAAAACATATGCCTTTAAAAGCTCCCGATACCGCATCTACCCCGGCAACCGGATTTGAACGCCTGCTTACCATTATGGACGACCTGAGGGCCAACTGCCCCTGGGATAAGAAACAAACGCTGGAAAGTCTGCGCCACCTTACTATTGAAGAAACATATGAGCTTAGCGACGCCATTTTAAGTGCCGATATGCCCGAAATAAAAAAGGAACTGGGCGATATTATGCTCCACCTGGTTTTTTA
>NZ_JBCECK010000276.1:0-3346 GCF_039207105.1 Mucilaginibacter sp.
TTTTGCTCAATATTACGCCTGACCATTTAGACAGGTATGATTATAAGCTGGAAAATTACGCGGCATCAAAATTCCGTATAACGCAAAATCAAACAGCGGCCGACTATTTTATTTTCTGTGCCGATGATCCGGAAACCATTAAAGGTATGGCCGGACGTAGTTTTGAAGCACAACAGTTACCCTTTTCAATTGAAACTAAGATTAAACCGGGAGCATATCTCGAAAACGACAATATTGTCATTAACACACAACAAGAACATTTTCAAATGTCAATTAAAGAATTAGCCCTGCAGGGCAAGCACAACATTTACAACTCAATGGCTTCTGGCATTGTATCAAAGGTGCTTGAGCTGCGCAACGAATCGATGAGAGAGAGCATGGGCAACTTTAAAAACATCGAGCACAGGCTGGAGTCGGTTGGTAAAATATCGGGAATTAGTTTCATTAATGATTCAAAGGCCACCAACGTTAACTCAACCTGGTACGCTTTAGAAAGCATGACTACTGATGTGGTGTTGATCTTGGGTGGTGTTGATAAGGGAAATGACTACAGCATGCTTAAACAACTGGTGAAGCAAAAGGTGAAAGCTATTGTTTGCCTGGGTAAAGACAACAAACGCATTCATGATGCTTTTGAAGAAGATGTAGATGTGATCGTAAATACCGGCTCGGCGCAGGAAGCGGTACAGGTAGCGTTTCACCTGGCCGAAAAAGGCGATACCGTATTATTGTCACCCGCATGCGCAAGCTTTGATCTTTTTAAAAATTACGAAGACCGCGGCAACCAGTTTAAAGCGGCAGTGAGGGAATTGTAAGCCCCTTGCCCCCTAAAGGGGGAATGAGGGTTTAGATTATGGAAAAGTTGAATTAACGAATATTAAATAAAAAGGCTCACCCTTTAGGGGGAGATTTAGAGGGGGCTTATGCACAGGATACTCAGTAATACAAAAGGCGACCGCTGGATATGGCTAATAGTCATATTGCTTTCTGTTATATCCTTATTGGCTGTATACAGTTCAACTGGTACGCTGGCATATAAGAGAGGGGTTGGGGTTGAATCGATCCTGATGAAACACCTGGCTATGGTGGTAGGCGGCATTGCGCTCATGTATATTTCGCATAAGCTTGATTATAGGTACTATGCCGGTATATCCAAGATCATGATGATCGTAACCATACCATTGTTGTTATACACATTGGTATTTGGTAGCCACATCAATAACGCAAGCCGGTGGATCAACATTCCGGTAATTGGGTTGAGTTTTCAAACATCCGATTTGGCTAAGCTGGCACTGATCACCTACCTGGCACGTACATTATCGCGCAAGCAGGAGAATATCAAGGATGTAAAAGAATCGTTTTTACCCATTATGGGTTCGGTTTGTTTGGTGTTTATACTGATTGCACTGGCTAACTTATCAACCGCGCTGATGCTGTTTGGGGTGAGTATTTTGCTGCTCATTATTGGGCGTATCAGTATCAAGCAAATAGCGGTGGTTTGTGGTGCAGGCTTTATTTTACTATTAGGTGTATTGTTTTTGGGCCCCAGGAGGCACATGTATGCGACAAGGGTAAGTACGTTTTTACACCCGGAGCAAGCTAAGCCCGATAAGTCCTTCCAGTCAGATCATGCTAAAATAGCCATTGCCAGCGGCGGTTTGTTTGGAAAAGGCCCTGGTAACAGTACTGAAAGAAATTACCTGCCCGAGTCATACTCCGACGAGATATACGCCATTATTATTGAGGAGTATGGCCTGGTAGGCGGGTTTGCCTTAATTGGCATTTACCTGTTTCTACTATACAGGTGTATAAAAATTGTAACAAAAGCGCCAAAAGCCTTCGGGGCTTTGCTGGCATGCGGGTTGAGTTTTAGTTTAACTATACAGGCTTTTGCTAATATGGCCGTGGCAGTAGGCTTAGGCCCGGTAACAGGTGTTCCGCTGCCGTTTGTGAGTATGGGTGGTACATCATTATTATTTACGAGCGTGGCCTTTGGCATTATATTATCCGTAAGCAGGGATATTGAAGAACCAAAGAAAGTAGTAGTAGGCGAGATCAGGACGGCGTAATGGTGAGTGGTGAGTGGTGAGTGGTGAGTGGTGAGTGGTGAGTGGTGAGTGGTGAGTAAAATTGCCTAACAAGTTAGAGTTTAGAATTTAGGTTTTAGCATTTTTTAGAGATTAGAATTTTATAAAACATGGCAAAAAGAATTATCATAAGCGGCGGCGGAACAGGAGGACACATCTTCCCGGCCATTGCTATTGCCAATGCTTTAAAAAATATTGATCCGGCTACCGAAATATTGTTTGTAGGTGCCAACGGTCGTATGGAAATGGAAAAAGTTCCGGCAGCCGGTTATAAGATCATTGGGCTGGATATTCAGGGAATTCAGCGTAAATCGATCTGGAAAAACGTAATGTTCCCTGTTAAGCTTATTGGTAGTGTGCGCAAGGCACTTAAAATTATAAAAGATTTTAAGCCCGATGCTGCGGTTGGTGTTGGGGGCTATGCTTCTGGGCCGTTATTGTATGCGGCATCGTTAAAAAATATACCATACCTCATACAGGAGCAAAACTCTTATGCAGGTATTACAAATAAATGGCTGGGTAAGCACGCCCAAAAAATATGTGTGGCATTTGATGGCATGGAGCAGTTTTTCCCTGCCGGTAAAATTATAAAAACAGGCAACCCTATCCGCAGAGATTCGGTAAATATTGCAGGTAAGCATATGCAGGCGCTGGAACTTTATAAGTTATCGGCATTTAAAAAAACAATACTCATAACAGGTGGCAGCCTGGGTGCACGTACATTGAATAACAGCATACTGGCAGGTCTTGATAAACTGATAGCCGCCGATGTACAGATCATCTGGCAAACCGGTAAATTCTACTATAAACAGATCATCGAGAAACTGGGTGAAGATTACCACCCTGATATTAAGATAACCGAGTTTTTATCGCGGATGGACCTGGCTTATGCCGCTGCCGATATTATTATATCGCGGGCCGGTGCGGGTACGATTGCCGAGCTTTGCATGGTTAAAAAACCGGTGATTCTGGTGCCGTCGCCAAATGTGGCCGAAGATCACCAAACCAAAAACGCGCTGGCACTGGTACAGGAAGAAGCAGCTGTGTTTTTAGCCGATAGAGATGCGGAAGCGAAGCTGGTTGACAGGGCGCTTGAATTATTAAACGACAGAGAACAACAAAAGAAACTGGGTGTAAATATTGGTAAAATGGCCATGCCAAATGCCGATGAAGTTATAGCCCGGGAACTATTAAAGATAATAACAAACAACAACAATTAAAATTATGGTCCTCCTTCTCCCCAAAGGGGAGGGCCTTTT
>NZ_JBCECK010000277.1:0-3337 GCF_039207105.1 Mucilaginibacter sp.
ATATTGACCTGATAGGCCGCAGCATGAAAGATGTATTGGTTGAGCCTGTACGCTCTATGCTGATACCTGATTTTTATAAAATGCGCGAAATGGCTATGGGCATGGGCGCGGTAAGCTTTGGTATCTCCGGCTCGGGCCCATCGGTTTTTGCCTTCACTAAAGATGAGGAAACCGCCACACTTATTACCCAAAAACTACAACAACATTTAACCAGCCTTAAAATTGGTTCAAACACCTACGTGTCCCCTATCAACGATGGCGGACCGAAGGTACTGGCGAGATTTTAAGTCAAAATTCAAAAGTAAAAAGTCAAAAATATAACTCGTCCTTGCGTGGTACCAAGTAAGAGCCCCCTCTAAATCTCCCCCAAGGGAGGGGACTTAAAAAAGTATTTAAAAGCCCTCTCCAAAGGAGAGGGTTGAGGTGAGGCTTCTTATAGCAATGACGCGAGAAATCAATAAATCCGAAATCGAACATCCGATATCCGAAATCAAAAATGAAACTCTATAGCACCAACAATACCTTATCTGAAGTGTCTTTTAAAGACGCGGTTTTTAACAGCATGCCACAGGATAAAGGTTTATATATGCCTATCAGCATCCCCCGTTTAGATGCTGATTTTATCAACAACCTGGATAAATATACCCTGCCCGAGATCGCTTTCCGAGTGGCTCAGAATTTACTGGGTGATACCATCCCTGAAGCCGATCTGAAAGCGCTGATTGATGACGCCATTAACTTTGATGCCCCAATTGTAAAACTGGATGAGCATGTGCATGTGCTGGAACTTTTCCACGGGCCATCACTGGCGTTTAAAGATTTTGGCGCACGTTTCATGAGCCGCGTAATGAGCTACTTTTTAGAGGCCGGCGAAAAACAGCTGGACGTATTGGTAGCTACCAGCGGCGATACCGGTGGTGCTGTTGCCCTGGGCTTTTTGGGCGTGCCTAATACCCGTGTAACCATTTTATACCCTAAAGGCAAGGTAAGCGGCGTGCAGGAGCAGCAATTAACCACCAACGGCCAAAACATCCGCGCGCTGGAGGTTGATGGTACTTTTGATGATTGCCAGGCCCTGGTTAAGCAAGCCTTTACTGATGCTGAACTGAATGAAAAATTCCGCTTAACATCGGCTAACTCTATTAACATAGCCCGTTTGGTGCCCCAAACTTTTTACTATTTTAATGCCTATGCCCAGTTATTAAGGCAGGGTGTTAAGAAAGTGATATTCTCGGTTCCGAGCGGTAATTTTGGTAACATTGGTGCCGGTTTACTGGCCTGGAAAATGGGTTTGCCCGTAGAAAAATTCATTGCTGCTACCAATGTTAACGATACTGTTCCGGAGTTTTTAAAAACCGGTGTTTATCAACCTAAACCCTCAGTTGCTACACTGTCAAACGCGATGGATGTGGGTAACCCAAGCAACTGGGTACGTATTGCCGATCTGTTTAAGCAGGATATGGATGAGCTCAAAAAACTGGTTATCGGTTTTAAATATAATGATGAGGAAACGGTTAAGGCGATCAACTGGGTATTTGATGCCTACGGCTACGTAGTTTGCCCGCATACGGCCATTGCATGGCAGGCGCTGACCGATTATCAGCATGATCATAACAGTGCCGATACCGCCGGTGTGTTTTTATCAACCGCTCACCCTTGCAAGTTTCCGGATGTGTTCAACAAAGAAATGACCGCGAAGATCGAGATACCGGCATCTGTAAAAGAGCTGGCTTCAAGAACCAAATTGGCAGTGCCGCTTAGCAAAGATTTTTCTGATTTTAAGGCGTATTTACTGGGCGCTGAGTAAAATGGCATTATGTAAAACACATACGAAGTTTTTAAAACTTCGTATGTGTGTCTGATAACCGCGAACTCTACAAATCCCTCTGTAAAGTTCGCGATTGCCACGCTACGCTCGCAATGACATAATTCCCGATTGAATAAGAATATGAACAAAGCGCATTAAGTGATTCTTATTATATTTGATCAATGAAAATTGGTGATCTGTTCAATAAAAAGATACTCGTTTTGCCTGGGCTGGTACTAATAACTTTAACCGCCTGTAAACGACATACAAAATTTAACCGGGAAGATTGGGATTATGGTGATGGCCTGGAGTTCCCGTTCCGCAACAATATGGTTGACGATCTGTTGCAAAATCAAAAGCTTAAAGGATTAAAATACCAGGAAGTTATTCATTTGCTGCACCGCCCGCAGCTGAGCAACTCTACCGAAATGGTTTATGATATTGATGAATACAATAAGCCTAAAAAGCCACGGTATGTTAAAAAACTGATCCTGAGCCTGAAAGATTCGGTAGTTACGGATGCTAAAATTTACGAGCACACGGATAAAAAGAAATGATAAATACCATCATATTTGACCTTGGCGCGGTTTTGATTGACTGGAACCCGCACTACATGTACCGCACCCTGTTTGCCGACGAGCAGGAAATGAAAAACTTCCTGGCCGAGGTTTGTACCTCCGACTGGAACGAGGAACAGGATGCCGGTCGCTCCTTACAGGAAGGTACAGACTTACTTGTGGCTCAGTTCCCGCAGCACGAGGCCAATATTCGCGCGTTTTACGGCCGCTGGAGCGAGATGCTGGGCGAACCCTTTTATGGTACTGTAGCTATTTTTAAGCAGCTTAAAGCAAGCGGCAAATACAAAATTTACGCACTCACCAATTGGTCGGCAGAAACTTTTCCGGTAGCACTGGAGCGCTATGATTTTTTGAGCTGGTTTGATGGCATCGTAGTTTCGGGCACCGAAAAAATGCGTAAGCCTGCTCCCGAGTTTTACCAGATACTGCTTGACCGTTACGCCGTAAATGCAGGCGAAGCTTTATTTATTGATGATAATTACCGCAACATAGTAGCCGCCGAAAAGGTGGGTATTAAAAGCATTCACTTTACCTCGGCAGAGCAGTTGGAGGCGGAGCTGAAAGACCTGGAAGTATTGTAATAATCAACTTTGTCATTATTTTAAAACACCACCATGTCTTCGCGAGGAGGAACGACGAAGCAACCGCGAACTATGCAAATCTTCTCTGCGCTGTTCGCGATTGCCACGCTACGCTCGCAATAACACAAAGAAACAACATTCATAAACAAAACGGGCTTTGAAAATCTCCAAAGCCCGTTTTGTTTATAGTGTTATCAGCGATTAAGCACCGCCATGTTGTTCTTCATGGATAGCTTCTTCCCTGAATAATTTTGCGCTGAAAAAATCATTGTTCATGCGCGCAATGTTGGTAAGCTTAATTTCTTTAGGGCATTCAGCTTCGCAGGCACCGGTGTTGGTACAGCTGCCAAATCCTTCTTCGTCCATTTGGG
>NZ_JBCECK010000278.1:0-3293 GCF_039207105.1 Mucilaginibacter sp.
ACCACCGCCATTCGTGAGAACGGCGACATCCGCGCTTTGCGTTTGGAAAGCGGGCTGTATGGCAAAGCCGCGCATGGCTTTTGGAATGTGAAAACCTATTTCTACGATTCGGAAAAAGGCATCCCCGGCGCGATCGTTAACAACGTGTTCAAACAATCGCAGCGGCAATGGGACCGTAATTTCTTCGTACAGGGTTCTTATCAGCAAAGCATCACCAGGCTGTACGATATACAGGTGAACGCCAAATACGCCAACGACTACATGCGTTACCTGAACCCCGATCCGAATCAGTTCCATATCGATAATAACTTTTTACAGCAGGAATGGTATGCTTCGATAGCCAATAAACTCAGTGTCTCTAAAGTCCTGGATCTTGACCTGTCTACCGACGTGCATTACAATACGCTCAATTCCAATCTGGATGGCTTTGTCTATCCCAAACGACTGACCTCACTGGTCGCCCTGGCTGGTGCGGCCCATTTAGGCAAATGGAAGATGCAGGCCAGTATGCTGGGCACTTTCATCGATGAAAGCATCACCCGCGTAAACCCGGGCACCGAAGATGCCGTGGCGGCTTCGAATAAAAATGAGTTAACACCAGCGGTTTTTCTGTCCTTCAAACCTTTTGATAAAAAAGAATTTAACCTACGGGCATTCTATAAGCATATCTTCCGGATGCCGACCTTTAATGATCTGTATTATACCGACATCGGTAATATAAAACTGCAACCAGAGTACACTTATCAATATGACCTGGGTTTTACCTGGCACAAAAGCTGGCCGGGGGCGTTTTTCAGTGAATGGCAGTTGCAAACCGACGCTTACTACAACCAGGTCACCAATAAGATCGTCGCCGTGCCTAAAGGTACGGGCATGTACCGCTGGATGATGCAGAATATCGGTTATGTGGAGATACGGGGTATTGATGTCATCTCCGATTTTGCCTTTGCTTTACCATCAAACACTTTATTAAATATTCGGACATCTTATACTTATCAGAAAGCGCAAGATTTTACGAAGCAAAAGAATCCGTTATTGGAAGCATTGACCTACGGCGGCCAGATCCCTTACATACCATGGCATAGCGGCTCGCTGATCTCCAGCATACAGCGCGGCACCTGGCGCGTGAATTATAGCTTTATTTATGTGGGTGAACGCTACGACAACTCGGCCAATATTACCGATAACTATCACCGGCCCTGGTATACGCATGATCTGTCGGCTTCTAAAGACATCCAATACAAAAAATCTCGTTTCAAAATATCGGGCGAGGTCAATAACCTGCTGAACCAGGACTATGATGTAGTGAATAACTACCCCATGCCCAAACGAAATTATAAACTGATCTTATCTGTTGAACTATGAAAAAGTACCATTTAATAGTCTTGCTAATGGCCTTCGTGGTAGCCTCATGCCGCAAAGACCAGGAAACTTTTAAACCCGAAGAGACCAAGGTAGATCAATCCTCGGATGCCAATTATGCCGGCTTTTACCTGCTGAACGAAGGTAACATGGGCAGCAATAAATGTACGCTGGATTTCTACGATCTGGGTAAGGGCGTTTACCAGCGTAATATCTACGGCGCGATCAACCCGACCGTACCTAAAGAATTGGGCGATGTAGGTAACGATATCGCCATTTACGGCGGTAAGCTGTACGCTATTATCAACGTGTCCAACAAAGTCGAAGTGATGAACGCGGCCAATGCCAAACGCATCGGTCAGATCGAGATACCAAACTGCCGTTATATCAAATTTGATAAAGGTTTTGCCTACATCACCTCCTATGCCGGACCGGTAGAGATCAATCCTAACTATACCCAAAAAGGTTATGTAGCTAAAGTCGATACCGCGACATTAAAAGTGGTGAGCACCTGCATCGTCGGCTTTCAGCCGGATTGCCTGGAGATCGTTGATGGCAAGATCTATGTGGCCAACTCCGGCGGTTATATGGGTGCGGGCAATACCGAAAAATATGAACGTACCGTTTCGGTGATCGACCTGGCCACTTTTAAAGAGGACAAGCGTATCGACGTCGATTACAACCTGCACCATATCAAAGCCGACAAACGTGGCAATCTATGGGTAACCTCGCGCGGCGACTACAAGAAACTGCCTTCAAGGCTCTATTTTATTGACAAAGCCCAGCAAAAAGTAACGGACACCATCCCTATCGCCGCTAGTAACTACTGGTTGGATGATGACCTGCTGTACGTATACAGCACCGAGTGGAGCTATATCACTTACTCTAATGTCATTACATACGCTATTGTAGATACCCGGACACACAAGGTCATTTCCAATGCCTTCATTACTGACGGTACGGATAAAGAGATACAGATCCCTTACGGCATCATGGTGCATCCGGTGACCAAAGATATCTATGTAACTGATGCCGGCAATTACGTTTCCCCTGGTTTGCTGTATTGTTTCGACAAGCAGGGCAAAAAGAAATGGGTCGTACGTACCGGAGACATTCCGGCGCATATGGCCTTATTACCAAAAAAATAAAATCAAAACACATGAAAAAACAAGTACCTATCTATTTACTGCTCCTGCTTTTTTTGCTGGCGATAGCCTGCAAGAAAGATGTGCAGCAAGCGCCAAGTATTTCCGGCATCAGTGCAGATACACTGACATTAAATATCGGCGATAAGACCGTGCTGGCCCCCACCATCACTAATACCAAGGGCAACAACTACACCTGGCTGGTGAACGGTAAGGAAGTAGCCAGCGGGCAGATCAATTATACTTTTGAAGCGAAAACCGCCGGTAACTACGATGTCACTTTTAAGATCGAGAACAAAGGCGGCAGCGATCAGAAAGGCTACAAGATCTTTGTCGAAAAAGCCATCACCATTACTTTGGCGGAGATCCCGGCGGTGGCATTGAGCCAGGTCGTTGACCTGCAACCGGCCATCAGCGGACCGGCGCGTAACGATTATGATTATCAATGGTCGATCGGCGATTCGGTGATCAGCAAGAACCTGAACCTGAGCTTTATTTCACCGGCTTCGGGAACATTTGCACTGACCTTTAAAGCCACTGCCGGTAAGCAAAGCACAGCGGTAACCCGTACCATTACTGTAAATACGGCCACCTATATCGCCAATGCTTACTCGGTCGTGGAATTTGTGCCGGCACCTTGTAAACTGTATAACTGGTCGGTGATCGGTGACAAAGCCCTATGGCAGTACAATACGGAATTTCCGCTGCCGTATACCGACTTTTTAGCAAAGGCGTCAGAAATGAGAAAGACCAACATGTATGCGTCTTTATTTGTGGGTTCCTGGG
>NZ_JBCECK010000279.1:0-3261 GCF_039207105.1 Mucilaginibacter sp.
CAAAGTACCGGCAATTCTATCGGTTTCGCCGTACCAACAAGTTAAACGCGGGGTCAAATATTCTTTATCCCACATTTTTTGCTTGGTTTGTTGCCAGGGTGTGGTAGCGATGAAATGCGCCAGCAATTCATCGCTGTCAGCGGTTGAGATCAAGCCAGGCCGGTATTCCAATAAATGCTCCGGCAGGTCTTTACTCTGCCCGGCTTCCGCAAAAAACGCTAGCTGTTCCATATAATCTTGCTGCTTCCTGTTCAAATAACGCCGAATCTTTCGGCACTTCTTTTACATAGAGGTCGGTCTTCAGCTCTACTTCAAAGAACTGATCCACCGCTTTTTTCAGCGCGTCCAGATCGGGTTCATCCGTTTGAAAAACCAACACTTTTTGCGCAAAATAGCCGCCCTTTTCCCCATAGACCGTAGCCAAGCAATACGCTGTTCCGGCCAGATCCGCTCCCGTTTTTTCAAAGACATGCATCATGTGGACAAATTTAATGCTAAAAATATTAGTATTTTAAATTTTTGTGAAATAGTTTTGTAGCATGTTAAGGTTGAGGCGACATCGGGTGAAAAGGGACGTGCTGGGGTTCAGGCTGCCAATGCTGACGCATGAGGAACCGGAATTGGATGTGTCGGAGATCATTGTGATGGACCCGGACAATACGTTTTATATGCGGATGGGGAGTGATGCCATGCGCAGTTACCATATTTTGGAGGGACATGTGCTGGTGATCGACCGGACGCTGACGCCGGTGACGGGCAGCATCGTGGTGTTCTTTCATGAGGGTGATTTTTATACGCGGGCCTATTGGCCGGAGGAAAAGCGTGTGATTCTTAAGTCGGATGAAGCGGACATGGTATTGGACAATTGGATTTGCTGGGGTGTGGTGACGCTGACCTTGAACCCGGTCTTGCAGCCGGCACATCGTTTAGGGAGGTACGCTCGTGTTTGCGCATGTTGATATCAATAACTGCTATGTAAGTTGTGAGCGTTTATTCGATCCGACGCTGGAAGGCCGCGTCGTGGTCGTCCTTTCCAATAACGATGGTTGTGTGATCGCGCGAAGTAACGAAGCGAAGGCTATTGGTATTAAGATGGCCGATGCGGAGTTTATGGTGCGAAGCAAATTGTCGGAAAATAACGCCGTTATTTTCAGTAGTAATTATCCTTTGTATGCGGATATGAGTGCGCGCCTGATGAATAATCTGGCGCGGTACACTTATACGCTGATGGTGTATAGCATCGACGAAGCATTTTTGGCTTTGGGTGGTATCGCTGATCTGGACAAATATACCGCCGCTATCAGTAACAACGTGATGCGGGATACGGGCTTGCCGATCACGGTTGGTGTTGGTGCAACGATGGCTTTAGCTAAACTGGCGAATAAAGCAGCTAAAAAGCAGAAACGAAATTATTTGGTGCTTGATTCGGATGAAAAAATCGCTGAAGTCATGAAAAGTTTTCCGATCGAGGATGTTTGGGGTGTTGGCCGGGCCTACTATGATAAACTGACCGAATTTAAGGTGACGACCGCTGCGGATTTTAGGGCCTTGAAGCCGGATTTTGTGCGGCAGCACATGACCGTGCAAGGCTGGCGTTTGCACCAGGAATTGTGGGGTAAACCTTGTAATGTGATTAAGGATGTGGCCGAGCGATCCAAGGGTATTGAAAGTAGTCAGAGTTTTAATAGCTATCAAACCGAGTTGGCACCTATCGAGGAAGCGATCTCGATGCACGCGGGCACAGTGGCTATTAAGTTGCGGCAGCAGGAAAGTATGGCGCTCAGTTTGACCATTTATTTACGCACCAATAAACACAATGTCAAACATGACCAGCATTACCCGAGCATTACCGTCAAAGTGCCATTTGCAGCGAACAGCACGCATCAACTAACGCGGGTGGCCGTGCAGGCCATGCGGGCGATCTACCAGCCGGGTTATAATTATTTGAAATGTGGTGTCAGGGCGACTGGTATCGTACCGGCGGGCGAAGTGCAGTATAATCTGTTCGCGGGTTATGAGCACAGTCGGGAACAGAAACTGGCGGAATTGATGGATGGTTTGAATGACCGTTACGGTCGCGGAACAGTGCGCTTAGCAGCGGATAGTTTTGAGCGTAAATGGGCCATGAAACAGGAATTTTTAAGTAAGCAATACACCACGAACTGGAAAGACATCGTGCGAACAAAATAGATCATGGCTTATTACGGTAACGAAAAATTTTATCAGCAACTCAAGAAAGACCTGATGGCCTGGGTCTGGCGTAACCCCAAGTTATTGCATAAGATCAAGCTGCATGATCTGGAACTGCTGTTCGAAATGAATCCGCAACGCGGCCTATCTATCGACCTCCGTCGTTTTGAACCGGAGTATTATAAAGCCACCTTTTATCCGCCCGAAGAAAAGAAACAGCATATCGATGAATTCGTCCGTAAAGTTTGTCAGGTCATTCATCAAAACCTGATGCGTTCCGGCAGGCCCGATCTGACCATCACCATTACTGTCCGGCACATGATCTCCGAAGTCAGCCATTGGCAAACCTTTTATTTTGACCAGCACTGTAAGAACGATGAATTAAAGAAGCTGAGCAAAAAGGAAACAGACTGGCATTATAGTTTTAAGAAAACAATTTAATTACTAAAATAATTAGTAATTTTGTTCGTTTAGAAAGATTATGTGCGGACACGTTGAGATTGGTGAACAAAAAGATATTAAGGTGATCACCCGCGATGGCGGGTCGTATAAACCTAAAAGTAATGGCGCGGGCAATCCGGGCAGTATGTTGCCGGTAGTGACAGATGCGCTACCGGGTAAGGTACAACAGTTTCGTTGGGGCTTACTGACAGGCGATGATGATAAGATCCATAGCAAGAATAAGCATGCCAGGATCGAGTCGCTTTTTACCGTGCCTTTTTGGCGACAAGAAGTTGGGCGCCGGCATTGCGTGGTGCGGATACAGGCTTTTTTTGAATATAATAAAGAACAGAATATCACTTATAAAGTAGAGCGGCGGGACGGACAGCCTTTTTATATTGCGGGGCTTTGGGACGTGTGGTTGGATATAAAGACCAATGTCTTGTTGCCTACTTTTGTGATGATCACGATGCCGCCCAATCGGGCGATGGCCGAGATACATGACCGGATGCCGGCCATTTTAGAACGTAACGATGTCAAAACCTGGATCAATGGAACTTTGACAGGGCCGGAACGCGTGAATGCTCTGCGCAGCAAACCTTGTTTACCGGAGTCTTTGACGATCAGCAT
>NZ_JBCECK010000280.1:0-3260 GCF_039207105.1 Mucilaginibacter sp.
GAACTGGCCCTGTTTTACAACGAGATCACGGATTACAAAACCGCCGCGCATATCGCGCTGGACAAACCGGCACTGGACGAAAAGCTGATCAATATCAAGCCCACGCCTGAACAGGAAGATTTTATCGGCAAACTGATGGCCTTCGCCAAAAACGGCGACGCCACCCTGATCGGCCGCCTGCCGCTTTCGGAAGAAGAAGATAAAGGCCGGATGCTGATTGCCACTAACTACGCCAAAAAGATGGCGGCAGATATGCGCCTCATTAATTCCGAATTGTACGAAGATCATCCCGATTATAAAGTCAATGTGTGTGCACGCCAGTTAGCGGAACTTTATCGTGACAGTACAGCACAACGTGGTACGCAGATCGTGTTCTGCGATATCGGCACCCCGAAGCCCGACGCTTTTAATATGTATGACGCGCTGAAAGCAAAGCTGGTGTCCGACATGGGCATTCCGCCGCAGCATATCACTTTTATCCACCAGTGGACGGATAAACAGAAACCGGACCTGTTCAAAAAGATGAACCGGGGGGAGATCCGTATCCTCATTGGTAGTACGGAGAAAGCCGGAACCGGCCTTAATGTGCAGGAGCGCGTCATCGCCATGCACCACCTCGATATCCCCTGGAAGCCGAGCGAACTGGAACAGCGCAACGGGCGCGGTTCCCGTCAGGGTAACAAGCTGGCCAAATCGCATTATGGCAATAAGGTGCTCAATTTCATCTATGCCGTCGAGCAGTCCCTGGATACCTACAAGTTCAACCTGCTCAAAAACAAACAAACCTTCATTAGCCAGATGAAGAACTGCGAGCTCAACGTGCGTACCATCGATGAAGGGAGTATCGATGAAAAGAGCGGCATGAACTTTTCCGAGTACATCGCTATCCTGTCAGGGGACACATCGCTGTTGGACAAAACCAAGCTGGAGAAAAAGATCGCGGTGACCGAAAGTTTGAAAACCGCCCATTACCGGGAGAACGCCCGTGCCCGTTACCAGTTGGAAAACCTGGAGCAGGATAGCACCAAAACCCAAACCACGCTTAACCAGCTGACTGCTGATCACGCGGCTTACCACCAGGTACAAAAGCTGGCTCAAGACGGCAGCAAGTCCAACCCGATCCATCTTAAAGCGGTCGCCAGCGCCGATGCCAAAGCCATCGGCCAGTACCTCATTAAGCAATACCAGGGCTGGAAGCCGCAAGCCGGTGAACCGGATGTAAAGGAGATTGGGGAACTATATGGATTTAAATTATACATCCGGCATGCCAGCGAAAAAAGCCTGGTAGAAGGTAAACTCTTTCAAAACGAATATAACACGTTATATGCCGAACGCCCGGGCAGCAGTATTCATTATACGGCAAGTTCCGGCGCACCTAATACGGATAATCCTAAAAATGCCGCCCGCTATTTCATCAACGCCATCGACAAAGTGGACCACCTGGTGGAGAAGTACACCAGAGAACTGGCCGAACAGCGCGACAGGATCCCGCAACTACAGGCCTTATTAGAACGCCCTTTTCCGCAGGAAAAAGAACTGATCGCCATGAAAAGCGAACTGAATGTACTGGAGAAGGAGATCGCGAGGAAGATCCAGGAAAAACAGGAAGCTCAACAGGCGGCCGAACGAACCGGCATGACGGTAGACCAATCAGAAACAGCCGCCGAACCCATCATCGAGAAACCCAGCCTGGAAGAAGCTATCGTGGTTTCGCTCGCAGGCGAACAGGCTTTCCGGAAATCACTTCAGCAGGAAGAACAGGTATCTGCCAGGATCAGAAAGGGGGTCCGCGTATGAATTTAAAAATCGAGCATATCCGATGCCCGCTTCATCGCTATACTTTTTCGGTACGGCCGATACGGAAATGGGTGGAAAGAAACTGTGAAGGCCTGGTGCTTAATCTCTTCGCTGGGACCACAAAGTTGGGGATAAATGAAGTCCGTAATGACCTTGACCTCAATGCACCTGCTGATTACCACCTGGATGCACTGGAATTTGTGCGCAACTGGACAGGCGAAAGTTTCAGGACTATTTTGCTTGATCCGCCTTATGCCTTGCGCAAGAGTATGGAACTTTATGAGGGCCGGATCTGCAGCCCATTCAGGCAATTGAAAGATGCGCTGCCTCGCATCCTTCAACCCGACGGGATCATCATCACTTTCGGCTACCATAGTATCGTTATGGGCAGCGGCAGAAACTTTATGCCCGAACGCCTTTGCCTGTTCAGTCACGGCGGAGCGATCCATGATACCATCGCCACGGTCGAACGCCACATAATAACAAACATCAACCATCATGAATAACAGCATATACAATATCAATAAAGGTATCAACAAAAGCATTGAGTTCCGTGGCCTGCGTGCGCAATACATCTGGTATTTCGCCGGGCTGGTACTCGGGCTGATGATCCTGTTCGCCGCCTTGTACATCTGCGGCGCGGGCACCCTCATCTGCCTCGGCGTCTGCGGTTCTGCCGCTGTTTTCGGCAGCATCAAGATTTTTAACATGAGCAAGCGATATGGTGAACACGGATTAATGAAAGCGCTGGCGCGTAAACGCGTGCCCAAAGTGCTCAAATCCTACGGCCGCCGCAATTTTCAGCAATTAACCATCAGGAGGAAAGATCATGAATAAACTGAAAGAACCCGTAATCTACCGTTTCGAGCAAACCAGCTTTGCGGTAGATATTGATAAGCAGGTCTTACGCCAGACCGATCATCCCAAAAACGAGATCTCCTTTATTAACCAGATGAGCGATATGGGTGATCATTACCTGCTGGCCTGGGATGCCCGCATCAAAAATGCCGGGACTGAACCCGACCACACAGAGCCGGTCATTATCCCGCCGCTGATCGCACTTGACCCCGAAGGCATGGCCAAAAAATACGGCTTGACAGTCGAACAACTCAAAGGGAAAACCGATTTCGAGGTTATCGTAGATCCCTACGCCCTCGAAGCCCGTCGTGCCGGCATCCTGCCCACGATCGACATTGCCGGTGAAAAGTTCATCGTCGACCTGCGCCTACTGGAACTGCGCCATGCCGAATACTTTTTTCCGGTGCTCAGCCTGAAGTCTTTTGAGCTGACCAACGACGGCTGGAACTACGAAGCTTTTTACGAACCCATCATGAAACAGGTGGTGGACCTCGATCCGGGCTTAACTGAATTTCCCGACGGCATTATCCGGGTCAAAATTCCGAATGAAATCGGTCTTGACCCTGTGGCCACCGCCCAAAGTTATGGCATGGATGAACGCGAAC
>NZ_JBCECK010000281.1:0-3181 GCF_039207105.1 Mucilaginibacter sp.
TAGTAATCCAGTACTTTATTGTAGATAAAGCAATCGTAACGAGCATTAATCAGGTTGATATTGGCCTTATCGAGGTTATTTTTTGCCACCACAAAATCAACGGAAGTTAATACTCCCGCGTTAAAACGTATCTCCGCAGTCCTGAATGATTCCGCGTAGGCCTTAACCTGATCAACCAATACATTATACCTATTATAGGCCGAGGTCATGTTTAAATAAGCCTGCTCAACATTCTGGCGCAAAACTATCTTGGTATTTTCTTCTATATACTTTGATTCCTGGTAATCGAGTTTTGCCAGCTTCACTTTGTTCTTGTTTTGGAAATAGTTTAAGATTGGCACCCGTAAACTAACCCCAAACTGTGTACTATAGTTGTTTTTAAACTGGTCATAATAGCCAATATTTTTGTTATCAAAGTTTGCCTGAGTAGTATAAACAGATTGCTTACCAGCAGGTGTATTCACATAATTTCCTGTATTTACAGTAGATGAATCTCTAAATACAGAAGTTTGGGCAGCGCTTGAATAATTAGTAAATACCCCACCGAATAATGAAATTGATGGAGATAGCGCACCCTTGGCCACTTTAACTCCTTTTTCTGCACTTTGGCGCCTTAATTCAGCGGCTTTTACATAAGCCAGTTGTTCCAGTGCTGTACTATAAATCTGATCTGCATTTTCATCCGTTTGTTTGGCAACATCACGTACACTAACCGGCTCCAGTTTCAAATTTCTGTTATAAGGGATATTTAAAATTTGCATCAGGCTTAATTTTGATGCTTCCAGGGTATTTTTAGTATTTACTAAATTAAGCTGGTTATCTCCCTGGGTACCTTTCAGATCATATAAATCTGAAGGTAATTTGTTGGCCCCATCCTTTTCCAGTATCTCTAAACGTTCTACTTGCTTTTTAGATACATCAAGCTGGTTATAGGCTTGGGTCAATAATTCAGCATTATCCAAAACTAAAAGGTACGCGGTGATCACGTTAATAGTTACCTGATCTTTTGCCTGCTGAAAATCCATTTTACCGGCCTGATAAGCCAATGATGTTTGTTTAATGGCATTCAAATTCTGCAAACCGCTAAATAGCGTTAAATTGGCATTCAAGCTATAATTACCAGAAGTATATGATTGGGTTACATAGCTATTGGTAAACGGGTTAACACTACGGCCGCTGTTAATGCTATGATCAACCTGCCCGTTTAATGATGGTAACATATTTTCTTTTGCCTGAATATAGCTCACACGCAGGCGTTGCATATCCAGATCACTTTGCTTTACCACCAGGTTATTTTTGATAGCAATATCTATACACTGCCTGATTGTAGTTAAGGTATCTGTTTGAGTTTGGGCCTGCGTTTTTATAGCGGATAACCCGATCAAACTAAAAAATATAAAATTAAAGTATCGCATTATAATATGATCAGAGTTGTTTTGAGGATTCGATTTTACCATCTAAAAGATTAATGATACGCGAACCATATTCGGCATTTTTTTCTGAGTGGGTTACCTGTATAATAGTTACGCCATCTTCCTTGTTTAACTTGCGAAACAGTTCCATGATCTCCTCCCCTTGTTTGGAATTTAAGTTACCTGTTGGCTCATCAGCCAGTAAAAGTTTCGGTTTCGCAATCAGGGCACGGGCTATGCCAACCAGCTGCTGCTGACCACCGGATAACTGTGCAGGGAAAAGATCTTTTTTACCTACAATGCTGAAACGGTCAAGCATATCGGCTACCATCGCTTTACGTTCGGCACTTTTAAAATCCTGGTAAATAAGTGGTGTTTCTATGTTTTCATAAACGGTAAGCTCATCTATGAGGTGATAAGCCTGGAAAACAAAACCAATGTATTGCTTATACAATGCCGAGCGCTGTTTCTCTTTTAACTGGTGCACGGTGTGGTCGGCAAAGTAATGATATCCTTCAGACGGCTCATCAAGCATACCGATGATATTAAGCAATGTTGATTTACCAGAACCTGATGGCCCCATGATAGAAACAAATTCGCCTTCATCAATTTCAAGGCTCAGATCATTCAATACAAAATTTTTAAGTCCGCTTACCTGATAAAATTTAGAGATATGTTGGAGTGATAACATCTTTTAAATATTAGTTTATAAATAGTTTGATTAGTTGTTTAAAAATATCAATTCATTTTGGCCAAACAAGTATCAATAATATACCAAAATTTTAAGACACTAAAAATCAATACATTACATCAATTATATAATACAAACACTGTTCGCTTATGTAACAGAGAGCGTACGGTTATGATACAGTCAGAAATAGATATTAAGTATCAAATAAGCTGTAAATAAAAAGATCAGAACAATGCTGTTCTGATCTTTTTATTTAATGTTAAACTTGGTGTTATTTTCTATTCACTCCTTAAACTTTTAACCGGATTACTCATTGCGGCTTTAACCGCCTGAAAACTGATAGTCGCAACTGCGATGATGATGGCCAGTATACCGGCCAAAACAAATATCCACCAACTGATATCAATACGATAGGCAAAATCCTGTAACCATTTATGCATAAAGTACCAGGCTACAGGCATAGCGATAAAACACGACGCAACTATCAATTTAAGAAAATCAAAGGATAATAAATTGACAATACCTGTCACCGAAGCACCCAAAACTTTACGTATGCCTATTTCGCGTGTACGCTGCAAGGTGCTGTATGATGCTAACCCCAGTAAGCCCAAACAGGAAATAAATATTGCCAGTACGGCAAAATTCACAAACAGCTTACCAAAACGTTGTTCACTACGATACTGGCGGTCAAAAAACTCATCTAAAAAATAATAGTTATAAGGCCGATTGGGAATCAGCTGTTTCCATTTGTTTTCAATTTGAGCCATTGTAGCCGGCAAATGCTCAGGCGATACTTTTACAGATATCAGGCTAAGATTCTTTAGTTCGATACGCATAGTTAGGGGTTTTATCACCTCCTGTAACGAACGAAAGTGAAAGTCTTTCATTACTCCTACCACTTTTCCTTCACGGCCCCATTGTTTAAAACGTTTACCTATTACCTGTTGTGGTGAATTGTAGCCAAGCAACTTGGCTGTAGCCTCATTGATGAGCATGGCCTGCGCTGTATCAGTACCAAATTCGCGTGAGAAAGACCGCCCGGCAAGCATTTTTATTTTATACTGATTCACATAATCAT
>NZ_JBCECK010000282.1:0-3115 GCF_039207105.1 Mucilaginibacter sp.
TTAACATACCGGGCAGCCAGTATTTTATTGATAAGGAAGAGGTTGATCAGATATTGCAAACCAGCAGCCATACACTGATAGGCCGTAAGTTGGAGAATATCAATATACAGGATCTGGAAAATAAGCTTAGGGCAAACCCATTTATTGAATTTGCCAAGGTTTATACCGAAATGGATGGCATTTTAAGGGTGGAGGTGAGTCAGCGCCAGCCTATACTGCGTATTATGAACCATTATGATATGGATTTTTATGTTGATCAGCATGGTTTAAAAATTCCGCTGTCAACAAACTTTACCGCGAGGGTATTGGTAGCGAATGGTTTTATTGACGAACTGTTTACCAACAAGGTTGATTCTTTACATACTAAACTGGCTAAAGATTTATATCTGACGGCAGATTTTATACGGAAGGATTCATTATGGGACGCGCAGGTGGCTCAGCTGTATGTAAACAAGGATCGTGAAATTGAACTGGTGCCGCGTGTAGGGAACCAGCGGATATTGATCGGTAATGCCGATTCGTTACAGGTAAAGTTTTCAAACCTGCTGGCCTTTTATAAAAAGGTATTACCACAGGCAGGCTGGGATAAGTACAGCATGATCAATGTGAAGTACTCTGGCCAGGTGGTTGGTATAAAGAATGAAAATATGAAAGCAGACTCTATTAAGGCAGCTAAGGCGGCAAGCCTTAAATTGGATAATGCTAATAAACTCACTAAGGATACAAGCTCTCAAATAAATTAGGAATATGGATAAAAGCTCAACACAAGAAAAAAGTTCGCCAATTGTAGTAGGATTGGATATCGGGACTACAAAGATATGCGCCATTGTTGGTCGCAGGAGCAAGAACGGGAAGATTGAGGTATTAGGAATTGGCAAGGCCGAGTCTGCGGGTGTTACCCGTGGCATGGTATCAAATATTGATAAAACAGTACAGGGCATAACCCAGGCGGTTGATGTGGCCGGTGCGCAATCCAATGTCGAGATCAGGGTGGTATTTGTGGGTATCGCGGGTCAGCATATCAAGAGCTTGCAGCACCGTGGTTTAATAACCAGACGTGATCTGCAATCAGAAATTGGCCGTAAGGATATTGATAAACTTATTGAGGATATGTACAACCTGGTGATGCCTCCGGGCGAAGAGATCATTCATGTGTTACCTCAGGAGTTTACCGTTGATAACGAACCGGGTATTAAAGACCCGATAGGTATGGCAGGTGTAAGGCTGGAAGCTAACTTTCACATTATATCCGGCCAGGTTACGGCTATCAAAAACATTGTAAAATGTGTAAACAAAGCCAGCCTGGATAGCCAGGACTTGATATTAGAGCCATTGGCTTCTTCAGAATCTGTTTTGAGCGAAGAGGAAAAAGAAGCCGGTGTGGTTTTGGTTGATATTGGTGGTGGTACTACAGACGTGGCCATATTCCACGAAGGTATCATTCGCCATACAGCGGTAATTCCGTTTGGTGGTAACAGCGTAACAGAGGATATTCGTGAGGGCTGTTCTGTAATGCGCAACATCGCCGAGCAATTGAAAGTAAGGTTTGGATCTGCACTGGCCGACGAAAACAAGGAGAACGAAATTGTTTGTGTGCCAGGTTTACGTGGCCGCGAACCAAAAGAGATCTCGGTTAAAAACCTGGCCTACGTTATCCAGGCCCGTATGGAAGAAATCGTGGAGCATGTATACTACGAGATCAAATCTTCAGGCTACGAGAAAAAACTGATTGCCGGTATAGTAATTACAGGTGGTGGCGCGCAACTTAAACATTTGCGTCAGTTGGTTGAGTTTGTTACCGGTTTAGATTGCCGTGTGGGTTACCCAACAGAACATTTGGCTAAAAACGAGGTGTTGCCTAAAAATATTTACGAGGAACTGCAAAGCCCAACTTTTGCAACAGGTATAGGTCTGCTGATAAAAGGTATTCAGAAAACAGAATACATGAACGCGGCCCCTGGAGCGGAAACAAAAGCAGAGAAACCTAAATACGAACCAAAAGCAAAAGAAGGCGGTTTGTTTGACAGGTTATTGAAAAAGAGTATCACATTTATTAAAGACGATATAAACGACGAAGACTTTTTAAAGTAGATTTTAGTATCAAGTAGTTAGTATCAAGTATCAAGATTTTTGAAGGTTGTATCAAAATATTGATTGTCATGATACTTGATACTAACTACTTGATACCAAAAACAAGATAATTATTCACAACCAATAACTTTTCCACATTATAGACATTTGTGGAAAACTATTGTTGAAAAAGTCATATTATTACAATGGTTAAATCTAAATATTGGTTGAATCACATATAGCTGAAAACGAAGATTATGCAGTTTGAGATGTTAAAAGAAAAATCGTCAATCATCAAAGTAATTGGTGTTGGCGGTGGCGGCGGTAACGCGGTGAACCATATGTACAGGTCGGGAATAACCGGTGTTGACTTCATTATTTGTAACACTGATGCCCAGGCGCTGGAGTTAAGCCCTATACCTAACAAGGTACAGTTAGGCGCTAGCTTAACCGAAGGAATGGGTGCCGGTTCAATACCAGAAGTGGGTAAAAATTCAGCTATTGAAAATATAGACGATATTAAGCAGATGCTGGGCGTTAACACCAAAATGTTGTTCATTACAGCAGGTATGGGTGGTGGTACTGGCACAGGTGCCAGCCCTATAATTGCCAAAGCGGCCCGCGAAATGGATATATTAACCGTAGGTATTATAACCACGCCGTTTTCATTTGAAGGCAAACGCCGTAAAATGCAGGCTGATGCCGGTTTGGAAGAATTGAAAAAATATGTCGATTCTTTCCTGGTGATATCAAACGACAGGCTTCGTCAGATATTTGGAAACTTAACCATGAGCTCTGCTTTTGCACAAGCAGATGATATATTGACAACTGCTGCCAAAGGTATTGCCGAGATCATTACTTTGCCAGGCTATATCAACGTTGACTTTAAAGACGTGCGCACGGTAATGAAAGACAGTGGCGTATCTATCATGGGCAGCTCAACAGCCGAAGGTGATAACCGTGCTTTAAAAGCTGTGGAAGGTGCTTTATCATCTCCATTGTTAAAAGATAATGAAATTGAAGGTGCAAGGTATATCCTGCATAA
>NZ_JBCECK010000283.1:0-3102 GCF_039207105.1 Mucilaginibacter sp.
GGATAGGGGTATCAGCGGTCAGCTATCCCCTCAGTTGCTTATCCGTTTCCGGCAGGATGTTATCGATCTTAAACCTAAAGCGGTAATTATACTGGCTGGTAGCAATGATATTGCGGGTAATACAGGGCATGTTACCAACGAGCGCATTATGGATAATATTAAATCGATGGTTGAGCTGGCCAAACTGCACCAGATCAAGGTGATATTATGCGCTTACCTGCCCGTATTTGATTATCCCTGGCGCAAGGGAATTGAGCCTGCACCAAAGATCATAGCGCTCAACAAACTGATAACAGCCTATGCCGCCGCGAATAAGCTGATATTGCTTGATTACTTTACCCCTTTGGTTGATGAACGTAACGGACAAAAAGCAGAACTGACTACCGACGGGGTACACCCTAACGTAGCCGGTTATAAAGTAATGGCTAAAGTGACGGAAGAAGCTATCAGAAAAGCGCTGAAATAAACCCGGACTGAGTTTAGATTTTTTGAGTATTCGTTTTAAATGTTAATTATACATTATATATTAGCCCAGCTAAATCGAGTAACCAATTATAACATGTTAGCACCGTTGCCTGCAGAGGTGCCCTGTATCCATTAACCTATGAAAAAACTACTCCTTTGTTCTATTTTCCTGAGTTTTGCTGTTGCCGCGTCGGCTGGTATTAATCTTCGGGATACGGTTGTTAAGGGCGATGCCCCAGTACCTGCCGAAATTGAAGACCCGCGAAATATCGGCGTCAATAAAGAGCCCGCGCACGCTTCACTAATGCCTTATGCTAATTTGCAGGAAGCCCTGAAAGCCAATCGTCACGCGTCAACCTTTTACCGCAACTTAAATGGTATGTGGAAGTTTAATTGGGTGGCCTGGCCGCAGCAGCGCCCGGTTGATTTTTATAAAGCCAGCTATGATGTATCTGGCTGGAAGGATATTAAAGTACCTTCCAACTGGCAGATAGAGGGTTATGGAACACCTTACTACAGTAATTTTACCTATATATTTAAAAAGGATTTCCCTCATATAATGAGCGAACCGCCCAAAAAATACACTGCCTATGCCGAGCGTAACCCTGTAGGCAGCTATCGCCGCGATTTTGAAGTACCGGCCGATTGGAATGGCCGCCGTATATTTTTAACTTTTGATGGGGTAGATGCCGGGTTCTTTTTATGGATCAACGGCAAAAAAGTAGGTTACAGTGTAAACAGCCGTAACGCCGCCGAATTTGATATTACCCAATACGTTCACCCGGGCAAAAATATGGTGGCCGCCGAAGTGTATCGCTTTACTACCGGCAGTTATCTGGAAGATCAAGACATGTGGCGTTTAAGCGGTATATTCCGTAATGTATCGCTTTGGAGTACCCCGCAGGAGCACATCAGGGATTATTTTGTAAAAACAAACCTGGATAAGGAATACAAAAACGCAGTTGTTGAAGTGAATGCCAAGGTGAAAAACTATGGCAGCAGCGCAATCAAAGCCAATAAACTTTCGGCCACCCTATATAACGGCAGCGTATTGGTAAAAGGTGCTACTGCCGAAGGTGCTGTGCCTGCCCTAAAACCAGGCGAAGAGGTGAATGTAAAATTGACTTTCCAGGTAAACAACCCGCAAAAATGGACCGCTGAAACGCCTAAGTTATATACCACCGTTTTGAATTTAAAAAATGGCGACAATACAAGCGAAACCATATCATCAAGAACAGGTTTCCGCAGTATTGAGATCAAGGGGCGTATCTTTACCATTAATGGTGTACGTATCAAATTAAAAGGTGTAAACAGGCACGAGAACTGGCCAGAGGTTGGCCACGCGGTTACTGAAGAGCAGATGATCAGGGATATTGTACTGATCAAACAAGCTAACTGTAATCACGTACGTACCTGCCACTACTCTGACGATCCGCGCTGGTATGAGCTGTGCGACCAGTATGGTATCTACCTGGTTGCTGAGGCCAACCTGGAGAGCCACGGCGCATGGGATCAATTTAACGAAGACCCAAGAATAAAAGATGCTATTATTGACCGCAATGTGGCCAACGTGCAAAGCTTTAAAAATCATCCTTCGGTTATCATCTGGTCGTTAGGGAATGAGTGCGGCAGCGGCGGCTCAAACTTCAGGGCAGCACTGGCCGAGGTTAAACGCTTAGACCCTACACGTCCTACACATTACCAGGGTTTTGGTGTGGGCAAAAATAACCCGGCCGATATTGAGAGCGATATGTATACTAATTTGAAACAGGTAGAAAATTATGCCCAGCCCGATAGCTTAACCAAGCCTTTTTACCTGTGCGAGTACGCGCATGCCATGTTTAACTCAATGGGTTCAGTTGATGAGTATAACGACTTGTTTGATAAATACCCAACACTGCTGGGTGGCGCCATCTGGGAATGGCAGGATCAGGGCGTTTGGAACAGGCGCAATCCTGAGCACCCGATCATGGCTTTCGGCGGTGGCTTTGGCGAATACCCTAATGATCATTACTTTATTCACAAAGGTGTGGTAGCATCTGATAGATCATTGAAACCGCATTATCCTGAATTAAAACATGCTTACCAATGGATAGCCGTTACGCCAAAGGATATTAAAAACGGTATCATCACCGTTAAAAACCGTTACCAGTTTATTAACCTGGATGGTTTTGTAGGTAACTGGCAATTAAGCGAAAATGGTGTGGTTACCACTAAAGGTAACTTTGATATTGGCAAAATTAACCCCGGCGAGCAAAAAGATATCAAGGTACCTTACACCATAGTAAGCAAGCTTAAACCGGGTGCTGAGTATTTTCTACGTGTATCATTCACCAGCGCTGCCGACAAATTATGGGCTAAAAAAGGTTTTGAAGCTGCATGGCAACAGTTAGAGATACCGGTTATAGCCGCTCCGCCTGTTGCTGACCCTACGGCTACCCAGGCGTTGGAGTTATCTAACTCAACAAATGAGGTGAAGGTTAAGGGTAAAGACTTTAAAATTGAGTTCGACAAAAAATCAGGTACATTCACCAAACTGGAAAAGAACGGTAATAACGTACTGGCCGATAACGGCGGCCCTATGCTGCACTTATGGCGTGCCCCTCACCGTAACGATGATATGTGGGCCGATAAAGG
>NZ_JBCECK010000284.1:0-3099 GCF_039207105.1 Mucilaginibacter sp.
GTATCTGATCAAATTACCAAATGCGACCGGAACCCTGGTGTTTTCTTTTTTAGGGTACCAAACTCAGGAAGTTCCTGTAAATAATCAAACCAAAATAGATGTTAAGCTTAACCCGGCAGCAAGCAGCCTTAACGAGGTGGTAATTATTGGATATGGTACCAGTAAGAAAGAGGCGGACTTGACCGGCTCGGTAGCGCGTATCAGCGGTACCAAGATCCAAAGCCGCCCGGTTACAGGTACTTTAGATGGTTTACAGGGCCTGATCCCCGGTGTGGGTATTACGCGTTCAAGCGGCCAGCCGGGGCAACAAGGTTTTGCTCTCACTATCCGTGGGGCGTCATCTATTAACGGCAATGTTCCGCTGGTTTTAATTGATGGTATTCCCAGTGATCTTAACCTGATCAACCCGGAGGATATTCAGGACATAACCGTACTAAAGGATGCAACCGCGGCCATATATGGCGCACGTGCTGCTGATGGTGTTATCCTGGTTACTACCAAAAAGGGCAAAAAATCAAGTGCTCCCCTTGTAAGCTATGGATTTAATTTAGCCATGAAACAAGTTGGTTTGAGAAAGAAGGCGGCTACAACTGATCATTTTGTCCGGATGTTTAACGAGGCGAATAAAAATGATGGTGAAAAACAAACTTTCTCTGATTCTACCCTGATGAAGATAGCCGCTAATGACCCAAGTGTAGGCCCTGGTGAGAACCGAAGCGTAGAATCATTCCCAATGTTTTACCAAAACCATGATTGGTACGGCAGGTTGTTTAAAACGGCGTATCGCCCAACGCATAACTTCAGCGTTTCTGGTGGTGGCGAGAAGTCTTCTTACCTGGTATCTTTTGGCGACATGCGCGACAACGGTAATATTTCAGAAGGAACCAATTCATCTGTGCGGGACAATCTGCGCATCGCATTGCAAAGTAATCTTACCGATAACCTGAGGTTAGAGCTGACAACGGCATACGATTATCTGAACACCCGTACCCCTACGGAGTTGAGCGATGCTATCAGCAACGGATTGAAAATGTTTTCTTATCTGCCCGAAAAAAATCCGGCTGGTAATTACTATGGTTATCAGGGTTATGAAAACCCCGTGCAGGAATTAATTAAAGGTGGTAATGAAACTGCAACGAACAACCGTTGGAGTAATAACGTAAAGTTGGATTATGAACCTATAAAGGGTTTGGTGTGGACAGGACAGGTTGGTATAAACCTGGAGCGTTATGATGATGAAGCTATTAAAACAACAAATACAGAGTATAATTGGGATAATACACCCAACTTGCTGATACGTAACAATCCAAACAGCGCCACCTATAAAAATTCCAGTACTGTTTACAAAAATTACAGTACTTATGTCAATTACACCAAAGTATTTGGTCAGCATGAGATCAAGGCTATGGTGGGTGCTTCGCAAGAGAAATTCACTCAGGATGCAAGATTCATTCAGGGGCAGGATTTTTTCAGTAATGAGATTTTTACTCTGCCCTTGTCTGACAACAAGAACCTGCGCGCCGGTGATGCAAGTCAATGGAATCAGGATCCCTGGGCCTTACGGTCTTATTTCGGACGGGCCAGCTATTCATTTGCAGGCCGGTATTATTTAGAAGGTACGATGCGTAAAGACGGCAGCTCTAAGTTCTCGCCTGATAAACGTTGGAGCGCGATTTATCCGAGTGTGTCCGCTGCATGGAAAATTTCAGAAGAGTCGTTCTTCAAACAACTCTTTACCGATAATACCTTAAACCTTTTTAAAATTCGCGCGTCATGGGGCAGAACCGGTAACCAGGATATTCCTCAGTTAGGATTGTTTGATTATGTACAGCTTATTGATGTTTTGGGCCAGTATCCTATCGATGGTTCAGCGGCGTCAAGATTGGCTCAGCTTAAAGGCCTTTCGTCCCCTTTACGTACCTGGGAAACTATCGAATCTAAGAATCTTGGTGTAGACGTTTCCTTATTCGCGTCCAAACTATCTTTGTCATTTGATATTTACAGAAAAACTAACAGTAACATGCTGGTTAGTATTACTTACCCTACAACCCTGGGCGCAGTTGCTCCTTCATCAAACGCGGGAACGCTTAAGGGTAAAGGATGGGAGTTTAATGGTCAGTGGGCCGACAAGATTGGTGAAGTACGTTACAATGTGGGAGCAATCTTAAATTACAATACTAATGTTGTTTCTGATTTAAAAGGAAATGATACCTATAATTTGGGTTTGACACAGGCCAGACAGGGTTACCCGCTTGATTCTTATTTTGGTTTCAAAGGTACACTTATCAGAAACCAGGCCGATCTGAACAATTACGCTTCAAAATACGCCGGAAAAGGCATCGTGCCTTCTGCTCAGCCTAATGGATATGGTGGTTTGGGCATAGGTGACGTAATGTACCAGGATATTGATGGTGACGGACAGATCACCACCTTTGGCGACAAATCAAAAGGTCTTAGCGGCGATGCTGTATACTTAGGTTCTCAGATTCCTAAATTAACCTACAGCTTAACCGGCGGCTTTGCTTATAAAGGTTTTGATATGAGCTTTATTATGCAGGGAACCGGTAACAAATACGTGTGGAGAGGTAACGGAAACTTCGGTGTACCGCTGGCTCACTTCTGGTTCCAGCCGCTTGATTATTTTTACGGCAGAACCTTTACTCCGGAAAACGCATCGGCAGAGTACCCGCGTCTTTCTAATAACGAAACGGTGAAAAATAATAATTACCAGTTCTCTTCCCTGTGGCTTGATAATACTCGCTATTTAAGAATGAAGAACATCACCGTTGGGTACACTTTCAACAACATTCAGGTTGCGCGGCTTAAGCTACGCAGTATCAGGCTTTACCTGAGCGGGCAAGACCTGTTTGAGTTTGCCAAGGGCACCAGGAACGGTATGTATGATCCTGAAGAAACCAGGGTGCCGCAAACGCTAACTGTAGCTGATGCGACAAATACGGATTTTTATGAAAATAACTACCCGATGTACCGCACATTTTCTGTAGGCGTAAATGTTAAATTTTAAAATCTCGCAGCAATGAAAATACTTAAAATTTCCAGCATAATTTTTCTGGCCATTGTGGCTACGGGTTGTAAAAA
>NZ_JBCECK010000285.1:0-3081 GCF_039207105.1 Mucilaginibacter sp.
GGTATTTTAAAAATTTCCACAATTTGTTTTTTATTAACAAATTGTGGGTGCCTTTTGGTTGATTTTGTTGATTAAGTGAGTGGTTGACAACTCCATTAATTTCATCAATATCCGTTTATTCCAACAGATCTGGACGACGGCTTTTTGTACGCTCCAAGGCCTGCTCAAAGCGCCATTTTTCAATTTCAGGGGTATTACCGCTCAATAGTATATCGGGTACCTTATGGCCGTTCCAGTCGGCCGGGCGGGTATATACTGGGGCATCCAGCATATCATCCTGGAAAGAGTCACTCAGTGCCGATGTTTCATCGCTCAATACACCGGGTATCAGCCTCACCACGGCATCCACCAAAACCGCGGCAGGCAACTCGCCGCCTGACAGCACGTAATCGCCAATGGAAATTTCGCGGGTAACATAAATATCACGTATCCGCTGGTCGATCCCTTTATAATGTCCGCATAAAATAATGATGTTGCCTTTTATAGAAAGCTGGTTAGCAATAGCCTGGTTTAAGCGCTCCCCATCCGGCGACATGAAAATCACCTCATCATACTCCCGCTCGCTTTTAAGCTTTTCAATACAAGCCGCAAAGGGCGGAATGGTCATAACCATGCCGCTACCACCACCGTAAGGGTAGTCGTCAACACTTTTTTGTTTTTGGGTTGAGTAATCGCGCAGGTTATGCACATGTATTTCGGCTATGCCTTTTTTTTGCGCGCGCTGCAAAATAGAATGAGCAAACGGGCTTGTCAGCAGATCGGGCAAAACGGAGATGATATCAAAACGCATGTGCAAATATGCAGATTATTGATTGATGTGCAGATATCTGGATGTGCAGATTGTTGATTGATGTGCAGATATGCGGATGTGTAGATGTGCAAATTCTAAATTTCCGCAGATTCAGATCAGAGAATCCGCACATTTAAAATTTGCACATCCACACATCAAATTCATCTTCCATGCTGGTATATTCCCCACAAATTACCGGCAGGGTCTGTAAAATGGGCGGTTATTTCTGACGTGTTCTTATCCACCGGCTTTACTATTGTACCGCCATGTGCCTTGATCAGCTCAACTGCAGCTTCGGCATCATCAACCATGATAGAGATCACGAAGCCGGCATTGGTCATTGGCTTAGGTCCGGTTACCCACATACCGCTTACCTCTCCCACACCATCATCAAAGGAAGTATTACCGGCATTATCCAATCGGATCTGCCAGCCAAATACTTTCTGAAAAAATGAGGCAGAAGCTTTAATATCGTTCGCCGGAATTTCTATATAACATATTTTACCGTTGCCGTAGGTTGGTTGGTTTGCCATAACGAAGTTATTTATTGTTTCCTGTTAAATAGCCTTTTCAATAAGCCATTGATGCCCGAAAGGATCAACCACCTCGCCCTGGCGGTAGCCGTAGTCATAATCCTGCACCGCCGATTGTAAACGAGCGCCGCTTTTTATTGCCTGCTCAACTACGGCATGCACATCATCAACAAAAAGGCCTATGGTTACCGTGGTTGATTTATGCGTATCCGGGCTAACAGCGGCTATGCGCTGCGTTTGTTCATGCAAGTGAAACAAAGCTCCATTGATACTTAATTCCGACACGTGGATAGTGCCATCATCATTACTAAAACGCCGCAGCTCCGTAGCGCCAAAAGCGTTGATGTAAAAACTAATATCAGTTACTCCATTGGGTATAACCAACTGCGGCGCAAAGGTGGGTTTTGATGTCATAATTGTTTGAGTTTACATTATTCATCATCGATATAAAGTTGACCATTATTTTTCAAAAATAAAAAAGCCAGTATTTACAATACCGGCTTTCCCTTGTCTTTTGTCCTTAGTCCAAAAGTCTTTAATCTATTTACTATCCCTCCAAATACACATCAAGCAAGCCTTCAGGCAAATCAATGTAAATTTCGCCGGCATCTACGTCAATCCCTTTAATGATCTCCACATTCAGCGGAAACATAACCTCTTTGCCTTGGTACTCCACTGTGGCTATCAATTGCTGCGGGTATTCCTGCACTTCCAGTATCTCACCCAGTTCGCCGTGGGTTTCATCAATGGCAATAAAACCCTCAACGTCGTTCAACGTAAATTCCTCTTTTTTCTTTTTGGGTTTTAATTTATTAGGCAGGTAAATATCTCTTTTTACCAGGGTGCTTGCTTTTTCAATAGTATCCACATCTTCCAGGTATAAATAGGCATTACTTTTTTGCAGGTATTTGATAGAGGCCACAAAATAAGGTATCAGCTTACCAGCCACATCAATAAAAATGGCGTCGAACTTAATGGCTTCCAGGTTGTCAAAATCTACATAGATCTGCATCTCACCCTTCAGGCCCTTGGTTTTTAATATACTGCCTACCCTGAAGCAATCATCAATTTTCATGAAAAATCGGGATTAAAAAATAATGGCGAAGAACCTTTAGTTAGGAGCTTCGCCATTAAATAAGTTTTAATAATAAAATTATTCTGCGCTTTCAGCAGCATCAGTTTCAGCAGCAGCTTCTTCAGCTGGTGCCTCTTCTTCTGCAACTGGTGCATTTTTAGCAGCAATAGCGGCAGCTTTTTCTTCTTTCTTTTTAGCCTCAGCAGCTAAAGCAGCTTTACGCGCTTCGTCTTTTGCTGATAATAAAGTAGCTTTTTTACCGGTGATTTTACCTTCTTTTTGCTCAGTCCATTCAGCAAATTTAGCTGCGGCTTGTTCTTCAGTTAAAGCACCTTTTTTAACACCACCTTCTAAGTGTTTTTTGTACAATACACCTTTGTATGAAAGGATAGCACGACAAGTGTCAGTTGGCTGGGCACCTGTGTTAACCCAAGCTAAAGTTTTTTCGAAGTTAATGTCGATAGTTGCAGGGTTGGTGTTTGGGTTGTATGAACCTAAACGCTCAATGAAACGACCGTCGCGTGGAGCGCGGGCATCTGCTACTACGATGTAGTAAAAAGGTTTACCTTTTTTACCGTGTCTTTGCAGTCTGATTTTAGTTGCCATTTTTAATTTTTATGTATTCAACATGTCCCCGGAGTTCTTTCTGCGGGGATGCAAAGGTATAAATTATTTGTAATAAT
>NZ_JBCECK010000286.1:0-3065 GCF_039207105.1 Mucilaginibacter sp.
AGGAAATAGCCATACCAACTAACCAGCGCAATGCCGATTTTAAGCTGCGCTCGGAGGTTAATAATCTTGATGAGGTAGTGGTTGTAGGTTACGGCGAGCAAAAACGTATACACTTAACAGGTGCCGTAGGTTCAATTGATACCAAAAAGATCGAAGATATCCCGGTATCAAACCTGTCGCAAGCCTTACGCGGACAGATCCCCAACCTTAGTATTAATACCTCATCTAATCGTCCGGGTATAAACAATACCTCACTTAAGGTGCGTAACCCTATATCGTATGCCAAAAACCCTGATACAAACCCGCTGTATATTATTGATGATATGGAGCGTACGCAGCAGGATTTCAACGCGTTAGATCAAAGTGAGGTAGAAAGCATATCTATCATTAAAGATGGTGCCGCTGCCATATATGGTATTAAAGGTACCAATGGTGCAGTAATTGTGCGTACCAAACGTGGTAAAGCCGGTGCCGTTAAAATATCTTATAACGGTAACTACGGCTTAACAACGGTAACACAATTGCCAAGCATGATGAATGGCTATCAGCAGGCGGTTTACCTGAATGACCTGATCATTGCCGAACAAACTAACGGTGGTCATACTATTGATGAGCATGGCTACATCGATGGCAGCACAACAAAAAAAGAGCTTAAATACTACACGCCTGATGAGCTGGCATACTTTCAGCAGCCAGGCAGCAGTACTGATTATTTAGCGCAGCAATTTCAAAATGCGGTGGTACAGCGCCATACCTTAAATGTTACCGGTGGTAATGACAGGGCTACGTATTATGCCGGTGCTACTTATGTAAAACAGGGCTCAAACTTTAAAGGTGCTTATGGCGATCGCTGGACTTACCGCGCAAGCGTTGATGCCAAACTTGCCAATGGTTTAACCGGGTCAATCTCATTAAGCGGCTTTATCTCTAAAGATTACAAATACTATTTTAAACAAGGTGGCGAGAATGCTGATAACGATCTGAAGATATTATTAAATACTCCGCAATTTACCAAGTTTTATATCGATGGCTTGCCAACACTGTTATCAAGCAATACATCTAACACTAACGCGTTAGAGAACTTTAACTATATTCATGTAGTTAACAGCACCAACAACTATACTTTAAGCCAGCCTACATCATTAAACATTAACCCTAAATTAACTTATGATGTGCCTTTCTTAAAAGGACTCAGGCTGACTGGTAGCTATAACAGAAACATCAACAATACTTATGGTAAACAGGTAGGTAGTAACTATGTGGCTTACCAGTTTGCCGGTACAGGCGAAAATAACCATATCCCCGGTGGTAACCTTATACAGGGCATCACGCAAAAAAATGGCGATATCGTGCGTTTAAACCCGGTGTTTTATAACACACAACAATTTACCGGTACTGTTTCGTACAGCCGTACATTTGGCAAGCATGAGATAACCGTTTTAGGTTTATATGATCAGTTTGAAAGCTATGACAGCGGCTCTGAAAGCAGGGTGGAAGGACTGGTACCCGGCGGTTATGATAACGAAAACTTTGCCATTGGCGCTATGACAGCTACTGAGTCGTTACACAACTTTGGTCGCCAGGGTTATGCAGGCCGTATCAACTACAACTATGCAAGTAAATACCTGCTGGAGTTTTTAATGCGTGCTGATGGTAGTGTTAAGTTTGCTCCGGGCAGGCGTTGGGGCTATTTCCCTTCAATGTCGGCCGGTTGGGTAGTGTCTGAGGAAGGCTTCTTTAAACGCAATGTACATTTTATAGATTATTTGAAATTCAGAGGATCACTTGCATTTTTAGGTGCTGATAACGCCGATCCATATCAGTATGCCGAGAACTATAACTTTGGTCAGCAACAAAAGGCCGCAGTGTTTGGTGGTAATGATCCGCGTGGCTTGTCTATCTTCCAGAATATAGCCCTTGCAAACCCTTATGTACGTTGGGATAACGATACTAAGGTTAACCTTGGTTTGGATATGCAATTCCTTAAAAACAGGTTAGCCGTATCGGTAGATGCTTATAAAGATTACCGCCGTAATATATTAGGCTCTTTATCTTCGTCAACACCGTTTGTTGTAGGTGCTACGCCGCCAACAGAGAATTTTGCAAATGTTAATACTTACGGTTACGAAATTTCGGCAACCTGGAAAGATAATATTAACAAGGATTTTAGTTATTACGTAGGCGCAAACTTAGGCTGGTTTGATGATAAACTATTAAAAGTTGATCAGTCGGCCGGTGATGTTGGTACTTATCTTGATAAGATCGGTCAGCATTCTGACAGGGGGTTCCTTGGTTTCAGGTATACAGATTTCCTGAGGACGCAGGCGGATGTGGATGCATTTATGGCACAGCACCCGGGCTATACCATTTACGGTATCGCGCCAAAACCAGGTATGCTGGTTTACGAAGATGTTAGGGGGCCTAAAGGCACCGATGGTCAGTTTACTGCCGCTGATGGCAAAATTGATGATTCAGATAAACAGTTTTTAACAAAAAGACAGGACAATCACTTTAACGGAGGTATTAACCTGGGCTTTACGTATAAAGATTTTACCGTGCAGGCAATTACCACTATATCTTGGGGTGGCCAGGGCATAATTGAATCTGATGCGTTGAAAAAAGGTACAGCAATTTCAAACCGCCCTGATTTTTGGGCACCCGGAGGTTATTGGACACCAGCTAATACAGGTGCCGAATTGCCAAGTCCTTTCTATATGGGTGGCGGCAGCGCCGGTTACAATGATCTGGCATCTGATTTCTGGTTCAAAAGCTCGTTCCAGTTCCGTATGACCAATTTAAACGTGGCTTATACTATACCTAAACAATGGGTTAATAAAATGGGCCTGGGAAGTATCCGTGTTTATGCTAACATGATAAACCCGGTTAACTTTTACAACCCGTACAGCTACAGGGATAATGGTACCGCGTCGTACCTGAATTATCCTACGATCAAATCTTATACATTCGGTTTAAATGTTGGCTTCTAATTAAACGAAACAAAATGAAAATCCATAATATACTAATAGCAGCGCTCGTGGGATCAGTACTGTTCTCAAGCTGTAAAA
>NZ_JBCECK010000287.1:0-3011 GCF_039207105.1 Mucilaginibacter sp.
ATAATACAATACACTTATCTATTTCCTGCACAAAGTCGTTAATTTTTTGCTTTATATCAAGACTTTTTTCATTTGTTTCTGAAAACGACTTAGCCAGCTTCAATACACGAAGCTTTTCTTCCAGCTCTTTTGTCTTCGCCTTACTTGCATCAAGCGCCACGGTCAGGGCCTCACTTTCCAGTTTTAACAAGTCGTTTTCCTCCTGTAAAGCAGCGCAAAGCTCTATCAACCGCTCGGTTTTGTCTACAATTTTATTTAATTGTTCTGCTACAGAAGGCATTCTTTTTAAATCCTAATTTTTAAATCCTAAACTCTAAAACCCAATTTCTAAACTCTAAAAATTAAATTCTAAACACTAACTTCTTAAAAAACTAATCTCTGATTTCTAAATTCGAAATCGAAATTCCCAAATCCGAAGTCAAAATTATTTCCTGATCTCGGCTCCGGCCTCTTTACCTAAGTTATAAATTAATTTCTGCATAATGCCGTCAATGGCTTTATCGGTCAGCGTTTTTTCCGCGTCCTGGATAATAAAGCTTAACGCATATGATTTTTTACCTGCCGGCAATTTATCACCTTCGTATACGTCAAATACACTAACTTCTTTCAATAGCTTGCGTTCGGTACGCAGGGCAATCTGTTTTAGCTGGCCAAACGATACGCCCTTATCTATCAGCATAGAAAGGTCGCGCCTTACTGCCGGGAACTTAGGAACATCCTGGTAAACGATCTTGTTATTGCGGATGGCTTTCAGCACCAGGTCAAAGTTAAAATCGGCATAAAACACTTCCTTATCTACATCAACCTTTTTCAGGGCACGTGCGGCTACCGGGCCAAACTTAACCAACTGCTTGCCATTAAGCATATATTGCAGGCCGAAAGCCAATTTAGAGCAGGTAGCATCCTCTACTACAAAATCAGTAATGTTCAGGCGTTGTAAAATACCATCAACAATGGCTTTCAGGTTATAGAACGATACCGGCTGTTGTTTCTGGTTCCACTGCTCGGCCGAGTTTGCGCCGGTAATAAATATCGAGAAACGTTGTACCTCGGTGTATTTATCATCCTTTACACTGTACACCTTGCCAAACTCATAAAATTTAAGGTCGGCAGCACGGCGGTTCTGGTTGTAGGCAATAGCTTCCAGACCAGAGTAAACCAGGCTTTGGCGCATTACATCCAGATCGCTGCTTAACGGGTTCAGAATTTTCACCGCTGTATCCAGGTTATCTGAATAAGCCGATTTGGTCAATGAGTTAGCCAATATCTCGTTAAAACCATTGGCAGTAAGCAGATCAGATATCTGGTTTTGCACCGCATCCTTCTCGGGCCGTTGTGAATTATTTAATGACGCCCTGATCTGGGTGGGTATCTCGATATTGTTGTAACCGTAAATACGCAGCACCTCTTCCACAATATCCACCTCGCGGGTTACATCAACACGGTATGGCGGAACTTGCAAGGATAAACCTTCTTCGGTTTCGCTCACAACTTTAATATCCAAGGCCTCGATGATAGCTTTGATCTCGGTATGCGGAATCTGTTTGCCGATCAGTCTGTTGATATTTTTATAAGTAACATCAACCGCGAAAGGCGCAACAGGCACCGGGTAATGATCAACAATGTCTGATGATACCTCGCCGCCGGCCAATTCCTGTATCAGTAAAGCAGCACGTTTAAGTGCGAAAACGGTCATGTCTGGATCGGTACCACGCTCAAAACGGAAAGATGCATCGGTTTTTAAGCCATGCCTTTTAGCCGTTTTACGGATGCTAACCGGATTAAAGTAAGCGCTCTCGATAAAAATACTGGTGGTTGATTCTTTAATACCTGAATGGATACCGCCAAAAACACCGGCAATGCTCATAGGCTCCTCGGCATTACCTATCATGAGGTCATGCTCAGATAACTTACGTTCTACATCGTCAAGCGTTTTAAATGGCGTGCCTTCCGCAAAGTTTTTAACACGGATGGTGCTGCCTTTAATTTCATCGGCATCAAAAGCATGCAGCGGCTGGCCCAACTCATGCAGCACATAGTTGGTAACATCCACAATGTTATTGATAGCACGTATGCCGATAACAGCCAAGCGCTCCTTTAACCATTGTGGCGATTCCTTAACGGTAACCCCGCTAACCGTAACGCCCGAAAACCTTGGCGCGGCCTGCTCGTTTTCAACAACTACCTGAATAGGCCTGCTGTTGTTAGCTACTTTAAAGGCGCTAACATCCGGGCGTTTAACAGCGATCTTTAAGAAAGCGGCAACATCACGGGCAGTACCCAGGTGCGAGGCGGCATCGGCACGGTTAGGCGTTAAGCCAATCTCGTACATATAATCGTCGTTCAGCTTAAAATACTCTTTGGCTGGTGTACCTACCGGGGCATCAGCATCAAGCACCATAATACCATCATGGTTGGTGCCTAAGCCTATCTCATCCTCGGCACAGATCATCCCTTCGGATACCTCGCCGCGTATTTTTGATTTTTTGATAGCAAATGGCTCGCCGCTTACCGGGTGAACGGTAGTACCTACAACGGCCACCACCACTTTTTGCCCGGCAGCCACGTTAGCAGCGCCGCAAACAATCTGCAGATCTTCCGGACCGCCAACATCAACCTTGGTTACATGCAGGTGATCTGAATTGGCGTGGTCAACACTCTCCTTTACATAACCAATCACCAGGCCTTCCAAACCGCCGGGGATAGGTTGTACTTTTTCCAGACTCTCAACCTCCAAACCGGTACCGGTAAGGATAATTGAAATTTCCTGTGGAGTTTTATTTGTATCAATAAATTCTTTAAGCCAGTTATATGAAATCTTCATCAGTAAGCAATGATAATCGGCAAAGATATAAAGATTTCGGAAGTCAGATTTGGGATTTGGGATTTAAAATGGATTTTATGTAAAGAATATCATAAAGTTGATTGTATGATAAACGACAAATAATACCTTATATGTCATTGCTGTAAGGGTTTAGTAATTCGGTAATAGAATTAGGTAATTATTTTTT
>NZ_JBCECK010000288.1:0-3011 GCF_039207105.1 Mucilaginibacter sp.
GAATCACCCCTGCTGGAAACAAAGGATGGTGTTAACGGCCTGCTCATCGGCACCTATGCCGCCTTGGATGGTATGGCTGGCAATTCTGACGGCACCTTTGCCATTGGCGGTGGCAACCCTTGGGAAACATCACCGGATAACTGGGTTTTAGGCGGTGTTGCAGGTGGTGATGCCAACAAAGGCAGTATAGCCGGCGACGTATCTGAAATTGAACCTATTATGCAGTTTTACAGCGACCCCACCAACGTTTTTTACAACAGTAAATGGAAAGCCGACTACGAAGGCATTTCAAGGGCCAATACTACTTTAAAGGTAGTAGCTAAAGTAACTACATTAACCGACGAGGAAAAAGCGAATATTATTGGCCAGGCCAGGTTTTTAAGGGGTCATTATTATTTTGACCTGCGAAAGATATTTAAAAGTGTTCCTTACATTGATGAAACCACTACCAACTTTAATCAGCCAAATAATACAGATGTATGGTCAAAAATTGAGGCTGATTTTGATTATGCCTATAAAAATCTGCCCGGTGCACAAGCAAGTGTAGGTATGGCCAATAAATGGGCGGCAGGAGCATACCTGGCTAAAACTTATTTATATGAGCAAAAATACGCGCAGGCCAAAACCGTGTTTGATGATGTAATTTTGAACGGGGCAACCTCAAACGGCCTTAAATACGCATTGAATGCCAAGTTTGATGACAACTTTACACCAGAAACAGAGAACTCGGCAGAAGCTGTATTCGCTATCCAGATGGCTGCTAACGTCGATCCCGCCGGCCCATCCAATGGCAATAATGGCGACATGTTGAACTTCCCTTACGGCACAAACAGCCCTTTCCCGTGCTGCGGTTTTTATCAACCATCGGCCGATCTGGTTAATCACTTCCGTACCGATGCCAATGGCTTACCTTACCTGGATGATTTTAACAGCCATCCTATAAAAAATGATATGCACATATCATCGTCTACAGCCTTTACTCCTGATGCCGGTAATATTGACCCGCGTTTGGATTGGACAGCCGGCCGCCGTGGTATACCATACCTGGATTGGGGTGTTCATCCCGGCGATTCATGGGTGCGTGATCAAAGCTATGCAGGTCCGTATTCGCCTATAAAAAATGTATACTGGAACGCTACTCAGGATATTGACGGCGATCAGCACTCCTGGGCACCCGGATCCGCGATCAACTACAATGTGATTCGCTTTGCCGATGTACTACTAATGGCCGCCGAAGTAGAAGCTCAGTTGGGCAACCTGCAAAAAGCCCAAACCTATGTAAATATGGTACGTACCAGGGCTGCCAACCCTGCCGGCTGGGTACATACTTACAAAGATCCTAAAAATCCAACTGGCGGCTTTACCAATACCCCGGCTGCAAATTACAAGGTAAGTACGTATCCCGGAGGAGCATTTGTAAGCCAGGCTTTTGCTTTGAAGGCTATATACTTTGAGCGCAAAATTGAGCTGGCAATGGAAGGTCATCGCTTTTTTGACCTGGTTAGGTGGGGTACTGCTGAAACTGAGCTGAATGCCTATTTCAAATATCAAAATACCGTTACAACCGACCTTAAAAGCGGTAAATACGTTAAAGGTAAAAACGATTATTACCCTATACCTCAACGGCAAATTGATTTGAGTGCAAGCGGTGGCAGCCCTGTGCTTAAACAAAATACAGGATATTAATAAATTATCATGAACCCACCACGCTATCACCGTGGTGGGTTTTACAAAACGCTTATACTTATCACCCCTCCTGTTTTAAGCCGATCTAAAACCAAACAAAACCATTTTATGAACAAATCATCAACACGATTTTTATCGTTGGATGTATTTCGTGGCATGACCATCTGTTTCATGATCATTGTAAATACACCCGGCAGCGGGGCTACGGCCTTTTCACCATTGGAGCATGCGGCCTGGCATGGCTTTACCCCTACCGATCTGGTATTCCCCTCGTTTTTATTCGCGGTAGGTAATGCCATGAGCTTTTCCATGAAAAAATACCAGGATTTGGGCAGCGGCGCCGTTATGGGTAAAATATTCAAACGCTCGCTGCTCATCTTTTTAATAGGTTACCTCATGTACTGGTTCCCGTTTTTTAATTTTAGCGGCGGGCACGTTTCTTTGCTGCCTATTGCCAATACACGCATTATGGGGGTTTTGCAACGTATAGCCTTATGCTATTGTTTTGCATCGCTCATGATCCATTTTCTGTCAAAGCAATCGGTTATTATTTTATCCGTACTATTTTTATTGGGTTACTGGATATTGCTACAGGTTTTTGGCAACCCTGCCGATCCGTTGAGTATGACCGGTAACGCGGGCATATTTTTAGATAAATATATACTCGGCGACAGCCACATGTATCACGGCGAAAAAATAGCCTTTGATCCCGAAGGTATCCTGAGCACCCTGCCAGCCATTGTAAACGTTATTGTTGGCTATTATGCCGGTAAATTTATACAGCAAAAAGGTAAGGGCTATGATGTTATCGCTAAAATGTTGCTTATGGGCTGCCTGTTCATCTTTTTGGCTGTTACCTGGAATATGGTATTCCCGATCAACAAAAAGCTGTGGACAAGTTCTTTTGTACTGGTAACCACCGGGCTCGATCTCGTGATCCTTTCCTTCCTGATATACGCCCTGGAGATCAACAGCTGGAACAAATGGAACTGGACAAGATTTTTCACCATTCTGGGTAAAAACCCCTTACCTATTTATATCCTGTCAGAAATACTGGTGATCCTGTTTTATATGCTTTCTGTACATGGCACATCCCTTTATGACTGGATAAATACATCCCTATACCAGGTAATCGCTCCCGGAGCTATCGGCTCATTGCTATTTGCTATAAGCTACATGCTTATTTGCTGGTTTGTAGGCTGGGTACTTGATAAAAGGAAGATCTATATCAGGGTTTAACATAACCCTTCAAAAACAAAAAGCGCGATAGCTAATGCTATCGCGCTTTTTGTTAAACTTATTTACAAGCAACTTTACCTTATATC
>NZ_JBCECK010000289.1:0-3010 GCF_039207105.1 Mucilaginibacter sp.
AATTAAGGGGATACCACTCCCTGTTTTTGGGGATAGTAAGCCATGTCCCATATCACCAATTTCGAATTATGGTTGATCAATCAGCCATACATACACCTAAAAAACAAAAAATGAGTACAAAAAAAACAATCCTTATTACCGGAGCAGGTTCTGGAATGGGTGAAGGAACAGCTATTGGCCTTGCACAATTAGGACATCAGGTAATTGCAGGGGTACAGATTTCTCCGCAGGTTACTGCACTACGCAGAAAAGCTGAGGAACTGGGACTTACAGATAATCTGCGCGTTGAAAAACTTGACATTTTAAATCACATCGATGTAACTAACTCTCTCCGTTGGGATATTGATATTTTGTTTAGCCATGCAGGCATTGGCGACGCAGGACCGATATTCGAGATACCAATTGAGCTTGTTCGATCTGACTTTGAAACCAACTTTTTCGCACCGCTTTCCCTCGCTCAAAAATTCATCGCCAAATGGATCACCGAGGGCAAAAAGGGAAAGTTGATATTTACTTCATCAGAGGTCGGATTGATTACCGTTCAGGGCTTTAGCGCTTATGAAGCTACCAAACATGCACTGGAAGCAGTTGCTGAAGGATTACAATTGGAAATGAAACCTTATGGCATCCAGGTGCAGACAATAAATCCGGGCCCATATTTCACCGGTTTTAATGAAACCAGTGTAGACAATGCACTCCACTGGCTCGATGATAGTAAAAACTTTACCAAAAGAGCCGATTTTCTAAAAATGTTCGATGCCTTATTGGGTACACCAGAAGGCAGACTTGACCCGAGGGAAGCTATTGAGGCTATGGTTAAAATTGTACCCGCCGAAACCGGTAAATTCAGGAATGTGGTTCCGCAGTCAGCAGAAGCAACACTGAAAGAAATTCAACTAAAAGCATGGGACAATACCATATAGATTAAATTCAAAAGCCGGCAAATAAGCCGGCTTTTGAATTTAAATTTTCCCTATAAATAAGTAAATTTTTAACAAGATTAGGCACTAATTTGATTTATATATCTATAACATTATTTATAATTTAATATCTTACAGGTTCAATTATAAATCATGACTACTACCGTTAAGCCTGCACGCAACTATGGTTTGGATGTACTGAGGGTGATTGCCTGCTATATGGTAATCCAGGTACACTCCGGCGAATTTTATTATATAGGCGATGGCGGCGTGGTGCTTAACACACCCGATGCCCAGGTGGTGGACTGGTATAACTCCATATGCCGTATATGCGTGCCTTTATTTGTCATGATCTCGGGCTTTTTTCTTTTCCCGGTAAATGATGCCAATACGTTTTTTAGAAAGCGATTAAGCCGGGTTGCTATCCCCTTTGTATTCTGGTGCATACTATATGCCTTTTACCAATACTTTATGGGGGCTGGTGATATGGGCACGGTAATGCTCAATATTCTTAAAATACCCGTAAATTATGGTGTGGAGATCGGACACCTGTGGTTTGTGTATATGCTGCTGGGCTTGTATCTGTTTGCACCCATACTATCGTCCTGGATGCAAACCACGAGCCGTAAGGGGATGGAATTTTATTTGATTCTGTGGGGCATAGCCTGTAGCCTGCCTTATATCCATTTAATATTCCCTGAAATATGGGGTGAGGCATTTTGGAACAAAACGCCTATGCTGTATTACTTTTCGGGCTTTTTAGGATATGTGGTGCTGGCCAACTATATTAAACGTTTCCATATGCCAGCCCGAACGTGGAACTATGTAGCCGGCACTCTCCTTATTATTGTAGATTATGCCATAACCGCCTATGGCTTTATGCACCGCCTGCCTACAGAAAAATATGTAAGCACCCTGGAGCTTACCTGGAGTTTTGAAGTTATCAACGTAGTGATGATGACTGCAGGCGTATTTCTGATAGTTAAAAACATCAGCATTAAAAACATCCCATCAACATTTCAAAAGCTGATACTTGATATTGCCGCGCGGAGCTATGGTATTTACCTGGCACATATTATGCTGCTCAACTTTTATCATTCGTTGCTTGATGAACATTTTGGCAGCGCGGTAATTAAAGTTCCGCTGATTGCGTTGTGCACCTTTATAACTACCTATGTGGTGATTAAGCTGTTGTCGTTTTTACCTAAAAGCAAATGGCTGGTGGGATAAACCTACGGTTGTGATTACTAACACCCTTTATTTGTCGTGATTACCCCCGTTGTTTTTTAAAATGTTGCCCTACCTTTATTTCAATAAAACAACTCAACAAATCAATTTATGGAAACAGCAAATAACACCACCGTAACCGTTGCAGCTACTGTAAACGCTCCGGTTCAAAAAGTTTGGGATCTTTGGAACAATCCTGAGCATATTACCAAATGGGCCCATGCCTCAGATGATTGGCATGCGCCCTATGCAGATAACGACGCGCGCACCGGCGGCACATTCAAAACTACTATGGCTGCTAAAGATGGCAGCTTCAGCTTTGATTTTGGTGGTACTTATACCAATGTACAGGATAACAGCCTTATTGAATATACAATGGACGATAGCCGGAAAGTTAGTGTGATTTTTGAGAACATTGACGGCGCCACTAAAATTACCGAAACATTTGATCCGGAAAGCACCAATCCTATTGAAATGCAGCGGGGCGGCTGGCAGGCTATTTTGGATAATTTTAAAAAATACGCGGAAGCTCAGGCTTAATAATAGCCTACTGAACACTATCGACGGTGAAACACCCGCGGTAGTGTTCAACAGCTAAGTTCCTCCCCCTCCCAACGGTAATAGCCCATGAATTGACAGTTCCATCAAATGAGGCCGTTTATCAACTCACCCCTGACATCGCTACGCTTGTCTCCCCTCTGTTCAATTTCGCTGTAAAGAGGGTGGGGTAAAATTTGTCATTGCTGAGGTACGAAGCAATCGCGAATCTAAAGGAAAACTTGCACTGTCCGCGATTGCCACGCTATCGCTCGCAATTGTAAGGGTTTAGTAATTCGGTAATAGAATTAGGTAATTATTTTTTG
>NZ_JBCECK010000290.1:0-2987 GCF_039207105.1 Mucilaginibacter sp.
GTATTTTTCCATACATTTGCGGGCTAATTGTTGCTCATTGAAATCGCTTAAAAAATATTCGATCCCTTTTACAGGGCTTAAACTGGGGAAACACCAGTTTGAATATCTTGTTGATGATGCTTTTTTTAACGAGTTTGAATATTCGCTTGTTAAAAAAGCTAACCTGACTTGTCAGGTTGAGTTGGATAAACAGGAAACAATGCTGATCCTGGATTTCCAGATCAAAGGCACCGTTGATGCTACCTGCGACAGGTGTTTGGCACAATATCCACAAGCGCTGGATATAACCGAACAGCAGATCGCTAAATTCAGCGACGAGCCTATTGATGAGGATGATGAGATCATCGCCCTAAGCAAAAATGATCACGAGATCAATATTGCCGGGTTAATATATGAATACATAAACGTTGCCATGCCATTTATATCGGTATGCAGCGATGAGGGTAACACCGCATATTGTGATAAAGAAATGCTTGAAAAGTTAAATGACCTTTCGGCAAATAATGAAGAAAATGAGCATACAGACCCACGGTGGGATGTACTCAAGAAAATAAATAATAAATAAATAACAGGATCATGCCACATCCAAAACGTAAAATATCCAAATCAAGAAGAGATAAGCGTAGAACACACTACAAAGCTGAAGCTCCAACTTTAACTACCTGCCAAACTACAGGTGCAGTGCACTTGCCACACAGAGCTTATACTGTTGATGGTAACGTTTACTACAACGGTAAATTACTGATAGAAAAAGCAGCAGTAGCATAAGTTTAATTTTCTGAAAATGAAGATTGGCTTAGATATTATGGGCGGTGATTTTGCTCCCAAAGCAACCGTTTTAGGGGCAATCGAAGCTTATAAAGCTTTATCTGCCGACCAAAAGCTGGTGCTTATTGGCGATAAAGATCTTACTGTCACTATTCTTCAGGAAAATAACGTAAGCCCCGATCATTTCGAGTTTGTACATACAACCGAAGTGATAGGTATGGGCGAACACCCTACAAAAGCCATCGTTCAAAAGCCTGACTCCAGTATTGCAGTAGGCTTTCAGTTGCTTAAAGAGGGACAGATACAAGCCTTTGCATCGGCAGGTAATACCGGTGCTATGCTTGTGGGCTCTATGTTCAGCGTAAAAACCATTCCCGGCGTTATTCGTCCGGCTATGACTACTATTGTACCCAAACTTAAAGGAGGTTTGGGTATTTTGCTTGATGTAGGTGCCAATGCCGATTGCAAACCTGATGTTTTGCTTCAGTTTGGCGTGCTTGGCAGTTTGCTTGCACAATCGGTATATGATATTGAAAATCCGCGTGTAGCATTGATGAACATTGGAGAGGAGGAAGAGAAAGGAAATATCCTTTGTCAGGCTACCTACCCTTTAATGAAAGAAACATCGTTATTTAACTTTGTGGGTAACGTTGAAGGACGTGACCTGTTTAGTGAAGGTGCCGATGTTTTTGTGTGCGATGGATTTACCGGCAATGTAATATTAAAGCTTGCCGAATCGTTCTATGTGATAACACGGAAGAAACAGCTTAAAGACGAGTTTTTCGACAGGTTTAATTATGAACAATACGGAGGCAGTCCCATCTTGGGCGTAAATGCCCCAGTAATTGTTGGTCACGGCATTTCAAGCCCCGAGGCCATCAAAAACATGGTTTTGCTATCAAGAAACATGGTAGAGAGCCATCTGGTTGATAAAATTAAACAAGCTTTTCAGTAAAAAAATATAAGATGACTAAGATTCATGCTGCTATTACTGCTGTACATGGTTACGTTCCCGATTATATATTAACCAACCAGGAGCTTGAAACACTGGTTGACACGAATGATGAGTGGATCGTAAGCCGTACCGGCATTAAGGAGCGCCGAATATTAAAAGGTGAAGGCTTGGGTACATCTGATATGGCAGTTCCGGCAGTTAATGGCCTGTTAAAAAAACGTGGCATAAGCGCAGAGGAAATTGACCTTATTATTTTTTGCACCACCACGCCTGATATGCCTTTCCCGGCAACAGCCAATATATTGGGCAATAAAATTGGCGCGGTAAACGCCTGGGGATTTGATCTGCAGGCAGCCTGCTCTGGTTTTATATATGGCCTTACAACAGGCGCCCAGTTCATAGAAAACGGCAAACATAAAAAAGTACTGGTAGTTGGCGGCGATAAAATGTCGTCGATCATGAATTACCAGGATCGCAGTACCTGCATTCTTTTTGGCGATGGCTGCGGAGCCGCATTGCTTGAACCCAATACAGAGGGTTATGGTATTATTGATTCCATATTAAAAAGCGACGGATCAGGAGCACAATACCTGCATCAAAAAGCCGGTGGCTCAGTAAAGCCAGCAACCCACGCAACCGTAGATGCCCACGAGCATTTTGCTTATCAGGAAGGCCCCGCCGTATTTAAATTTGCCGTTACTAACATGGCCGATGTGGCACACGAGGTAATGGAACGTAATAATCTTACCGGCGAAGATGTTTCATGGCTGGTACCACACCAGGCCAACAAACGCATTATTGACGCTACAGCAAACCGCACCGGTTTAAGTGCCGATAAGGTGATCATCAATATTGAACGTTACGGTAATACTACCAACGGTACAATTCCTTTGTGCCTATGGGAGTGGGAAAATAAATTCAAAAAAGGAGATAACCTCATTTTAGCAGCATTTGGCGGTGGATTTACCTGGGGTTCTGTTTATTTAAAGTGGGCCTATTAAAAAGTATTCTTTTAAAATGAACAGATTAAAAAATAAAACATCTGTTCATTTTAATATGTTATTTATTTTATAGCCAAAACATAAAAAACATTTGCACATTTGCATTACTGTAAATTTGACAACAAACCATTGAAAAACACTTGCACCTAACTTTTTGCTTACAGGCATAATTGTTAGTTTGCACATCAATACAATTTTAGATAATCAATTTTATCCAAAAACAATCAATCCCTAAGTATGGATATTAAACAAATTCAGGACCT
>NZ_JBCECK010000291.1:0-2923 GCF_039207105.1 Mucilaginibacter sp.
AATTATTAGGTTAAGCTTTAATTTATTATAATTGTTGTAACTCATCCGTAATAAAGTAATTTTATGGCGGATTTATTAGAAAATATACCGGATTTAATTTGGGTATAAAGGATTGGAAAAACATTAACACTGATATTTTATATGGATTTCGTGCTTAAAGAGGAAGACGGTTTTAGTTACATCGATGAGGGCGAAGGTGAGGTTCTGTTATTGCTGCACGGTTTAATGGGCTCATTGAGCAATTGGGGAGATGTTGTAAACGAATTTAAATCAAGATACAGGGTAATTATCCCGATACTGCCAATTTATGATATGCCTTTGATAACTACGGGAGTAAAAAGCCTTTCAAAGTTTATACATAAATTTATAAAACTAAAGGAACTGAGTAATATTACCTTACTTGGCAATTCATTAGGTGGTCATGTTGCCTTGATCTATGTTTTAGCACACCCCGAAAATGTTAAGGCTATGGTGTTAACAGGTAGTTCGGGTTTATATGAAAACGCTTTCGGTGGTTCTTTTCCGCGTCGTGAGAGTATTGATTTTGTGCGTGAAAAAGTACAATATACTTTTTATGACCCGGCAGTGGCAACCGATGAGCTGGTTAATGACGTATATAAAGTAGTAAACGACAGGCAGTGCGTACTTAGGCTGCTGGCGATGGCAAAATCGGCCATACGCCACAATATGAAAAAAGATCTGCACAAAATAAATGTGCCTGTATGTTTAATTTGGGGTAAGAATGACAAAATAACGCCTCCTGAAGTGGCTATTGAGTTTGATGAGTTTTTGCCCGATTCTGAATTGCACTGGATAGATAAATGCGGGCACGCCCCAATGATGGAGCACCCCAAAGAGTTTAATACATTGTTAACGGCATTTTTAGAGAAAATAAAAGTAGGAGTTTAACATTATGGTTGCAATTGAACTGATAGCTGACGAAATACCACCGGTACATACTTCTGACACTTTGCAGAAAGTGCATGACCGTATGGTAGAGTTGCGCCTCAGACATTTGCCCATTGTTAATGAAGACCAGTTTTTAGGCCTGGTAGCCGAAGATGACCTGACTGTTGAACCTGATCAGCAAACGGCTGTTGGTGCCCTGGCCTTATCGCTGGTAAACCCATACGTGTTGGAAGATCAGCATATTTATGATGTTATACGTATGTTTTATGAGCGCCACCTCACGGTTGTGCCCGTACTTGATGCCAAAAGAAATTATCTGGGCCTGATATCAGTAAATGCAATAACCGAATACTTTGCAAAAATTACCTCTGTTGCACAACCCGGGGGTATTATTGTACTGGAGATCAGCAATAAAAATAACTCGCTGGCGCATATGGCGCAAATTGTAGAATCAGACAATGCCCAGATACTGAGTTCCTACGTGCAAACCTTTCCCGACTCTACCAAAATGGAGGTAACACTTAAGGTGAACAAGCAGGATATTTCGGCCATAATAGCCACATTTTTACGTTATGAGTACGATATTAAAGCTACCTTTAATTATACAGATCATAATGATAACTCAAAGGATCGTTACGATTCATTAATGAACTACCTTAATTTATAAATGGTTTTTTAGTCCATTAATTCACCGGGTTTTCCATACCAAATTTTATGATGTACTTTTATAGAAATTTATGGTCAGATAAACCCATTAATTAATGAACATCGCGAACCCATAACCCATCATGAAGATAGCAGTTTACGGCCGACCGTTTAATGACCCATCTGTAATACCATATATTCAACAGGTGTTTGACAACCTGGCACATCACGGCGCCGAAATATATGTTCACCACCAGCTTAATGAATACCTGCGCGATAAGATAAGTACTGTAAAATACAGTGTGCTGGAGAGTACCGATTCGTTAAAAGGGTTTATCGATTTGTTTTTTACCCTTGGCGGCGATGGCACCCTGCTTGATATGGTAACTGTTATACGCGATTCATGTATACCTGTTATCGGTATCAATTTTGGCAGGCTTGGCTTTTTGGCCAGTATTAATAAAAGTGATATTTCAGCTGCCATACACGCGGTAATGAACAAGGAGTTTACCTTAGATTGCCGCGAACTGCTGACTATTGATTCAAAACTTAAGATTTTTGGCGATGATAACTTCGCGCTGAATGATGTAACTATTCACAAGCGCGATGATGCGGCCATGATCATTACCCACGTATTTTTAAACGATGAGTTTTTAAACTCGTACTGGGGCGATGGTATCATCATATCCAGCTCAACAGGTTCAACGGCTTATTCATTAAGTTGCGGAGGGCCAATCATTTTCCCGCAGTCAAATAGTATAGTGGTTACACCGGTATCGCCCCATAACCTTAACGTAAGACCAATTGTTCTACCTGATAGCAGCAAGCTTTGTTTTGAGGTAGAGAGCCGGAGCGCCAATTACCTGGTATCTTGCGATTCGAGAGTGGCGGTGTTGGATGAAACTGTTAAGTTTCACGTTCAAAAAGCCGATTTTCAGTTAAATTTGATACGTTTAAATAACGAAAGTTACTTAACTACCCTTAGAAATAAATTATTATGGGGTCTTGACGCCCGTAATTACTAAATTTACGGGATGCCTAAATTTGTAGCGATTATAGTATTTTTATTTATTTCATATCATTTGCAGGCGCAAACCTGGGAAGTGGGCGGAGCTGTAGGCGGTGCCGGTTACATCGGCGATCTGAATCCGAATAACCCGGTTAAAATAAGCGGTGTATCCGGCGCTGCATTTGTGGCCCGTAATTTTGACGGATACCTGTCGGCCAGGTTAAATTTCACTTATGGAAAGATCAGCGCCGACGACAGCAAATCAAGCAGCGAACAGTTTCGCGATCGTAACCTGAGCTTTAATACACCTATAAAAGAATTGAGCCTTATAGGCCAGTTTAATTTCATGAACTATATTCC
>NZ_JBCECK010000292.1:0-2901 GCF_039207105.1 Mucilaginibacter sp.
AGATAAAGCTGAACAGTTGGCAGAACATTTGGAACAGTTTAATTTATTGAATGAGCTCCTATTATTGAAACTTCAATATGCCTACTTACCAGGAGCTGAAGACTTCGAAGCCTTAACTGCCCGCTTTCTGCAAAACCAGTCGCATATGCAGCTTGAGGCTAAGCTTAATATGGCTTATGCTTTTTTAAGGCATGAACTTCAGGAGATACATCTGAAAGGGAAAATTGTTAATTTGACGATTTTAATAATAACCACTATCCGGAAATACAAAATTTCCATGCAGGACCTTATGACTTATAAGTCCATTTATCAAATTCTTTTTATTGCGAATGAATACGCAGCGATACAGCAGAATTATGGATTGATAGAGCGTTATATAAACCGGACTAATCAATTTATACAAGGCCAAATGTATAAGAAACCATCCTATCTTTTTTACCATATATCCATCTTGTATTTTTTGGCGAACTTTCATCTGAGGCAAAAAGGTTTCATCCGGAGCTCATCTTATCTTAAGGAAATGATGGATTTAATGTTAGTGGATAATCGTTATTACAAGGTGTTTTATTCGCGTTATCAGTTACTCACGGCGCTCAATTTATTCTTTACTGACTTTGCCGATAATGCGATCTCGCTACTACAGGAGTCGCTTTCGAATACAAAGTATACAGCTAAACCAGAAGATACAGAAGATTTGCGAATTTGCCTGACTATGTTTTTGGCCCTGTGTAATGACCGGAGAAGCTTAAAGCAGTTGACTTCACTGACACAGACTGACGCCTGGTATGAAAAAAAAATGGGGATGTTATGGACCATTCGAAAGAATTTAATGGAAATTTTGGTCCATGCGCAGTTCTCTAACATCGAACTTGCCATGTCCCGTATAAACAGCTTCCGACGTCGATATAAGAAATACCTGCTGAAAACTTCGGAGGAGCGAGTATTATTGTTTCTGAGGCTGGTTGAAAAATATTTATTAAAACCCGATGTAGTATTTGAAACAGCATATAGAAAGACCGTTTTAAGTCTGATAAATAGGATAGAAAATAGCGATATCTTCACTTTGAGCTTTATTGCATGGCTGATAGCGCGTTGGGAGAAAAAAACAGCTCATAAAGTGGTTTTAACACTTATCCATAATGACAGCCATACCTAATATTCAAAAAATGAAATCCAAAAAGTAAATTTTGAATTGTTTCTTATTGCAATTCAATTGATTGCTTATAAAATTTTATCGTATAAAAAAAGGGAACATGCTTTATAGCTTATTCCCTTTTTGTGATCCCGCTGGGATTCGAACCCAGGACCCCAACATTAAAAGTGTTATGCTCTACCAGCTGAGCTACGGAATCGTTGTTACCCTATACTATTTATAAAAATGTGAAATAAAAAGCCTCTCCAATTGTTTAGAGAGGCCTTTGTGATCCCGCTGGGATTCGAACCCAGGACCCCAACATTAAAAGTGTTATGCTCTACCAGCTGAGCTACGGAATCATACTTTAAATTTTTTCGGTAGTGCTACCGTTTCCGTTTAAAGTGGTGCAAATATAGAATGATTTAGAATACGATGCAAACGTTTTTTTAATTAATTTAAAAGTCTTTTTTAAGCTACTCTACACCAATAAACTACATTTTTAAAAATGCTATTTTACCATTGTTTCCGGCAAGTAAAATGAGTTTTCCATGTTTTGCTTTAGCGCAAACATTAAAACTTGTTGCGTCAATTTTGCTCCATGTTTTACCTCCATCCACAGTAATATTGGTTCCAGAAGTTCCGGTTGAAAGATAGGTATTGTTTTTGATGTATTCTACAGATGATTGATAACCAGCTGGTCCTCTATGTGGATTGTTGAATACTGTAGTTTGTGCATCAGTTTGAAAAGCGGCGACAGAGTCTGTTTTTTTGTCGTCTTGGTAATCACCGCCAACAATGATTTTTTCGTTTTTTCCTATTGCTATGGAAAACGCACCCTGGCTTGCTTTTCCGTTAATAATAGGCAAACTATTATATTCCCAAACGTTATTATCAGGTTGTAACGTTACAATCCTACTGGTTTTTCCGCCCGAAACTATGTATAGGTAACCATTATTTGATCGTAAACAGGTGCCGCTGGCAGCAAATGCTGCCTCGCCGGGTAGGGCATTTGGTTGATTATTTGCATTGGCCCATGTTTCACCGCTATCTTTTGTTTCTAATAATAAAAACTTATTGTTGATCGGGTCACCAAGAATATATCCATGTTGCTTATCAACAAAGTCCATCGCATCAAAAAAATAAGCTGAATCAACTTTCCGATATTTCTCTTGCCAGGTTTTTCCGCCATCAATAGTTTTTAGTATTATTGCAGGTGTACCAGAGCTCATGGTAGTTGCTTCGCGATCTGAAAAGGCCTCAATATCTCTGAACTCAGATTTTTCATAACCTTTTATTTGTTGCCACTCCCATGTTTTTCCGCCGTTATTTGTAATAGCTACATAGCCATTGCTTCCGCTTAGCCATGCTGTTTTATCATTTAATACGGATAACCCTCTTATAACACAAGGTTTACTTTGTTGCAAAATTTGTACGGTTTGGGCCTGTGTAATTAGTGGAAGACATAGGCTGTAAAGTAAAATACTGGAAATGAATAGGTAACTGTTTTTCATTTGCTTTAGTGTAGCGATTATTGTTCACCGAAATTAATTTTTAATAATACAAGTAACAACAACTGCTCAATTTTTGCATTAATTATTTGCAATTTGATTGAAACGATTATATTTGCACGCTTGTTAATAAAATGGTGCTATAATAAGATGAAAGGCGATGCTTTTTATTAAATGAAACATCGAAGTAAAATAAGCCCGGATGGCGAAATTGGTAAACGTTGCGGTCTCAGAAGCCGTTGAGAATTGTCTCTTGAG
>NZ_JBCECK010000293.1:0-2843 GCF_039207105.1 Mucilaginibacter sp.
AAGAAGGTGTTGCCGAAACTACTGCCCTATTAAAGGAGTACGAAGAGATAAACGAGAAGTTTGGACTGGAAGAATACTACAGTGATGCCGACAAAATGGATAAGCTGATGGCCCGCCAGGGCGAACTACAGGATCAGATTGACGCGGTAAATGCCTGGGAGCTGGATACCAAACTGGAACGCGCTATGGATGCACTGCGTTGTCCTGAACCCGATACCAAGATTTCGGTACTATCAGGCGGTGAGCGTCGCAGGGTAGCACTTTGCCGCTTGCTATTAAAAGAACCGGATGTTTTGCTGCTGGATGAGCCTACCAACCACCTGGATGCAGAATCAATTGATTGGCTGGAGCAGCATTTACAACAATATAAAGGTACCGTTATAGCCGTAACGCACGACCGTTACTTCCTGGACAATGTGGCCGGATGGATCCTGGAACTTGACCGCGGCGAAGGTATTCCGTGGAAAGGTAACTACTCTTCATGGCTCGATCAGAAAGCCAAACGCCTGGCACAGGAAGAAAAAAGCGAAAGCAAACGCCAGAAAACCCTCGAGCGCGAGCTGGAATGGGTGCGCATGGGGCCAAAAGGCCGTCATGCCAAATCAAAGGCCCGTTTAGGTAATTATGAGAAACTGGCATCTGAGGAAACCAAGGAACGCGAAGAAAAATTGGAGTTGTTTATTCCGCCGGGCCCTCGTTTGGGTAATGTGGTGATTGAAGCCAACGGTGTAAGTAAATCATACGGCGATAAATTATTGTTTGATAACCTGAGTTTCTCCTTGCCTCCTGCAGGTATCGTGGGTATCATCGGGCCAAACGGAGCGGGCAAAACCACCTTATTCCGTTTAATTACCGGTCAGGATCAGCCAGATGCGGGAACTTTCCGTGTGGGTGAAACCGTGGCCTTAGGTTATGTTGACCAGATGCACGATGACCTTGACCCTAATAAATCTGTTTGGGAAAACGTTACCGGTGGACTGGAAACCATTATGGTTGGTAACCGCCCGCTTAACTCACGTGCCTATGTATCCAAATTCAACTTTAACGGTGCCGATCAGCAGAAAAAGGTAGGTGTACTATCGGGCGGTGAACGCAACCGGGTACACCTTTCAATCACTCTGAAAAAAGGATCAAACGTATTGCTGCTGGATGAGCCCACCAACGATATTGACGTAAACACCCTGCGCGCACTGGAAGAAGCCCTGGAAAACTTTGGCGGCTGCGCCGTAGTGATCAGTCACGATCGCTGGTTCCTTGACCGTATATGCACACACATCCTGGCCTTTGAAGGTAATTCTCAGGTTTACTTTTTTGAAGGAAACTATTCCGACTACGAAGAGAACCGCAAAAAGCGCCTGGGTGATGTAGCGCCAAAACGGATTAAGTATAAGAAGCTGACGGCGTAGAAGCCCGAAGCCCCCTCTAAATCTCCCCCTGAAGGGGGAGACTTGAATACATAAAATAAAAAGCTGACGATATCTAAAGATTTTGTCAGCTTTTTATTTTATGTATCAATCAATATAACAAAACGATTGAGGAGGAACACTACCTGTTATTACCTCTTGAAGTTTTTTAGCTTTTTCATAAACAGTTAATTTTTTTATCTGAATTGCATGAGCCAAATTTTTATCTTTAAAATACTGTTGGAAAAAGCTTTCCTTTATTCCTGAAAACTCTTTTGTAATACCCCAAATTTCCCCAGGAGATGCAGACAAAATCTCACCTATTTGAAATTCACCAACCACTCTTCCAACTGGCATTGTTGAATAAATAACAATAGTCTTTATATTCTTCTTCTGAAAAATACATTTCCTATATTCAAACTTTTTTTCACCGGAAAATATCTTTTCTACATATTCTGGCTTAATCGATAATAATACTTTCACTTACTTTCCCCAACTTTAACATTGATTCAAAATGATTATTTGACAATTTCATAAATCCCCAGTATTCGGTGGGGCTCAACCCAGCATTTTCAATAAGATTTCCTCTGGTTACCCTTTTTGCAAACGCTGCATTATACGTCATTTTAATCACAAAGAAATCTTTTTTGTAAAAACTTTTCAATTCATTTTCGTCAAAAATGCTATAATCTCTACAGTATTTTAAATAATCATCAACATCTTTAAAGTCTTTTTTCGATTTTAACTCTTCAACAACACAAACAGATGTAGCAACTGATCTAAAATACGCAGGACCATTTCCATCAGAAGTCCTATAAATAATGATATTGTCTCCCGTTTTTAATATAGATACATTCATATAACATATATAAATCTTGTGGATGCTATTTGTATGAGAAATATCTTTTATGATATCATAAGTTTCGGAATTTAACAACGAATCCGGGAATAGTCTTGAATGAAATTGTGGATATATAGATAATAGATATTTCGAGGTCTTTTGTCTTTTTATCAATGGGTAATCAACACAAACATCACCTTTTTCAGATAATAATTCTTTGACCAGTACCTCTTCAATTCCATTTTGAGTTGTTTTTTTAGCTTTAATTTCAAAGCCATATTTCTGAAACAGTTGGATTAACCCAGCATGTTTACTGAAAATTGTTACATAAATTGAATCAACACCGTTAACTATGGCATAGTCAAACATTTTCTTTATATACCTTTCTCCAAGTCTTGTTCCATGTGGGTTTATTTTAAATGTTCCAACTTTTACCCTTTTTGCCTTAGTCAAAACCGGATCAACATCTGTGATTTCTTCATCTTCTATTTTAAGATACAGAAATCCTTGTATCAAATTTCCACTTGTAGTGATAAAAGCACTTTCATTAGCAGCAGCTTTTTTATTAAACCATTGTTCAAATTCTTTATAATCGACTT
>NZ_JBCECK010000294.1:0-2820 GCF_039207105.1 Mucilaginibacter sp.
GGATGTTGGTGTACGTTATGAAAATTATTCAGGCCAGAGCAATAACTACGGTACAGTTGGTTTACGCATAGCCTACGGATTTGGGTTGTAATTTTACTTAAACCTAAAACAAAAAGCCCCGGAGCATTTGCTCCGGGGCTTTTTGTTTTGTCGGAATCAGAATTCAGAGAATTTTAAAATTTTCAGAATTGAAAGTTAAATTTTGTCAATTCTTTGATTCTGAAAATTCTGATCTTATGCTAATTTACCCAACGCTTCTTTGATTCTGCGCATAGCTTCAATCAGTTTATCTTCGGCAGCGGCGTATGATAGGCGGATAGAAGTAGTGTCACCGAATGAGTCGCCGCCTACAGTGGCTACATGAGCCTCTTCCAACAAGTAAATGCTCAGGTCATCAGCATCTTTAATGGTTTTGCCATTGTAGCTTTTGCCAAAGAATGAAGTTACATTCGGGAAGAAATAAAAAGCGCCATCAGGCAGGTTAACTTTGATGCCTTCAATTTCGCTCAATAGTTTGTAAACAATATCGCGGCGTTTTTTGAAAGCAGCACGCATCTCCAACACGCTCTCTAAACCACCTTCATAAGCGGCAACACCTGCACGCTGGGTTATAGAGCAGGTACCAGAGGTAACCTGGCCTTGCATTTTATCGCAGGCAGCTGCAATTTCTGAGTTTGAGGCAGTGTAGCCAATTCTCCAGCCGGTCATAGCAAACGCTTTTGACCATCCGTTAATAATCACCACGCGGTCTTTAATATAATCAAACTGAGCTATTGACTCATGCTTATCAACAAAGTTAATGTGCTCATAGATCTCGTCGCTTAGGATGTATACATGAGGGTTTTTCTCAAATACTTTAGCCAGGCCTTCCAGTTCTTCCTTGCTGTAAACACTACCTGTAGGGTTACATGGTGACGAAAACATGAAAAGTTTTGTTTTAGGCGTAATAGCAGCCTCTAACTGTTCTGGTGTTATTTTAAAGTTTTGCTCAACAGTAGTATTAATAAAAACGCTCACACCTTCGGCAAGTTTAACTACTTCAGAATATGATACCCAGTAAGGAGTAGGAATAATCACCTCTTCACCCGGATTTACAAGGCATAGTACCGCGTTGGCAATGGCTTGCTTTGCACCGGTTGATACCACAATCTGACTAAAGTCATAATCAAGGTTATTCTCGTTCTTCAATTTGGCAACTACCGCTTTGCGCAGATCAGGATAACCGGCTACTGGTGTGTAGTAGGTCAGGTTTTTATCCATAGCCTGCTTGGCAGCCTCCTTAATGTGCTCGGGGGTATGAAAGTCAGGTTCGCCAAAGCTAAGGCTGATCACGTCAACACCTTTAGCGGCAAGTTCGCGGCCCATTTTGGCCATCTTAATTGTTGCAGATTCGGACAAGTTATTGATCCGGGTACTTAATGCGCTCATATAAATTATGTTATCGCGGCAAATATAGAAAATAACTTTACTGCTACTTACGGTTGTTATTTATAAATTTGCCAACGCAACTTAGCCTCACCTAAATCCTCTCCAAAAGAGAGGACTTTAACTAAGGTTTTGAACTCTCTCCCTTGGATAGGGCAGGGTGAGGCTTTAACTTATAAGAGCTTGAAAGAACAGAAAAGGATCATATTAATCTCGCTCATTACAGGCACTGTTCTGATGTTGGCGAAGTTCGGCGCATACTTTTTAACAGCCTCTAATTTTGTACTTACCGATGCCGCCGAAAGCGTTGTAAACGTAATAGCAAGCTCTTTTGCCTTTTTTAGTATTTACCTGGCCGCGCAACCCCGCGACGAGAACCATCCGTATGGGCACGGCAAAGTTGAGTTTTTTTCCGTTTTCATCGAAGGGGCACTCATTGGCATTGCCGGGGTTATCATCATTGTAAAATCCGTTTATAGTTTCTTTTATCCCAACATTATCCATGACTTGCTTACCGGTGCTTTTATTATAGGAGCTACGGGCATTGTTAATGGCGGGTTAGGATATTATATGATACAGAAGGGTAAATCATTGCGTTCCATTACCCTTGATGCGGATGGCCGACATTTAATTGCCGATATGGTAACCAGTATTGGTTTGGTAGCGGGCTTATTGCTCATCAGGTTTACCGGGATATTGTGGTTGGATAGTGCTTTATCTATATTGGTGGCACTGTATATTATATTCAGTGCTTATAAGCTGATCCGAAAATCGGTAGCGGGTTTAATGGATGAAGCCGATTTTCAGGTGGTTACTGATATTATCAGCGTGCTAAGTGAAAAACGCCGCGAATCATGGATTGATGTACATAACCTGCGTGCCCAGAAGTATGGTAACGAATTGCATATTGATTGCCACATGACGTTGCCCAGCTATTATGACCTGAACACGGCACACGCCGAAATAAAATTGGTGGAGGTGATGATCAATAAAGAGGTTGGCATCAAAACAGAATTATTCATTCATACCGACCCTTGTGTACCTGAATGCTGCCACTATTGCAGCATGCCCAATTGCCCCATACGGTCTGAAGCGCAAACAGAAACTATAGCCTGGACAATGGAAAATGTGGTGCGCAATAAAAAACACTTTGAATAAATGGAGTATTTTAATGTACGTGTATATGGCTTGCTTATTAATGAGCAAAATCAGGTATTGATCAGCGATGAGCAGGAATATGGCCATCGCTTCATCAAATTCCCCGGAGGTGGCCTTGAAATAGGTGAGGGGTTGATAGACGGCCTGAAACGTGAGTTTGTAGAAGAGTGCCAGGCAGAGGTAGAAATACTGAGCCATTTTTACACCACTGATTTTTATGTGCGGTCGGCCTTTAAC
>NZ_JBCECK010000295.1:0-2727 GCF_039207105.1 Mucilaginibacter sp.
AATTATTGGAGCGTGATAAAGCGCTTAGATATTCCTGTAATGAAATACCTGTTACCAAAAGTTGTACTTTGTGATTTAAGCCCGGCACTTTTGCCGATAAAGTATTCAACTTTTCCTGAATAACCTGTATTCGATCTTGCTGATCCTGCGCCGATAGGTATAAAGGGCAAAGCAGTAACAGATAAACTACTAACGTACGGATAAAGGTTTTAGGCATCAATAAAAAATCAATAATTAAATAAAAGGGGATATATCTCTTCAATGGATGTATGTCCTTCAGCAAATAAGTTAAAGGCATTTTCCGCCAGCGTTTGCACACCTCTCTCTTTTAAAAAACTTTGAATATACATATTTCCGTTCTTTATTTCCAAAGAAAGATCCTGATCAATGGGGATAACTTCATACACAGCTTTACGCCCTTTATACCCCGTGTAATAACATTGCTCGCAGCCGGTAGGCGTTTGATGCGCAATCACTTCATGGTAGGGTTTAAACTGCTTGGGATACAAGTTAAAATCAAATGGTTTTTCCTGTTTACAATGCGGGCATAGTAAACGAATAAGCCTTTGTGCAGCCGCTGTGTTAAGTGTATTGGCAACTAAAAAAGGGGGTATTCCCATATCTATTAATCTGGATATAGTTCCCCAGGCCGAGTTGGTGTGGATGGTTGATAGCACCAGGTGTCCGGTAAGCGCGGCACGAATAGCCATATTCGCTGTCTCAGGGTCACGTATCTCACCCACCATAATTACGTCGGGGTCCTGCCGCAAAAATGTACGCAAAGCCGAAGCAAAACCTAAACCTATCGATTCTTTTAATTGTACCTGGTTAACGCCTTCAAGTGTATATTCTATCGGATCTTCGATAGTAAGGATATTCCGGGTTTCTTTATTTAACAGCTTTAAAGTGGCGTATAAAGTGGTGGTTTTACCTGAGCCCGTAGGGCCACTCATCAAAATAATACCATTGGGCCGTTTCACTCCCTGCAAATAATTTTCTAAATCAAAAGCTGAAAACCCAAGCGTATTAAGATCTATAGCTGTAGTATCATTATTCAATAAACGTAAAACTACTTTTTCACCGTGCAGCGTTGGTAATACCGATACGCGTATATCAAACTGCTGGTCGTGATGCTTAAAGTTGATACGCCCATCCTGAGGTAAACGCTTTTCGGCGATATCAAGGTTAGCTATGATCTTGATCTTATTAACCAATGCAGGATAATCATCCCGTTTCAATAAATATCGCTCAACCATCATACCGTCGATACGTATCCGCACACGGCATTTTTGCTCATAAACTTCTATATGGATATCACTGCTTTTAAGACTTTTTGCTTCCGCTATCAGGTTCATCAAGAAATCATCCGCATTATTGGCCGATTGTATATGCGAGCTTCCCTGGGCGGCATTATCTTTAATATAGTATTTGGATAATAAACGGGCTACTTGTTGTGCCGGTAAAGGCTCAAGAATTATTGTTGTATTAAATAGTACTTCCAGTTCAGGGAGCAGTTCTGTTTCGTTACTGCCAACTTCAGAATATAGTATGAATGTGTCATCTACACGCCCTTTTGGTAGAATGCGATAATGCCATGCCTGATCTTTAGTGACCAGGTGAACCATATCGGTTAGCAATAAAATATCATCAGTAACACTCATATTACATGATAAGGTTTAGTACCCATTGGTCATCTGTTAAATTAATCACCGAAGATAACCAATCGGCTATCAGGCAAAGCATCAGTAAAAATGCTTGTAACCCCGCCAAAGGCAAAAATTTATTTTCCTCTTTCAAAAAAGTCTGCCATAAAAGCCAGCCTATGGCAATTAACAGCAGGCTTATTACATAAAAGATGATAAAATTAAGAATTGAGAAGCAAAAGGCAATACTTACAAGAAATAAAATATCGCCAAGGCCAAGTAATTGCCCGGTCAGATCAACTGATTGCTTTCTACGGAAAGAAAACCAAAACCATAACAAAAATAATTGTGCGCTTAAAAAGCTGATATTAATAAGCGTTGGCCCCAATAATGCTGTGAAAGATAATTGCAGTGATCTTTCAGCAATAAACAGCAAAATAAGTACCGGAAATAACAGCCAATAAACCGCTCTTGAACGCATGTCCTGCACAAAAATGCAGGTTAGTACGGCCATGATTAAAACGCGTATAAACAACAACACTTAGTCAGGGGTTACTTCTCTTAAATTTTTGTTCTGGTCTATCTCCCACACATTAAATGTTCCATTACCGTTAAAATCAACAATGGCCGTAGCACGGGCAGTAAAGTTGGTATTACCTGAATTACTGATATCTATACGATAATTAGCTCGTCCGTCTTTACCGTCGCTGCTCAGTTTTTCCTGTACAAAACCTATCTCGGTTAAGTCTGCCGAATATTTGGAATGTTCATAGAAAAAGTTTTTTTCGAGCGTATGTACATGTTCTAACTGCACTTTTGCTTCAGTGCTTTTTGCCTTGGTTATTAATGGCAATAAAACAGGCATGGCCAGCAACACAAGTATACCGATTATAACCAGTACCACTAAAATTTCGGTAAGCGTATAAGCTTTTACTTTTGCTGTAATAAGGTTTTTTGAAAATTTCATTTGAGAAAAAAGATTTACTAATCTAAAAATAAATTCTAAATTAGTTCATAAATGAAATTGAAATTTTTAATTAACCTAAACCTGTTTTTAACTATTGGTATAGCGCTTCTATCTTCC
>NZ_JBCECK010000296.1:0-2694 GCF_039207105.1 Mucilaginibacter sp.
TAAAAAACCGAATCTTTTCATAGTTTTCAGATAGGATTGCCAAACATACAAAGTTTTAAAAACTTCAGTAGTTTTACGTTATGATTTTTGACCGTAAAACCCTGAATAACGAAAATTTAACACTTTTTTACAAAAAATTGTTAATGCCACGCCTGGTTGAAGAGAAAATGCTGATTCTTTTGCGGCAGGGCCGAATTGGCAAATGGTTTTCAGGAATAGGGCAGGAAGCCATTTCCGTTGGCAGTACGCTGGCCATGCAAAATGATGAATATATTTTGCCCATGCACCGCAACCTGGGGGTTTTTACCTCAAGAGATATACCGCTGTCGCGCCTGATGGCGCAATGGCAAGGCAAGGCTTCGGGCTTTACCAAGGGGCGCGACCGGTCTTTCCATTTCGGTACGCAGGAATACAAGATCATCGGTATGATATCGCATCTGGGGCCACAGCTGGCCTTAGCCGATGGCATTGCCCTTGCCGATGTTTTAGCTGAACGCAAAAGGTCAACCCTTGTATTTACCGGCGAGGGCGCTACCAGCGAGGGTGATTTTCACGAAGCACTGAATATTGCTTCTGTATGGAAACTACCGGTTATATTTTTGATCGAGAACAATGGCTACGGACTTTCAACCCCGGTTAATGAGCAATATGGCTGTCATAGTTTGGTAGATAAGGCGATAGGTTATGGTATGGAGGGCCGAAGGATTGATGGCAATAACATACTGGAGGTTTACCATACCATTAATGATATTAACAAAAGCATCCGTGAGAACCCACGACCGGTTTTGATAGAGTGTATGACCTTTAGGATGCGTGGTCATGAAGAGGCATCGGGTACAAAATATGTTCCTGAGAATTTATTTGAGTGGTGGGCCGGTAAAGACCCTGTTATCAATTTTGAACGTTACTTATTGGGCGAAGGTGTGTTGAAACCTGAAGAGGTTCCTGCGATAAGAAAAGAGACGACTGCCCTTATTGAGGCCGAGATTGAAAAGGTTTATGCTGAGGAGGATATCAATCCTGATATAGCCACTGAGCTACAGGATATGTATCACCCCTACCAGTTTCCGGCGACTCAGCCATCTACCATCCCTGCAAGCAACAAGCGTTATATTGATGCTATAAGCGATGGTTTAAGGCAGGCCATGCACAAATATCCCAACCTGGTGATCATGGGGCAGGACATTGCCGAGTATGGCGGCGCGTTCAAAATAACACAAGGCTTTGTAGAAGAATTTGGCAAAGCCCGAGTGCGCAATACGCCCATATGTGAATCGGGGGTGGTTGGCGCCGGTATGGGACTGGCGTTAAACGGCTATAAGGCTATTGTCGAGATGCAATTTGCTGATTTTGTTACCTGCGGCTTTAACCAAATTATTAATAACCTGGCTAAAACGCACTATCGCTGGGCGCAGGCTGTGGATATGGTAGTACGTATGCCAACGGGCGCGGGTACCGGAGCCGGGCCGTTTCACTCACAAAGTAACGAGGCCTGGTTTACCAAGACTCCCGGACTTAAAGTAGTGTACCCGGCTTTTCCTGCGGATGCTAAGGGTTTACTACTGGCCGCCATTGACGACCCGAACCCGGTAATTTACTTTGAACACAAATACCTTTACCGCAGCATTAGCGGCGAAGTACCCGATAACGATTGCCTCATAGAAATTGGAAAAGCAAATACTGTAAAACAGGGCCAGCAAGCCAGCATCATAACTTTTGGATTGGGAGTGCACTGGGCGCTGGAGTATGCTGAAAAACATCCTGAACAATCTATCGAGATTATTGATCTGCGCAGTTTGCTGCCCTGGGATACGCAGGCCGTTGAGGCAAGCGTACAAAAAACCGGTAGGGTATTGGTTTTACATGAAGATACTTTAACCAGCGGTTTTGGCGCCGAAATAGCGGCCCACATAGCCGAGTATTGTTTTAAATACCTGGATGCACCGGTAATGCGTTGCGGCAGCCTGGATACGGCTATACCGATGAATAAAGCCCTGGAAGATCAGTTTTTGGCAAAAGCAAGGCTTCAGGAAACGATGGAGAAGTTATTGGCCTATTAGTAAAGCAAAAAAGGTCATCCCATTCAGGGATGACCTTTTTAATAATTGATCAGGCTTTTCCTATTCCTGCACATCATAGCTTACCACAACTGTTGGCAGCAGTGTAGCATACTCCAGCGGAACCTGATTGTAGGATATAATAGGCTTGCGATTACTATAAAATTGATAAGCCTCCTTAATGGTAGCGTTGCTGGCCATAGCAGGAGGGTTAAAGCTGATGGAAAAAGGGATAATAAAATCATGAAATTTTTCATGATCAGGGATAACCCATTTATGATTTGATTTTTTTAATGCCTCAATAATAGGCCCGGTCAAAATATAATCATCGGCATAATAAACAATGATCTTTTTAATGGTTCCTTTGGTATCGGCAGTAAATTTGAATACCGCTGTACCAGTGGCTTTCTTTTTAATAATATCCGGCGATACCACCAGACTATCCTTAAAAAAACGATTCATAACGGGTGCTCCGCCCTGAAACGGGAATGCCAGTTCGGTTTGAGCCTTGCAATAAACAGATGATAAAATAGCTATAGTTAAAAACAGGATCTTCTTCATTTATACTTCTTTTGGTTCACGTTTGCTGCCTTCATACAGCTCATATTCCAGTAAGCGGCAATCAAGCTTACCATTG
>NZ_JBCECK010000297.1:0-2692 GCF_039207105.1 Mucilaginibacter sp.
CGGCTACTGTTGAAGTTTGGGGCGGGCCCGATAAAGATCACCTTAAACTATTGGGCACAGCCAAAGGCGTTACGCCACCGGTACCGGGGCAATCGGTAGCAACTGATACGTTTTGCGATTTTAAAGCAACACCGGTAAGTTACCTGCATATCAAGTGCAAAAATCAGGGCTGGTTATTGGTTGATGAGGTGTTTTTGAATTGATAACATGCTGGCTCTTTAACCGCAGAGATACGGAGGAGGCACGGAGCTACACAGAGCATGTCATTTCATCAAGAGAATAAGCAGAGTTTCGGGAGAAATCGGAGAAATCAAAAATCAATCAGTGAATTCCAAAAGGAAAATCCTGATGATCCCTCCCAATCAAGGAAATCATGATAAAAAAAAGCCTTGCCGGCACCCCGGCAAGGCCACACACAACCTACGTAATTGTTATTATATATAACGGTTAATCAGGTTCTCTAAATATTCCTGGCGGCCACTGGCTGCCTTTGGTTCACCGTTTTCGGCAGCGTACTGGCGCAGGTCTTCTAATGACAGCTTGCCTTCTTCGTAGGCTTTGCCCTGGCCACCATCAAACGACGCGTAACGGTCTTTACGGATCTTTTTGTACTCTGATTTTTGCAGGATCTGATCGGCAATTACCAATGCACGTGCAAACACATCAACACCGCCCACATGCGCGTGGAACAGGTCGGCCGCGTCGGTTGAGTTACGGCGTATCTTGGCATCAAAGTTTATACCGCCGCCTAAAAAGCCACCGGCTTCTAAAATGATCAGCATGTATTCAGTTACTTCGGTAATATCATTCGGGAACTGGTCGGTGTCCCAGCCGTTCTGGTTATCGCCGCGGTTAGCGTCAATAGAACCTAATAGGCCCGAATCGGCAGCTACCTGTAATTCGTGCTGGAAGGTATGGCCCGCTAAAGTAGCGTGGTTTACTTCCAGATTCAGTTTAAAATCATTCAGCAGGTCGTATTTCTGTAAAAAGCCCAATACAGTTGCCGCATCATAATCATACTGATGCTTGGTTGGCTCGCATGGTTTTGGCTCGATAAAGAAAGTACCTTTAAAGCCTTGTTTGCGGGCGTAATCTTTAGCGGTATGTAAAAAGCGGGCCAGGTGCTCCTGCTCGCGTTTCATATCGGTATTTAGTAACGACATGTAACCTTCGCGGCCACCCCAGAAAACGTAGTTCTCGCCACCCAAAGCAATGGTAGCATCAATTGCGGCTTTCACCTGTGCACCTGCATGCGCCAATACATGAAAATCGGGATTGGTTGAGGCACCGTTCATATACCTGCTGTGGCTGAATACGTTGGCCGTGCCCCAAAGCAGTTTTACACCACTTGCGGCTTGTTTTTGTTTGGCATATTCAACCAATGCCTGTAAGCGGCGTTCGTTCTCGTTAATGTCATTGGTGTAATCAACCACATCAATGTCGTGGAAACAATAGTATGGCAGATCTAATTTGGTGATAAATTCAAAAGCGGCATCCATTTTATCTTTAGCACGCTCAACGGCATCGCTTTTTGCATCCCATGGGAAAACATGCGTAGGGCCGCCAAACGGATCGGCGCCGGTACCGCAGAACGAGTGCCAATAAGATACTGCGAAGCGCAGATGATCTTTCATGGTTTTGCCTGCTATAACTTTATCTGCATCGTACCACCTGTAGGCTAAAGGGTTGTCTGACTGAAGGCCTTCATATTTTATCTGACCGATCTCTTTAAAAAATTCTGTGTTTCCGGTTGTTACGCCCATATAATTATTTATTGATATTTTGAATTAGTGAATGTGTGAGTTATGATAAAGTTTAGGTATTAATTAATGCTCAGTTCGCGTTCGAGCAGGGTTTTCCATTCCTGGTAAACAGGTTCCATAGTTTGTGCTGATGGTTCAACCAGTTCAAGCGGTTTGGCGTTGGCAAATGCTTCGGCGGCCGACGCGAATATGCCCGCCCCTATGCCCGCGCCCAATGCGGCCCCGGCGCTGCCGTCGTTCTGGTAAAGCTCAACGGGCACGCCTGTTACGTTCACAAATGTTTCGGTAAACAGGCGGCTTAAAAACAGGTTGCTGCGACCGGCGCGTATCACGGTTGGACTCATACCGTTTTTGCGCATAATATCAAGCCCGTAACGGAAAGCACAGGCAATACCTTCCTGCACGGCACGGAAAATATGCGCGCGGGTATGCAGGTTCAGGTCGATATGGTGCAGGTGTACCCCTACCAGTTTATTGTTCAGCATACGCTCGGCACCGTTGCCAAATGGCAAAATACGCAGGCCTTCGCTGCCCAATTTTACTGTGGCGGCTTCGTCATTCATTTGATGATAGCCTATGGTGGTGCCAAATAAGTTTTTCGTCCAGCGATACAAACTGCCCGTGCCGTTTATACAAAGCAACACACCCATGCGCGGCAACTCATGCGTATAGTTTACATGCGCAAAAGTATTTACCCGCGATTGCGGATCGAAACCCAGCTGATCGCTTACGCCATATATAACCCCCGATGTTCCGGCGGTAGCCGCTACCTCGCCCGGGTTAAGCACATTTAATGATAAAGCGTTGTTGGGTTGATCGCCGGCCTTATAGGTAACCGGTATGCCAACCTTAAGCTGTAATTCGGCTGCAATCGATGGCATAACCGAGCCATGAATAGAAAATACAGGGCGTACGGGAGGAAATACCGA
>NZ_JBCECK010000298.1:0-2683 GCF_039207105.1 Mucilaginibacter sp.
ACTCAACACTCAACACTCAACACTCAACACTCAACACTCAACACCTTCACAATAATTTTACAATAAGGCCGTTTTTATAAATAATTAACCTTAATGGCCATGAAATCAATGGATCTGCACCGTGTTTGGATAGATATATTAAAAAGGTCACGGCTCTCTTTTTTTATAAACTGGTTTAACCGTTAAGCCCCTCACCACTACAGCTTGCATTCATATAGCGGATTTCAGTAACTTTAATTTTTAAATTTTATATGAAATTAAAGTTACCTTACTATGTAATACTGGCGGGTTCTCTAACCTTGTCGGCTAATAGCTTTGCTGCCGATGGCGGTACATCCCCCAAACCCGGCCATAGGCAAGCCGTTCCGAAAAAATTTATTGATCCGGCCAACATGAATACCAGTATTAAACCTGGTGATGATTTTTTTGACTATGCCAATGGCAACTGGATCAAACAAAATGCTATACCCGCTAAAGAAACACGCTGGGGCAGCTTCAATATTCTTCGCCAGGAAAATACCGATAAACTATTGGGCCTGCTTAGTGAAGTAAGCGCCCAATCGGCCACACAACCTAAAGGAAGTTTAAAGCAACGCGTTGGCGATCTATACGCCAGCGGTATGGACAGCGTAACCATCGAAAAACGGGGCTATGACCCTATTAAACCCGATTTACAACGCATTGATAAAATAAGCAGTCTTGATGATGTGGTAAACGAGCTAACCTATCAGCGTGTTAACGGCGAAGGTAGTCCGTTGTTCAGGTTTGGTGTTGGTCAGGATGAAAAAAATGTAAATAAATATGTTGCCGGGCTCGATCAGGGAGGTACTACGCTACCAGATCGTGATTATTATTTAAAGGCCGATACCCGTACTAAAGGTATACAGGATGCCTACAAAAAATATGTTGTTGCCTTATTTACCCTGACAGGTAGCGGCAACGACGAGGCTGTTAAAAATGCAGCCATTATTTGGAGCATTGAAACTACATTGGCCAAAGCACAATTAAGCCGTGTAGCCATGCGCGACCCTAACGTTACCTATAATAAATTTTCGGTTGATGCCTTTAGCAAAACCACACCGCATTTAAACTGGGTGAAACTATTGCCCCAGATGAAAGCCGAAGGTCAGGATACCGTTCTGGTTGGGCAGCCCGCATTTTTTAAAACAACCGACTCTTTACTGGCCGTTACCCCTGTTGATAACTGGAAGATTTATTTAAAGTGGAGCATACTGAAAGGTATGGCACCAGCCCTGAGCTCATCATTTGTAAACGCTAATTTTGATTTTAACAAAGTATTAACCGGTCAAAAAGTACAAACACCTCTTAATGAACGCATGAGTGCTTTGGTTGATGGAAGCCTGGGCGAACTACTGGGTCAGTTGTTTGTTGAAAAATACTTTACTCCTGCCGCCAAGCAATACATGGTAAACCTGGTGAATAATTTGAAAGGAACCCTTGGCGACCGTATTAACCGCCTGGAATCGAAGAGCCCCGAAACTAAAGAACGCGCGATTAAAAAGCAGGCAGCCTTTACCGATAAAATAGGCTATCCTGATAATTCGGAAAAATATGATGGTGTAGTTATTGACCGTAACGATTATGTAGGTAACCTCCACAATCTGTCGGTTTGGCGCTATAATTTTAATGTAAGCCGTTTAGGCAAACCGGTTGATAAAACCCGCTGGGGAATGACCCCACCAACCGTTAACGCTTATTATAATCCAACCAATAACGAAATTGTGTTTCCGGCCGGTATATTGCAGTTCCCGTTCTTTGATTTTAAGGCCGATGATGCTGTAAATTACGGTGGCATAGGCGCGGTAATAGGCCATGAAATGACCCACGGCTTTGATGATCAGGGCCGCCAGTTTGATGCTGATGGCACCCTGCGCGACTGGTGGACAAAAACCGATGCCGATAAATTTAAAATACGCGCCAATAAAGTAGTTGAACAGTACAATGCCTTTACCGTTGTTGACACCCTGCACGTAAATGGCAAATTAACACTCGGCGAAAACCTGGCCGATCTTGGTGGCGTAAACATTGCTTACGAAGCGTACAAAAAAACCAAACAAGGCCAGGAAAATAAAAAGATAGATGGCTTTACGGCCGACCAGCGTTTCTTTTTATCATGGGCACAGGTTTGGCGCAGTTCACAACGCCCTGAGGCGGCGGCGCAGCGCATCCTAACAGATCCGCACTCGCCTGAACAGTACCGCACCAATGCACCGTTAACCAATATTGATGCCTGGTATAAAGCCTTCAACATACAACCCGGCGATAAAATGTATAAAAAACCTGAAGACAGGATAAAAGTATGGTAATTAATATTACCCATAAACAACAAAGCCCGGTTTTTGCCGGGCTTTGTTGTTTATAAGATTTTCAATGTTAATTTATTTTCCAGATACCTTCCAGGTAAAGTTTATAGCGGGTGGGTTGAAATTCGCCATAAGCAAAAACCAATATGGTATTACCTTTTTTGCTAAAGTATAACCGCAAACCATCGCTTCCTTTGTGCAAATTCAAAAATCCGCTGTCTGGTGTAAAGTCGCCCGTTTTTAGTATTGCATCAAAATTTTCTTTACCAATGGCAGTTTGCAGATCTTCAAAACCATTACCGGCAAAATCACTAAACTTTATGCTCTCTCCTATTTCAGCTACCCTATCAGGGTTGAAG
>NZ_JBCECK010000299.1:0-2653 GCF_039207105.1 Mucilaginibacter sp.
TTAGCTGCCATGACGATTATTTTTTAGATGCTGATTTACCTGCTTTTCTTCTTAATACCTCGCCAACAAACTTGATACCTTTACCTTTGTAAGGCTCTGGTGCACGTAACGAACGGATCTTCGCTGCTACCTGACCAATAAGTTGTTTGTCTATTGATTCCAAGATGATGGTTGGGTTTTTACCCTTATCAGCAGTGGTTGTAACTTTAATTTCTTTTGGTAATTCAAATACGTAGTGGTGAGAGTAACCCAACACTAAATCCAAAGTATTACCTGTATTGGTAGCACGGTAACCTACACCAACTAATTCTTGCTGTACTTTGTAACCTTCTGTAACGCCTACTACCATGTTATTTAAAAGCGCGCGGTATAAACCGTGTAACGCTTTATGACGTTTTTGATCAGACGGGCGCTGAACTAATAAGTTGCCGTCTTCCTGTGCAATGGTGATATCGCTATCAACCGCTTGCTCTAACTGACCTTTAGGACCTTTTACAGTAACAACATTCTCAGCTGATACAGTAACAGTAACTCCTGCAGGCAGTGCTATCGGTGCTTTTCCTACTCTTGACATTGCTTAATTTCCTTCTATTAATAAACGTAGCATAAAACTTCGCCACCAACATTTTGCTGACGCGCTTCTTTATCAGTCATTACTCCTTTTGAAGTTGACAGGATAGCGATTCCTAAACCATTTAATACTCTTGGCATGTTTGATGTGCCTGCGTATTTTCTCAAACCTGGTTTACTGATGCGCTGTATGCTACGGATAGCAGAAATTTTAGTTATCGGGTGGTACTTTAATGCAACTTTAATGCTGCCTTGCGGACCAACTTCCTCAAACTTGTAATTGGCAATGTAACCTTTGTCGAAAAGCACTTTCGTGATTTCCTTTTTCAGATTTGATGCAGGAATTTCAACAACCCTATGGTTGGCTTTAATAGCATTCCTTACTCTTGTAAGATAATCTGCGATTGGATCTGTATTCATTTTATTGTGTTATGACGGTGGTTTCCTTTCCGTAACATCCGGAACGACCTGCCATCGGTTAATTCTTTTTTAAAAAGCAAAGCGCAAAAGTAAGAATTCAAAACGTATTTTACGATGTTTTGAATCCTTACTTTTGAACATTGATATTTTTTACCAGCTTGCTTTCTTTACTCCCGGTATTTTACCAGCTAATGCCATATCACGGAATGTAACACGTGAGATGCCAAACTGGCGCATATAACCACGAGGACGGCCGGTTAATTTACAACGGTTATGTAATTTTACCGCTGATGAAGCTTTAGGCAATTTATCTAAGCCAATATAATCGCCGGCTTCTTTAAGGGCTGCTCTTTTCTCTGCGTATTTAGCAACCAATTTAGCGCGTTTAATTTCACGTGCTTTTACACCTTCTTTAGCCATTGCTATTTTGATTTTTAAATGGTAATCCAAATTGTTTCAACAACTCCAATGCTTCAACATCGTTAGTTGCGGAGGTTACAAAGGTAATATCCATACCTTGAATTTTATTGATCTTGTCAATGTTAATTTCAGGGAATATGATTTGCTCAGATATACCTAATGTATAGTTACCTCTTCCGTCAAAACCTTTATCGTTGATACCTTTGAAGTCACGGATACGTGGCAAAGCTACAGCGATCAAACGATCTAAAAACTCATACATTGTATTATCACGTAAAGTTACACGTACGCCTACAGGCATGTTTTTACGTAATTTAAAGTTTGAGATATCTTTTTTAGATTTTGAAGCAACTGCCTGCTGACCAGTAATGGTAGTTAACTCAGTGATGGTGTTCTCGATCAATTTCTTGTCGGTTGTAGCACCACCTACACCCTGGTTAATGGCAATTTTCTCCAATTTAGGAACTTGCATTACGCTTTTGTACTGAAATTTATCTTTCAGCGCGGTACGTATCTCGTCCTTATATTTTGTTTTTAATCTTGGTACGTAAGTCATTACTTAATTTCCTCCCCTGATTTTTTTGCTACCCTTACTAATTTGCCGGCATCGTTTTTCTTACGGCCAACACGGGTTGTATTACCTGTTTTAGGATCAACCAGCATTAGGTTTGAAATATGTATAGCAGCTTCTTGTTTTACAATTCCGCCGTTTGGATTAGCAGCATTAGGCTTAGTATGTTTTGATACCATATTGGCACCTTCAACAATAGCCTTGTTTTTGTCTACTATTACCTCAACTATTTTACCTTGTGTTCCTTTTGAATCACCGGCAATAACTTTTACCAGGTCGCCCTTGCGGATCTTTAATTTACCAGGCTGTGCGTTTTTTTTCTTTTCCATGTTACAATACCTCCGGTGCTAATGATACAATTTTCATAAATTGTTTCTCACGCAATTCTCTTGCAACAGGGCCAAAGATACGTGTGCCTCTTGGCTCGTCCTGGTTATTTAACAAAACAGCTGCGTTATCGTCGAAACGGATGTATGAACCATCTTTTCTGCGGATCTCTTTTTTGGTGCGTACTACTACGGCTTTTGATACAGTACCTTTTTTAACGTTACCTGAAGGTAAAGCGCTTTTTACAGTAACTACTATCTTATCGCCGATTGAAGCGTACCTTTTACCAGTACCGCCCAATACACGGATCACTAAAACTTCTTTAGCTCCGCTGTTATCGGCTAC
>NZ_JBCECK010000300.1:0-2652 GCF_039207105.1 Mucilaginibacter sp.
ATGATGTTCCAGGTATCATGGAAGCCGTCACCGTTTGGTGTAAAGAAGTTAGGGTAGTCCACAATGCTTACACCATCAAGTACTAACTCCCCACAGCTGAACTGGGTCTTAACATCATATACCGTTACCTTGTGAGGGCCTGCAGGCACATTGGTAAAGACAGGGCTATCCTGCCTTGGGCCATTGTCAAGCTGGTACTGGTACTGACCGTTACCTTCAACCACTACTGTGATTACCTGGTTATCGCTAAAGTAGTTCGTTACATAGTAACCTTTGCCGATTGGGCTTGCTATACCTGATTTGATCACACTGAACACAGGGGATGGCTCCGATACACACTCATTTGGCGCAGGGCCGGTTACCACTACTTCATAGTTGCCTTCTTCCATAGCAAGGTAGGTACCTGAAGCTGGGTCAGCACCGGTGATCTCAACTCCGTTTTTGTACCAGGTGTAGGTATGGCCGTTTGGTGTGATGCCACTGCTTAGCAGTAAGCCGTCTGTTGTGCCATCAGCATCCACACATATTGTATTGCTTCCATCAGGACCTGTGATCTCAGGCTCTGCAAGCCTTTCCACATGAAGGGTGAATGAGGTGATGTCGTGGCATTTGCTCACTGTAGCTGTATTGGTTACCCTGATCCAGATAGTCATATCATCAGCCGTGGTATTGGCATAGGCTGCCGGGTTGGCTATCGCATTCTCTGCGTTCTCTGCATCCTGCTGCGTTTCATAATACGTTACCTGGTAGTCTGCAGGGGATTGTGTGCCAAGGGCATCGGTTCCCGCAGGGGTAAGGTTCCAGGTAATGATACCATCATTAGCACCTTCATAGTCACATTCATCAAACTCAGTAGTAACTGCATTGGCAATAGCTGATTCCTCTACAAGAAGGGCAAGCTCTTTTACGATCTGGCATTTGGTAGTAAGGTTTACTACCCTTACATATACTGTAGCACTGCCTCCTGTTACAGGGTAGGCATTTACAGGCACGGCCGGGGTGGTTAAGGCTGCATCGGTAAAGATATCAACATCGTACTCACCACTGGTGTTGCCCCCAAGGGCTGTGTTCACATACCCCTGGATATCGAATAGGGCCGCCCCATCAGTGTTCTGCTCACAGATCGCATACGGTTCAAGGTCAGCTATCGGTGGCAGTGGGTTTACGATTAGCTCCAGGGCTACCACCTGTGCACATTTTGGCTCTGCAGGGTTGCCGTTGTTAAGGGCTACCCTTACATAGATTGTACCGCTTGCACTGGTATAGGCTGTTGGGGTAGCTATCGGGTTTTCATTATTGTTGGCATCTGCTTCTGTGGTAAAGTAGCTTAGCTCATAGTTGCTGCCGTTGTCTTTTATGTCTGCCTCTGCCTGGGTAAGGTCAAAGACCTCTGTTCCATCAGGGGCATTGTCATCACACATAACCAGTGGGTCTGGTGTGGTATCCGGTACAGGAAGGGCAAGCACCTTGATCGTTAGGGTCGTGTAGCTTACACAGCCAAGGTCGTTGGTTACCTTCACATACAGTGTTTTTGGGTTAGGCACCGCCGGGTTGGTATAATTTGTCGGGTTAGCTATAGGGGCTGCACCTGTCTTAGGGTCACTCTCATAGTACTGCACGGTATACCCCTGGCCCTGGCCTGCTGCCCCCAGTATCTCATCATCTTTCTGGGTTAAGTCAAACTCAGTCTGGCCATCGTTTGGAAGGGCTTCGTTACACTTAACAAATGGTGTTGGTGTGGTTAGCACCAGCGGGGTGTTGATAATAAGGGTAAAGCTCTCCACACTGAAGCAGTGCGTATCAGGGTCTTCAACCCTTACCCAGATCTGGGCACCGTTGGTTCCTGTATAGGTCGTTGGATTGGTGATCCTGTTAGCCAGCCCGCTCCTTGCCCCTGCCTCTGTGGTGTAGTACTCTACTTTTAACAGTGCAGGGATATCGCTAAGGTCAATGCCTAAGGCATCGGCGATAACTACCGTCTGTACCGTTAGGTCTACCACCTTTGTACCATTGATATTGTTATCGGCATCATCACAGAAGGTAAGGTCATCAAGGGCCGGCGACTGTGGCGCAGGCTCTACGATCAGCTTAAGCTCGTATGGGGTGATGTTGGTACATCCGCTCCTTGAATCCGTTACACCGGCATAGATAAACTGGATGTATGGTATAGCATTGATATACGCCTGCGGGTTAGGGATCGCATTGATGCCGTTTACCGCATCTTCTGAGGTAAGGTAGAATGCTACCTGTACATCCGGGTCGCCATTGACCATACCCGGGATCAGGGCTGCAAGGTTAAACTCTCCGATACCCTGCCCGTTGGTATCACATACCGTAAGTTCATCCTGGCTCGGCGGTAAGATGATCGGCTGGTGCTCTACCCTGATATCAAGGAAAGCTATTCGGAAACAGCCTGTGGCTGCATAGGCGATATTTACAAACAGGGTCTGTACCTGTGGCTCTTCGTTCTCATAGGCCATTGGCGTAGTGATCGCATTGGTCTTGCTCTGTGCCTCGGCAAAGGTCCTGTGGAAGGTGATGTCCATTCCGCTGGCATCAGCTACAAAATCAGGGATCTTTGTCGTAAGGTCAAAGACTTCTTTGTCCATTGGCGCAGTGGTATCGCAAAGGGTGTACACCGACTGGTTGGTT
>NZ_JBCECK010000301.1:0-2646 GCF_039207105.1 Mucilaginibacter sp.
GTGTTAACAAGTTAACCGAGAAACCGAAAAGGTTCATGAAGAAGAAAGTACCTATAATAGCCACCGGAACAGCTATAGCAGGGATCAGAGTTGACCTGAAATCCTGCAGGAATATAAATACTACGATAAATACCAGGATAAACGCTTCTACCAGGGTATGCTCAACCTGATCAATTGACTCATCAAGATCCGTTTTAGTACGATAAAACTGATTGTATTTGATACCAACAGGAAAATCCTTTGATAATTTCACCATCAGCTTATCAATAGCAATCTGAATTTCGTTGGCGTTTGAACCGGCCAATTGTATAATACCAATAGTAATACCCTCATGGCCGTTTAAGCGGTTCACGCTACCATAGCTGTAAGCACCTAATTCTACACGTGCGACATCTTTTAAACGTAATACAGAACCATCTGCATTTGCGCGGATAGCTATATTCTGATATTCTTCTGGTGTAGTAAGCTTACCTTTATATTTAATTACATATTCAAACGCTTCATTACTACGCTCACCAAATCTACCCGGAGCGGCCTCTAAGTTTTTATCCTGTATAGCGGCCATCACCTCGGCAGGTGTAATTTTATAAGTTGCCAACTGAGTAGGATTCAACCAAACACGCATAGAGTAGTCTTTAATACCACCAAATACACTGGCAGAACCTACACCCGGAATACGTTTGATCTCTGGAATGATATTGATCTGTGCATAGTTATTTACAAAGACCGCATCGTATTTTTTAGGATCTTCTGAGTAGATACCCATAGCTCCAATAAAACTGTTTTGTTGTTTAGTGGTAGTAATACCGTACTGAACAACCTCGGCAGGTAACTGGCTTGTTGCTTGTGAAACACGATTTTGAACGTTCACAGCCGCCTGATCGGGGTTAGTACCTTGTTGAAAGTATACAGTGATACCCAATGTACCGTCATTACTGGCAGTGGAGGTCATGTAGGTCATGTTTTCCACACCATTAATTGCTTCTTCCAATGACGGGGTCACGGAACGTAAAATTGTCTCGGCATTAGCGCCCGGGTACACTGCAGAAACCAATACCGACGGAGGTGCGATATTAGGGAACCGCTCTAAGGGCAGTTTTGTTAAACCAAGTATACCAACTATCACCAATAATATGGAGATAACAGTTGATAGTACCGGTCTTTCTATAAATTTCTGAAACATGACTTTAAAGTTTAAGTGTTAGAAACAAGAGTTAAGAGTCCAGAACTAAGACAACCTATGCCTTTATTCATCTCTTCTTCTTACATCCTGATTCCTGATTCTTGTATCTGATCTATATTAGTTTTTTGTTACAGCGGCTACTTTATCAGCTGCCTTTTCCGGGTGGATCACCATACCCTCCTGTAATTTGTCAATGCCGCTTAATACAATCTGGTCGCCTACTTTTACGCCGTCCTTAACCAGATAATTGTCGCCATTTTTACCAACAATGGTAATAGCTTGTTTTTTAACCTTGCTGCTATCGCCTACTGCAAATACAAACACTTTGTCCTGCATTTCAATAGTTGCAGATTCAGGTACGATCAAAGCATCTTTGTGCTCAAGGCTTAAACGAACTTTACCTGTGTTACCTGAACGTAATAAACCTTGTGGGTTGGTAAAAGTTGCTCTTAGTGTTATAGCGCCAGTGTTTTTATCAAACTGACCATCTATAATGTCTATCTTACCCTGTTTGGTATATTCTGTACCGTCTGCCAGCAATAATGATACTGATGGTAATTGTTTTAGTTTATCGGTTAAGGTTTGACCTGGATATTGTTCTTTAAAAGTTACAAAATCCTTTTCGCCTAAAGAGAAATAAACATGTACATCATGTACATCAGATAATTGCGTAAGGGAAGTAGCATCCTGTGGGCCAACTAATGTACCTTGTTTCTTATCTAAAAGACCAATGTAACCGCTTACCGGAGCTTTGATCAGGGTATAACCTAAATTGATCTGAGCGGTAGCCACATTAGCTTTAGCCGATTCAATATTGGCTGTTGCAACCTGATAAGCCGCTTTAGCTGTTTTTAATTGGTAATCCGATACAACCTTGTTTTGAACAAGCGGGGTAAGTTTGTCAACCTCTAATTGCGCGTTAACCTGTGAAGCTTCGGCAGCGTGTAATGCTGCAAGGGCGTTATTTAATGCTGCACGATAAGGTTGCTCATTGATTTTAAATATTGGCTGACCAGCGTTTACAAAAGCGCCTTCGTCAACAAATACTTTATCTAAAGTTCCGCTTACCTGTGGGCGTATTTCAACGTTAACAGTACCTTGTATTGATGCAGGATATTCCTGATAAGTGGTTTCTGTAGCAGATGTAATGGCTGCAACCGGTAATGATGGTGGCGGCGGTGCTTGTGGTGCCTGTGGTGCTGATGAACAACCGTATAATGAAAGGGCTACAAGCGCTAAAATGATACTTTTCATGATAATTACTTTTTTGTTGATGATAAATGATAGGATTAAAATGAGCCGAAGCCCGGTAGATATATGTTGATTGAGTTATGTTCTTTACAGTTCATGATATTTATTAAATGTCAGCTATGTGTTTTTATCTGATTGTTTTGATTGAGCAGTTTTAACCTGACTTACACTGCTAATAAGTAATAGGTAAAAATTAATGTCCATTGTTTGTT
>NZ_JBCECK010000302.1:0-2646 GCF_039207105.1 Mucilaginibacter sp.
CGGTAGGTATATCTGTAAACTGAATATCGCTGGTTGATATGGTTGTATCCTTTCCATTTTTCTGCACAGCATAAGCAGACTTTGGGGCATTTAAGCCAAAAATGATCAGTATGGATACTATTGCCAGTGACGTTGGCAACCAGTTAATTTTATTGAAAAGTTTCATTGCTATTTCCTCAAGGTAAATTATTTGCCTAAAGGAATATTAAAATCAACATCTTCTGGTGGCAGGCATTTTTTATCGTTACAGGTCATGTAGGTAAGCTTGCCTGTAACATTTGTAGCCTTGGCCGATTTAAGACTTATTTTTTGCTGAAAAACCACTTCTTTTTCAAAGTAGCTTACATTCATGTTAAAAGCTTTTTCAAATTTGGTTACCGGAGCCGGTTCAGAAGGTTTGCCTACCGGTGCGTATAATTTTGAAGGAGTAAACTCAAACGAGGTTTTTATTGGGCCGCCATCCTTAACATTAAGGGAGTATATATGCCAGCTGGGTTGAATAGTAGCCTTTAAAAACACAACGGCTTCTTTATCATTCAACTTTTTTGCCGCGTATGACCACCTTACGGGCGTTTCAATCTGGGCATAGGCCCCTGCGCAAATCACAAGCGCCACAATTACCAACAGTATCTTCTTCATTTAACTATTTATTTAAAAATTCAATTTGTTTTAAACTAAACTCCTGCAGCTCATTATTATTTTCCACAACCAGCAAACCTTCATCCTTCACATTCCTGATTATACCTTCAAAAACCTGATCATTTGATCTGAAATACTTTTGTTGGTTTAACCAATATAGCCTGGATAAATATACCTCCCTGACAGCTGAAAACCTACCTGCCTTTAAACTAAGGTAATAAGCCTCAATATGGGCGCAAATTTCTGATAATATTGTTCGTAAATCATAATCCTTATGTAAGATTTGTTTTAGTGATATGGCATTACCCGCACCTGCGTCAAAATTTTCCTGGTTTATATTCAGGCCTATACCTATAATGACATGCTTTATATGCCCGCTGAGTATATTGGTTTCAATGAGTATGCCACCGAGTTTACGATCCTCATAATAAATATCATTTGGCCATTTTATCTTTAACTTATCGCCCAGGTAAACTTCCAGAGCATCAAAAACCCCAAGGCTAACTACACGGTTAAGATCAAACTGGCTAATAACCGGCACAAAACCAGGTGTCAACAATATACTGAATGTCAGGTTTTTTCCAGGTTCGCTATGCCATTTATTTTGTTGCTGACCACGGCCGGCGTATTGGCTTTCTGCCATAATGACCGTACCTTCAGGCAATGGCTTGGAATTTGACAGTAAATTCTTAAGGAAAGTGTTGGTTGAATCAACTTCTTTAATTGTTACTAAATTTTGACCAACAAATAATCCCGAAAATATGTTATTTTGCAAAGTATAATAATTTTTAACTCAAAAACGTTCAAAACTAATTCTTTTTGATGGTAAAAAACAAAGTGTTAAATCAATCAACCTATATTTCTGAGCTTGCCATACATGGCATACAGGAAAAAAAGGGGAACGATATTGTAAGGTTAGACCTTCGTAACATATTCAGTTCCGTGGCAGATTATTTTGTGATCTGTCATGCCGATTCAGCTACCCAGGTAAAAGCGATAGCTAATAGCATTGAGGACGAGATTTTCAAAGCAACTCAACATGAACCCTGGCGAAAAGAAGGCCTTGAATATGGGGAGTGGATACTGCTTGATTATGTGGATGTTGTGATCCACGTTTTCAGAACGGACAAACGTGAGTTTTACGGCGTGGAAGATCTGTGGGGCGATGCCGAAATTAAATCATATAAAAGTGCTTAAACATTCGTCACAAAAGGCCTCCGGGAAGAGTCATGGTACTAAACCTTTGTAAATTTTAAATTATAGATTGTAAGTTTGAGCTCCTAACAAAGAAATGAAAGATAAAGATAATAAATCAGAAAGTCCGAAACCGATCAGGAAGATACTTAATAAAAAGACACCGCCAAAACCACCTAAATTCAACATTATGTGGCTTTATGGCATTGTTATTTTAGCATTTTTGCTGGTACCTACACTGTTGAGCGGCGGCTCAGGCAAAAACATCAACTTCCAGGATTTTGAGGCTATGCTGAAGCAAAACGATGTTGAAAAACTGGTAGCCTATAAAAACGGCGACCTGGTTGTTGCCGAGGTTTATATTAAGAAAGAAAGCCTAAAAAAGCCTCAGTATGCCAATGCAGGCAAAGAACAGCGCTTATTTAATGCTACTAACAACGGCCCTCAGTATACTTTTACCGATGCATCATATGAAAGCTTAAAGCAATCAGTGTTAAATGCGGAGAAAGATATGCCAGAAGACCAACGTGTTCCTATTCAATACGAGCAGGGCCACGAGAGCTTTTTATCAAACTGGCTGGTTCAGGGTGTTATTATGGTGATCCTTTTTGCAGGTGTATGGATATTTATTATGCGTCGCATGAGCGGTGGCTCTGGTGGCGGCCCGGGTGGTCAGATATTTAACATTGGCAAATCAAAGGCTACTTTATTTGATAAAGAAGCACAAGTAACCGTAACATTTAACGACGTTGCCGGCCTGGAAGAAGCCAAGCAAGAGGTAATGGAAATTGTTGATTTCCTTAAAAACCCTAA
>NZ_JBCECK010000303.1:0-2635 GCF_039207105.1 Mucilaginibacter sp.
GCATATGGATATGCACAACATCGTTTTAATAAAATAATATTTTTTGTATCTGTATACAATAATGGTGTCAGATTATTTACTTTGAGAGAATCTGCAGATGGCAGAACATTACAAGCGGGAGAATTTATTGCCACGTTTTGTATATCTTCCCAATTATTGAGACCAGGAGATTACACATTGGCGCTAGGGGCATGGGGCGATAATGATGAATGGTTATGGGGTACCGAGTTAAGTTTGTTTAGTATAACTGAAACCTGGACGAATCAGATTAGAGAGCCTGATAAAGGAATTATAAATGGCGAATTTGTGCGATTGAATACTGGATATCATAATAACTTATAGTGAAAATATTATTCATTATTCCTGAATATATACCTCATTCTGGAGGAGGAATATCCACTTATTATCAGCATTATATAAAAGCAATTAAGCCTCATTGCGAACGTATTAAAGTTATTGTAGGCAGCGGATATATTCAGGATACTACTAAGTTTAATCATGAAGGTATTGAAGTAGAATATCTTGAGCCAGTTTTGTTTAAGGAATATCTACAACGATTTACAAAATTTGATTTTTTACCGGAGTATAGAAATAATATAGCAGCTGCATGGGCCATGTGGCAACAGGCAGATTCAGGTAATGAATTCGATATAATTGAATGTACTGATTTTGGATTAGGATTTATTCCATGGGTAATACATCATAACAAACCTGTTATGACAAGATTACATGGAAGCAGTGGCCAGATAACAATGAATGAAGATATTACGCAAGAGGGACTGATGTCAGATTTCTTCCGTCAAACTGAAATGTTATTATTGCCCTTTTGTGATTATCTGATCACTTATAGCCTATCAAATCAACTATTTTGGAATAATATTTTGAATAACAAAAAGGTTCATTATATACCACCAGTTTATAGCCATATCGAAAAACATATAGTATCTTTCTCAGAAAGAGATAATAATGGTTTACTAACAGCCAGAGTACAAAAGTGGAAAGGCGCTATAGAGTTGTGTAAAGCAATGCAATTATTAAAGAATAATATTAGCGTTAAATGGATTGGTCGTGATACTGTATATAATGATAAATTAAATACAATTGGATTTTTAAGTGCTGAATTTCCCAATGTGTGGAACAAGTATATAATACATAATGAAGCTAAACCTAATGACGAAATAAAACAGCTGCAACGGAAAGCTAAGTTTGGTCTCGTTTCATCAACATGGGATATGTTTAATTTTACATGTATTGAATTTATGGCTTCTGGCACACCTATAATTTGTTCCGATGGTGCAGGAGCAGTAGATTTAATTGAAGATAATAAAAATGGCTTTAAATATTCAGCAAACAAAATTGATAAATTAGCTGAGTGTATCGATTTAGTTAATAATCTAAGTCAAAGTGATTATGAAAAAATTGCTTTGGCCGGAATACATACAGTTGATACCTTGCTTTCTGCAGAAAAACTAATACCGATCAATTTAGAATATTATGATAAGGTGATCAAACAGTTTGTGCCATCTTCTTCCAATACTTATACAAACAGTATTTATAAGCCCACAGATGTAAAATATTTAATATCTAATCTTTTAGATACTCAACCCATAAAAAGGTTAATTAAATATTTAGTGAAAAGGATTATCAATAAGATAAAGGCAGTTTAGTGGAAAAGTTGGCTTTATGTATACCTGCTTATAACGCAGAAGAATATTTATCCAGATTGCTGACTTCTGCAAAAAGCCAAAATATCCAATTTGACGAAATATTAGTATATAATGACTGCAGTGATGATAATACGGCAAAAATAGCTGAAGAGTATGGAGCAATTTTATTAAACGGAAAAGTTAACAAAGGTTGCTCTTTCGGTAAAAATGAAATGGCTAAATATACAAAGTGTGAATGGATCCATTTTCATGATGCGGATGATGACCTAATGCCTGATTTTACAGAGTTGGTTCATAATTGGATAAAAAATTATGGCAACAGATACGAAGTTCTATTACTAAATTATAAATATGTTGATTTTGCCACTAAACAAGTTTTAGGCTTTGGTAACTATAATGTAACAGAATTACACAAGGATGCATTAAGATATGCAATTAATAATAAGATTGTAAATTTTGGAGTATATAACAAAGCAGCTTTTTTAAAAGCAGGTGGTTTTGACCTTGATGAATATGTATTATATAACGAGGATAATGCTTTTCATCAGCATTTGGGTAAACAAGGGTATAGGTTTGATTATTTACCTGAGATAACTTGTATTAATTACCGTTATAACAAAAGCATGTCATCTTCAAATAGCTTAAAATGCGCTATTGCAAACTATTACGTATTAGCTAAAACCGCAACATCTCATGGCTCTAAATATCCGTTCGAATTATCAAAACAATTATGGATATGTGTTGATATGCTTGCCGCTCACCAATGTTGGATATACGTTCGTAAAGCATTAGTATTAAGTGAAAAACTTGGGAATACCTATAATCAACCAGGTAATTTTATTTTTAAAGTAATAGTAAAAGCTAATCCATTTTGGGCGATATGGCTCAGAGAAAAAATTATTAGAACTTTCAAGCCATATTTACGGAAATGAATGATCAAGAAAGGCCGTTAATCTCAATATGTATGC
>NZ_JBCECK010000304.1:0-2562 GCF_039207105.1 Mucilaginibacter sp.
TAGCCAATTACTGCTACAACTTCATCTTTTAATACGTCCTGAGCTTTTGATAAAGGGAACTCTTCGCGGGTTACTACGTTTTCTTCAGTTCCGCCGAAATTTAGTTTTGCCATTGTTTTGTTTATTTTATTGATTTTGATGATGCTCACCTTTAAGTGATCTCATCGATTAATTTGCAATTAGTTAATTAGTTATTGTCATTGCGAGGAACGAAGCAATCGCGAACCTGACAGGTGTTGTGTACAGTTCGTGATCGCCATGCTATGCTCGCAATGACATGTTTATTAGTTTACATCGTAAATACCTTTTCGCCCTGGTTCAGGTATTCGTTCTCGATAACGTCTTCACCTGGTTCAAGCCTTTCAAACTCGCGCAGTTTGCGGTTAAAGCCGTCGCTATCTTTAATAATTGCTACGCGTGCGCTGCGTACAAATTCAATCAGGCCATAGGGCTGCAATATACTGATCAAATTGTCAGTTTCCTCACGGTGACCGGTGGTTTCAAAAACCGTATAATCTTTACGCAATACGACCACACGTGCACCATTTTCGCGCAGTAAACGCTCAACGCTTACCTTTTCGGCAATTACATCTGTTGATACTTTATATAACGCTAATTCCTGCCAAATCACATCCGCGTTGGTATGATAATATGCTTTTAATACTTCTACCTGTTTTTCAATCTGGCGGGTAAGTTTACGCACTACCTCTTCCGATTCAGTGATCACAATGTTAAAACGATGGATCTTATCTATTTCTGAAGGAGAAGTATTTAAACTGTCAATATTGATTTTACGGCGCGAAAATATGATGGCAATACGGGTAAGCAAGCCTATCTGGTTCTCGGTATATACCGTAATATTAAATTCCTGTTTTTCTATATCTTGATTGCTCATGACTGCTATTTTAAAGGTTATAGGCTTAATTTATTTAAGCCTGATTTCGGCTACGCTGCATCCCTGTGGTACCATCGGGAATACGTTGTTCTCTTTGGTTACCATTACTTCTAAAAGGAATGATCCTTTGTTGTTCAGCATTTCATTTATTGCCGAAGGCAGGTCGGTACGATTATCAACGCGTTTACCTGCTATGCCGTATGCTGATGCCAGGGTTACAAAGTCGGGACTTTGAATATCTACAAACGAATAACGGCGCTCGTTGAACAATTCCTGCCATTGCCTAACCATACCCAGGAAGCGGTTGTTCAGGATGATGATCTTTACATCAACGCCGCTTTGCATAATGGTACCCAGCTCCTGCAAGGTCATTTGAAAACCGCCATCGCCAATAATAGCTACCACAGTGCGGTCTTGAGCTCCAAACTTAGCGCCAATGGCTGCGGGCAGGGCAAAGCCCATAGTACCTAAGCCGCCACTGGTAACGTTACTGCGTGTGTTGTTAAGTTTGGCATAACGACAGGTTACCATCTGGTGCTGGCCTACATCTGTTACAATAACGGCTTCACCTTTAGTAATATCATTCAGTTGTTTGATCACTTCGCCCATAGTCATTTCAGGAGTGGTTGGGTTAAGCTCGTTTTGAATAACGGCTTCAACTTCCTGTTGGGTGTAATCATGAAATTTATTGATCCACTCCGTATGCTGTTTTTGCTCAATAGCTTTAGTTAGCATCGGTAACGTTTCTTTACAATCGCCCCATACCGGTACGGTTGATTTAACGTTTTTATCGATCTCGGCCGGGTCAATATCCAGGTGAATAACCTTAGCCTGTTTGGCATATTTGTCCAAACGGCCTGTTACACGGTCGTCAAAACGCATGCCTATGGCTATAAGCACATCGCACTCGTTAGTTAATACGTTTGGTCCGTAGTTGCCATGCATGCCCAGCATACCCACGTTTTGAGGATGATCTGTTGGGATAGCACCAGCGCCTAAAACTGTCCATGCTGCAGGGATACCGCTTTTTTCAACAAAAGTTTTGAACTCCTGTTCGGCACCACCCAATATTACACCCTGACCCCAAATGATAAACGGCCTTTGTGCCTGGTTTATCAGCGCGGCAGCTTCCTGTATGTATTGTGTACGTACAATAGGTTTTGGCCTGTAGCTACGGATATGGTTACAAGGGGTATATCCCTGGTAGTTAAATTTTTGTATCTGCGCGTTTTTGGTAATGTCGATCAATACTGGTCCGGGGCGGCCGCTTTTGGCTATGTAAAAAGCCTTAGCAATTACCTCTGGAATTTCGTTGGCATCAGTTACTTGGTAGTTCCACTTGGTTACTGGGGTGGTGATGTTGATCACGTCAGTTTCCTGGAAAGCATCGGTACCTAAAAGGTGCGCGAATACCTGACCGGTGATACATACTACTGGTGTACTGTCAATCTGGGCATCGGCAAGGCCTGTTACCAGGTTTGTTGCACCGGGACCGCTGGTTGCAAATACAACACCCACTTTGCCCGATGTGCGTGCATAACCTTGCCCTGCATGGATGCCGCCCTGTTCATGACGGACCAGGATGTGGTTCAGTTTATCATTGTAATCAAACAGAGCATCATAGATGGGCATGATAGCGCCACCTGGGTAGCCAAAGATGGTATCAA
>NZ_JBCECK010000305.1:0-1182 GCF_039207105.1 Mucilaginibacter sp.
TACCCTGTACGATCTTTTGCGTGCCTTCGATCACGGCCGGGATAGCTTTGAACTGGTCAGCGATGACCGGTGTGCTGGCGATTGCTTTTTCCTGCATTCGTTCCGGGTGCTGGATATCCAGTATCTTTTCCAGTAAACCGTTCATTTGCTTTAGCTCCGGATCTTCCGTTCTAGCATAGGTAATTTTTGGTACTTCCGTATTGGCTGGCTGTTGCAATGATCTATCCACGCTTACCGGTTTGTCCGGCTTATTGATGATTTGCTGTAAGGTATTCAATCTTTCACCGATCTTTTGGGCATTCGCCTGGGGCGAATTGCCCGCCGCAAAGTCGGGTTGGCGAGGGGAAAAAGATAAACTGCCGGGCTGGTTAATGCTTTGTGCTGAATCGGGTTTAAAACGACCATAAGGATCGGTCAATCTTAGCTGCCTTTCTTTAGCCGAATCGACGGCGGCCTGGTTATAATAAGCCAGCTTGCCCGAGGGCTGGTCTTTTTTCAGCCGTGCATCTGGCAGTTTTTTGTTCAGGCCTGTTTCCGCGCTTTTGTCAGTCGCTGCGTCGGCAGTCCCACCACCAAATACATGAAAAAGTATGGTGGCAAAGCAGATCACAGGTAAAGGCAATACTATTAAGGCTTTGCGCCTGCGTTTTTGTTGAAGGGTTGTTGTTTCCATGATTTTTATTTTATCTGTTTATGATCTTGAGGTCTTTATTTTCCAGGGTTTTCCAGCGCTGGATCAAAAAGCCGTGCGGGTTATTATCGCTTCGGCTGACGTTCCGCAGTTCCCCGGTAGTGACCAGGCTGCGGGTGACCGTGCTGCTGGTACGAATGATACTTTCGGTGGCGTAACAGCGGAAGCTGAAGGGATAATTGCTTAAGTCGACGTTGATGCTGTCCACCTGAAGTTGCTGGCTGATGTTGCCGGAAATGATATTGGCGTAATAACCGCTTTCCGCGAGGTCATCATATTCGCGTTTAGCCGTGCCGTCAGCCAGGTACAAAGCTTTACCGAGGTTTCCCTGATTGGCTTTATCATCCGGCGATAGCGTGAAGAACAACTGGTGGAAAGTTTTGATATGATCGCGGGCTTCGACCGCGACATTATCCTTGCGGTCGGCGGCAATGGCATCCAGCACTTTGCCGTTGAACAGAATATAAACCCGGCTTTGGATGGTAGAAATC
>NZ_JBCECK010000305.1:1192-2343 GCF_039207105.1 Mucilaginibacter sp.
GATAAACCGTGAAGCCAACGGCGATAAAGGCACCGATCACCACAACGATGGTAAAAGCACGGACGTGTTGAAATGCCGTTTCTAGATTTTTGAGTTTTTTGAACATACTATTAGGATTTGCCGGAACTGCCCTTTAGCTTTTCCGAGTTGTAATTATTGGTTTGAGACTTGGATTGCTGCGTGGTTTGCGTCGTATTTCGGGCATTGCTGGCGTTAAAGCTTTGCATTACGGAGCCGCCCAAATACGAAAATGCCATAGAGGCCATAGCCGAGGTCTTTTGAAAAAGCGAATGTCCGCCTACATTCATGATGTAATTGGCGATGCTGGGAACCGTGAAGTAACCTATGATACCGATCAGCAGAAAGATCAGGTAGGCGGTATTGGTGTTCCCGAACTCATTGCCGCCAAGGTTGCCGCTTTGAATGGCCAGCAGCATGTTGACCTGGATCTTGGCTATGATCGCGCCGAAAATATTGGCCACAGGCAACCACATAAATACGTTCACGTAACGGGCGATCCATTGCTTTAGGGTATGCTGGAAACCATCAAAAATGCTTAGGCCGAAACAGAGCGGGCCGAGTATAGCCAGCACGATCAGTTTGAAAGTGCGGATGGTGTCGAGGCAGAGCGCGGCGGCCTGGAATAATACATTAAGCACCTCGTAAATAAATTTGCGCGCCCAGTTCTTGATGCTCCAGCCCGAAAAGGCATCCGATATCGGGTTGCCTGCGCTGGTATCTGTGCCGTCCGGGTGGCTGTACTGGTACCATTTATCCGGATCAGAATTCAATTCGTTTGGCGTTTGCTCACCTTCGGTTTGCGGTTGGTCGCTTAACAGCCGTTCAATAGCCTGATTGGAATTGGTGACCATGTTCTCCGTCGCGGTCACCACAGGTTGCAAGACGCCGTTCATCAATTGCAGCACCAATGGAAAAAAGGCGACGCAAAAACCGATAGCGAAAGGCCGTAGCAAGGGATAAACATCTACCGGTTCGGCGGCGGCCAAATGTTTCCAGATTCTTGCACCAATATACCATAGGGCGGCAAAACCGCCGATGGCGCGTGCTACCCCGATCATGCCGCTGCAAAGCGGGATCATCTGGTCATAAAGTTGCCTTAACATGCCCTGCAGGCTGTGCAGGTCATCGGC
>NZ_JBCECK010000306.1:0-2332 GCF_039207105.1 Mucilaginibacter sp.
GTAATGGATTTTTTAGAAATTTTTAAAAATAACCGATGATTTTATAATTTATGTAGTATTTAGTAATTTCGTAATTACACCCTTTTTATAAAACTGGTTTATATTTTACGATGAATCAAACTGAGAGCCACCAGGGCCTTTACAGGCCAGAATTTGAACACGACTCCTGCGGAACTGGATTTATAACCAATATTAATGGTCATAAAACTAACCAGATCATTGACGACGCGCTTACCATGCTTGAAAACATGGAACACCGCGGCGCTTGCGGGTGCGACCCTGAAACCGGCGATGGGGCCGGTATACTGATACAATTACCACATGAGTTTTTGATGGAAGAATGCTCAAACCTGGAGATCAGCCTGCCTGAACCGGGTGAGTATGGTGTGGGGATGATATTTTTCCCTAAAGATTCGGCACAGAAAAAAGCTTGCCGTATGGTTATCACCAGCGCCATTGAAAAGTTAGGGCTAATTAAATTAGGTTACCGTAAACTGGTTGTTGATTCTTCGACCGTTGGCGAAACCGCCCGCCAGGCCGAACCGGATGTAGAGCAAATTTTTATTGCCAGGCCAACCAGCATCACCAATGTTGATGATTTTGAACGTAAACTCTTTATATTAAGAAGGTATATTAATAAAACTATTACCGAAACCATAGCCGGCGCAGGTGATCATTTTTATTTTACCTCGCTTTCATGCAAAACCATTGTTTACAAAGGCCAGGTAACTACTTACCAGCTGCGTAAATATTATTCAGACTTAACAGATCCGCGTATCGCGTCTGGCTTTGCCATGATCCACTCGCGTTTCTCAACCAATACTTTCCCTTCATGGAAACTTGCTCAGCCGTTCCGTTTGATCGCGCACAATGGCGAGATCAATACCCTTACCGGTAACCTGAACTGGTTTTACTCTGGCTTAAAATCATACGCTTCGTCATACTTTAGTGCCGAAGAAATGGAAATGATCATGCCGGTGATCGATAATAACCAGTCAGATTCTGCCTGTTTGGATAACATTATTGAAATATTACTGCACTCAGGCCGCTCATTACCGCATGTAATGATGATGCTGATACCAGAGGCCTGGGATGGTAACGAGCAAATGGACCCGGTTAAAAAGGCGTTCTACGAATACCATGCTACCTTAATGGAGCCCTGGGATGGCCCGGCTGCTATCAGCTTTACCGATGGTAAACTGGTTGGTGCCGTGCTTGACCGTAATGGCTTGCGCCCGCTGCGTTATGTGATCACGAATGATGGTCGTGTAATTGCCGCATCTGAGGCCGGTACACTGGCTATTGACGAAAGCACTGTTTTGCGTAAAGGCCGTTTACAGCCGGGCAAAATGTTGCTGATTGATACCGAGCAGGCCCGTATCATTACTGACGACGAGATCAAAAAACAAATAGCCTCACAACAGCCTTACGGCCGTTGGTTAGAGAACTATAAGATAAACCTGAGCGAGCTTGCAGAACCGCGTATAGCCTTTGCCAGCCTTTCAGAAGCATCAGTGTTCCGCTATCAGCAGGTGTTTGGTTACAGCCGTGAGGATCTTGATACCATCATTAAACCAATGGCGGTTGACGGTAAAGAGCCTGTAGGCTCAATGGGTACCGATGTGCCTCTGGCTATATTGTCAGACAAGCCTCAGCACCTGTCAAGCTACTTTAAACAATTCTTCGCGCAGGTTACCAATCCGCCGATAGATCCTATCCGTGAGCGTTTGGTAATGAGTTTGGCTACCTTTATTGGTAACAACGGCAACCTGCTTGATGAGGATAAAATGCACTGCCACTGTGTGGTTTTAAAACACCCGATATTAAAAAATCACCAGTTAGAAAAACTGCGTAGTATTGATACCGGCCTGTTCCACGCCAAAACACTGCAAACATACTTTAATGCCGATGGCATGCCGGGCTCCCTTGAAAAAGGTATTGCAAGGCTTTGCCGCTATGCCGAAGACGCGGTTGATGATGGCTTTGAGGTATTGATCCTGTCTGACCGTGCCATTGATTCTGAGCACGCGCCTATACCTTCGTTACTGGCGGTATCTGCAGTTCACCATCATTTGGTTAAAAAAGGCCGCAGAGGTGATGTTGGCTTGGTTGTTGAAACCGGCGACGCATGGGAAGTTCACCATTTTGCCTGTTTACTGGCATTTGGCGCGACAGCCATTAATCCATACCTGGCATTATCAACCATTGAAACCGTTAAAAACAATGGCAGCCTGGAAACCAACCTTGATATTAAAACACTGCACAAAAACTATGTAAAATCTGTAAACGATGGTTTGCTGAAGATATTCTCAAAAATGGGTATATCAACTTT
>NZ_JBCECK010000307.1:0-2305 GCF_039207105.1 Mucilaginibacter sp.
CATTGTAAATGAGTTAAGTTATGATAGGTTTAACACCAACGCTAAAGATATTTACAGGGTAACCCGGAGTTTTAACACAGCCGATGGTGTGCAAACCCTGCACCTGGGCGCCGTAGCCCCTCCGTTTGGTCCTTTATTAAAAAATGAGTTCCCCGATATCAAAAAGGTAACGCGTATATATCCAACAGGTAATATCGTTATGCGTTATAAAGAAAAATTGCTGAGCGAAAAAGATACCTATTTTGCTGATGAGAATTTCTTTGATTTTTTCAGCATAAAAACGGTAAAAGGTGATGCTGCTAAGGCATTGACCGATCCATTTTGTGTAATGATGACCGAAGAAATGGCCCGTAAATACTTTGGTAATGAAGATCCTATAAATAAAGAGATCAGGCTGAATAACCAGGTTAATTTCAAAGTAACCGGCATATATGAACCTTTTCCAACCAATGCTCAATTGCATCCGCAGATGCTGTTATCGTTTAATACCTTAAAAGATAGTACTATTTACGGCGAGAAACAGCTGCAAACCAACTGGGGCAATAATTCCTTTTTTACTTATTTGCTGATGCCTAAGGGTTATAATATGGAACGTATAGCGTCCTTATTACCGGCGTTTTTGGATAAATATGTCCACGGTCCCGGAGAAGCAGGTAATTCTCATGAATCTAAGTATAGTAAATTACATATTCAGAAATTTCTGGACATCCATCTTCATTCGCACCTTGATGATGAGCTCGATCAAAATGGAGATATTAAACGGGTGTACATATTTTCGGCTATAGCCTTATTTATTTTACTGATAGCCTGCATCAACTACATGAATCTTTCTACGGCCCGATCAACATTAAGGGCAAAGGAAATAGGTATCCGAAAAGTAATTGGCGCGCAGCAAAAAGAAATTATCACACAATTTTTAAGCGAATCGGTATTGATCACGTGGTTTTCATTGATACTGGCGTTGATCATCACCTGGCTGCTGATCCCATTGGTGAATAAATTTTCAGATCTGAATCTATCATTCAATACCTTATTAGAGCTTAAAGTACTTATTCCTATTTTATTGCTGCCCTTTGCAGTAGGATTGATTAGCGGCATTTATCCGGCTATTTTCATGTCGTCATTTAAGCCGGTTAAAGTACTAAAAGGTATCATCAAAGTAGGTTCTGGCAATATTTCGTTCCGTAAGGTATTGGTTGTGGTGCAATTTTCCATATCCATTATCTTAATAGTGGCTACCACTATTGTGTTTCAACAATTACGTTATATACAACAAAAATCATTGGGTTTTGATAAAGAACATATTATAACCACGATTAATCCATTTTCAGAAAGCCAGTTTGAAACGTTTAGAAACGAAGTAATTAAAAACAACGCTGATATTAAAGAGTTAGGTAGATCATCCCGTATTCCTTCCGGTCGATTACTTGACAACCAGGGAGTGTCTCTTTTTGAAAACGGCACCTCAAAGCAGGTAAACGCAGATCTCAAATATGTTAATGCCGACTATGGATTTATACCAACCTATGGTATGAAACTGGCCGCAGGTCGCAATTTTTCGCGTGATTTTAGTACTGATAGTAATAACTATGTGATCAATACCAGAGCCGCTCAAGCCCTTGGTTTCAAAACACCTCAAAGTGCTATAGATAAAGAATTGTCATATGGAGGCGTAAAAGGGAAAATTATTGGTGTGGTGAACGATTTTCATTTTGAATCACTTCATCAAAACATCGTTCCTATATTGATGCGCATGCCATCATTTGCAAATAACAGTTACAGAAGACTGTCTGTTAAAATTGACGGTCATAATATAAACTCGGCTATTAATACTATTCAGGAAGCCTGGCGCAAGGCCCAGCCCGAAGTGCCGTTTGAATACACCTTTTTAGATGAGCGTTTCCAAAGGCTTTACAATAGCGAACAACAACAAGGCAGTTTATTTACCATGTTTTCGTTTATAGCCATATTTATAGCCTGCCTTGGATTGTTTGGACTTTCAGCCTTTACCATAACGCAAAGGGTTAAAGAAATAGGGGTGCGTAAAGTCTTGGGAGCAAGTATCCCGCAAATTGTGACAGAATTATCTAAAGATTTCCTGAAACTCGTGCTTATAGCATCATTAATAGCCTTACCTATAGCCTGGTACTCGATGAGTAAGTGGCTGCTTGATTTTGCATTCAGAGTAAGTATCCAGTGGTGGGTATTTGTAATGGCAGGCTTTATTGCCCTGGTTATCGCGTTTGTAACTATAGGTTTTCAATCAATTAAAGCCGCTACCGCTAATCCGGTGAAAAGTTTAAGG
>NZ_JBCECK010000308.1:0-2297 GCF_039207105.1 Mucilaginibacter sp.
CTATCATAGCCAAGTGGCGGATGGGCCGGCCAGTTTCCCCGTAACAGCATTTCCTTCATACCTGCTGTACATTTCTGCTTACGTAGTTGGTTGTCATATTCACCGAACAGGAACAACATTTTTTGCTGCATCTGCCCTGATGGGTTGGAGGTATCTATCGGTTGGGTTACCGAAACGATCTCAATACCCAATGCTCTTAACTGATTGGTCAGCCAAATAGAATTGTCGTTGCGGGAAAAGCGCTCAAGACTGTAAACAATGATATAAGAAACCTTCGACTTAGATCGTTTTACATAGGTGATCATTGCCGTGAATTGCTTACGTTCATCGGTTTGAGCACTCTCATAAGTCCCGCCAAAGTAGGCCAATATGTTGTACCCGGCGCGCTCGGCATACAAGTTACAGGCTTTGCGCTGCGTATCTAAACTTAAATTCTCTGCTTGTTCTTTGCCGCTCACCCTGGTATAGATAACGCAGCTGGTTCCTTTCGCTTTCAGACTGGCGTCTGCACCTTTAGCAAAAGTTCTGAAAAGTGTATTTTCGGCCATAATCGTAATAAAAAATCCGTCCCTCTATTCATTACAAAATAGGCATTTATTCGCTTGATTCCAAGCTTTTACGGGTTTTTCTACGGTAATAATTGAAGATAATCACCGTGTATTCTTTGAGCGTGGCAATGAATTCCTGCGCTTCCTGATCAGATAGTTTCTGTAAGCCGGGACATTCCCTGATCTCTTCCATGGTCAGATCGGTAAGCCGGTATTTTTGCCCGTTTTTCTTCTCGGCCATATTAATTATCTCTGGGGCGCAGTCGGCTCTTTTGGGGTAAGCATGATTTTACTGCGCTTTTTTTTATTGAATGAAGGAAAGTATTGAAGGTATCCGAAGTCATGCAGGTCACGAATACAGTTATGGTAGGTTGCCCGCGAAGATATGCGGGCGACCTCCATCACCTCATAACTGTACACTTCAATATATTCTGCGAAATCATTGAGCTGCCATAATTGATAAAGTGTTGCAAATAGGCCAATATGAGCAATGCAGATCCGGGGGTCTCGTTTGACCCTTTCGAAAAATTCCCATATTGGCCTGCACAACTCCATGACTTACACGCGAACGGTTTGCCTGCGACGCTCAATTTGTTGTTGATTTTGTTCGGCGCCGGCTTTTTGGGCTGCATCTTCTTTGGGGGAGGATGTTGCTGATTGTGACACTCCATTCTGCTGTTTGGCCTCTGCTGCTTTAGCAATAGCTGCGCGCTGAACTTCCTGGGGCGACAACTCGCTTTTCTGACTTTGCTCGAAAGATTGCCTGTTTACCTTTTTGATATCCAGCTTTTGGCCATTTTCATCATGGAAATCTATACGAAGCATTGCTGCGTTGGCAACCATTTTGGCTTTCACTTCTTCACCATCTTTTAATACGGTCACATCAACCCGGTTCCCTTTTTCCAGTTGGGCAACCAGGCGAGCCTTCATATAATTTTCTTCAGCGCCAACAATGGGGTATTTCTCCAATTCTTTTGCCTGGTCGTGCCATCTAATCATTTTAGGAAGGAAGTTACCGTGTGGGTCGGCTTCTTTAAAGTTAAGCGCCCTCCAGGCGGTATAGGTTTCACCGGTCGGAACCATTTTTTGTTTACCTTCAACCTCTGCTTTTTCCATCACCGGTTGTTCCCGGTAGACAGCACGGCCATCCATCATATTATAGCGCTCCTGTAAAGTGTAGTTGTATCTCTGACCGACGAAAAAGGTCTGGCTCAAATCTTCCATTCCTTCCTTTTTTAGGTTGACTTCAAATCTGTTAAAAAAGGTAAGGTCCTTTTGCAAATCGTCTCCTTTAGAAAAATGAAGTAATACCTGCACTTCGTCATTGCCGAACTTCTTATTAAAGGGAATAGTAAATTCAGTGAGATTCTGTTCCATTCTTTTTTGCAGCTCGCCAGAAATCTCGGTACCAAAACCTAAATACTGAAGTTGCTCTTTATTGTACTCATAACTTGCTTGATTCATGACTAATTACTTTTAAGTGGTTAATAAATGAATTATCGATTAAGTGCCTTGTTGTCACGCAGCAATACCTGATGCCCGTCCTTGATCTTTCCTTTGACCCGCTTGATCTTTTTGGAGAATAGCCCCTTGGCAGTATTGATACCAGCAGTGGTGAGTTGCGCTGTTACCGAAGGATCAAAACTCATCACATCCATATTCTGCACTCCATTAACTGCACCGTCCTTCATGGCATCACTGGTAACGGCTTCCGGTACACTGATGCCTTCCATGCCATCGGTCATATCG
>NZ_JBCECK010000309.1:0-2284 GCF_039207105.1 Mucilaginibacter sp.
GCCTAATAAATCACGATAGGCTATTTCATCGCCTAGTATTTGTTCGTGGTAATAAAGGATCTCCCGGTTTTTTAGCAACCGTTCATATATTTTTCTCGTATCGGTGGTTTCTTTTCCAAATAGCTGAGGCGATTGGTTTTTGATAGTAGAATGGCTTCTGCGCTTATTATTAAATGCTGTTCTGCAAACATCATTACAAAATTTTCTGTCTTCACGACCGGGCCCTAATGGTAGGCCGCATTCCTGGCAGTTTTTATTTTGGTCGATTGGCGTTTCTGCTGTCATAGTCCAATTGAAACGGATATAAACGTTTAATTAACAGCAATTTCGTGCTTTTGATTGAAAGATAGGGCAGTTTTGTAATGGATTTAATTAAATGGTCATGGAAGCAGTTAAAACAAAATACCCAACCCTGGCGACGGAAAGCTTTAGTCACGGACGGAAACATTATTTTATTGATGTTAAAAAAGCAGCGAACGAAAGCCACTTTGTACTGATCACTTCAAGCGAATCATTTTCGAATGACCCTCAGCGTTACCGGCGCACGATCCAGTTATGGGAAGAAGACCTGGCGCAATTCGTTGAAGCCTTGTCGATGGTGTTGAGTCGTTTGGCTTATGGAGAACTGGAATCCCAGCGGGGCACAATGGAGGTGGTCAAAGAGCCTAAGGGTATGAAAGCATTGGCTGAATATGAACGGCCTCGCGAGAAGTTGCATGCGCTGGGTGCGCGGGCTTTAAAAGCGGAAGAGTTGCTGGCCATTCTGTTGTGTACCGGTACGTCGGAAATTTCAGTATTAGATCTCTGTAAAAAGATCACCCGCTCGTTGCAAGGCGATCTGTCAGCATTGCCGGAAATGACGGCGGAGCAGCTTTGCAGTTTTCCGGGCATCGGCGTGGCCAAAGCGGCAACGCTGATGGCGGCGCTGGAGTTGGGCCGCAGGGCGTTCCTTGGTTCCACAAGCTAAAGTTTTTAACGCAGGCAAAGGTAGCGCAGACCCAACCTGTCCGTCAAGGGTACATAAACCGCGGCGTTGCCGCGGCCCTTGACAGACAGGCCGGGCTGCGCGGGAATGCCTTAAAAAACTTTAGCTTATGGAAAAGTTCGCATTGACCCTGCAATCCCAACCCGATATCGACGACTATATCGCTGGCCGCGCGATGGCTTATGAGCGTGAGCTGTTAGGAGAATTAAGTGCTGCTATCGCTAGTGGCGACCTGGAAAAGTTGAATTGGTTCGCCGGATTTGGTGACAGCTTGCGCCAGATACTGATGAATGTAAATGAGCATCGAAAAGCGTTGGAGTTCGGCTTTACGGAGATAGCCTTTAATCAATATGGTTGGTTCGCTGCTCCTAAATTTTTGGAGTTTGAAGAGATCGAAATGGAGAAAAGCAGCATCCGCATCGGGCGCGGGCCGAACGGTACCTGGGCATATGCTTTGAGCCGTAGTTACGGCGTGGCGGGTGCCAGCGGGCCGCTCTGCGTTTTCTGCAAAAAATATCCTAACCGTGAGGTCTGTTTGAATACGGCTTTAGCCGAATTAAAAGCTGATATGTTGAAATATATTGGTAACAGCGATACCACGAATTATAAACAGGATGTATTACAAAAGACATTGAAAGCGATAGCTGCTTTCCAGGTAAGCCGGGTACAATTAGCGCTGTTTTGATAACAGCGCTAAATTTTCGCTAACCATTCACGCAGCTTGATGTAATCGACCAGGCTTAGGCGGTGTTTTGATTTATTGGAAAAGTCTACGGCATCCGGCGAGAAATAGGAAGAGGTGATCATGATTCCGGCTGTTACTTTATCTGCATCAACCGTACCCGCTAATTCCCGCACAAGGTTAACACCAACTGGCCGATCTTGACGATATTGTTTGCATTCCACGTAGTAAATAAAGTTCCCGATATCGTCGTGCCTTGCGATGATCAGGTCTTTACCCCCGTCCCTGGTAGCCTGGGTGAGGTCAACCTTATAACCTCTTTTTTCCAAAAGTTCGGCCATTACCTCCTCAAATTCGCGCGGCTTTAAGTTGTACATATTTTCCGGGCGCATTTTCAGCCATTGAAGTGCACTGCCGTTGACGATGATGATATCATTTTTGATCTCCTGGAATATTGGATTTTCAGGCAGGATGATCTGGCCTGTATTGTCCCGGATACCGGCGAAGATGATCTTTTCAAAAATGTATTGCTCTACCTCGGCAAGGGAGTACGACCAGCTGAGATTTTTTACATAGCGAAGAATGTAATCGACGATCTCAGGCTGCCCGCGGGTTAG
>NZ_JBCECK010000310.1:0-2275 GCF_039207105.1 Mucilaginibacter sp.
CATCCAGGCAATCGGCAAATTTAGGGTCGATGTTAAAGCTGATGATCTTGGCATTAAGGGCAATATACTGGCGCAATAGCACAGGTACTTTCATGTTTCGGGTTTCAACTTCCGATATCAGGTTGTCGAGCCCCTTGAATGAATCTTCGCCGGCCATTAGCAGGTCGGTATCTATCTTGGCAAAATCAACCTTGAACTTTTTACGTGGCTTTACATATTGGGCCATGTCATGATCAAAGTGATTACGGTTGATATAATCAACAATAAGCGATTTGGAGAATTTAGAGAACGAGTTGCTGATACTTACAGGGCCAATGAGGTAACGGTATCTTGGATTATCAATCAGAAACTTTAAAATGCCTTTCCATAATAAAAACAGCGGCAGCGGTTTGGTTTGATACTCCTTGCGGATCCATGAGCGGCCAAGCTCCAGGCTTTTACGCAATACCGGGGTAAACTGGGTTTTGAGCTTAAACAGCTCGGTAATGTAAAATCCTTTTTTACCCACACTGTAAAATATCTCATCGCCTAAACCAATACGATAAGCACCTACAATCATTTTAGCCTCAAAATCCCAGATAAACAGGTGATGGTAATAAATATCATACTCATCAAGGTCGATACTTTTATTGGTACCTTCGCCAACCTCCCGGAAAGTTACTTCGCGCAGACGACCGATCTCCCTGATCACATTAGGGATAACCGAAGTAGGTACTATAAATACTTCATAGTTTTTTTCCGTCCATACCTTATAGTTTTCCCTTAATGGTTCAATCTCTTTTGCAAGCACATCTTTATCCATTTCGGTTGCCACAGCTTCGGGCAGGCGCTTGATCTTAAATAAATTGCGCGGACTGAATAGTTTTTTTTCTTCCTCAAGGCCGGTGCCTAAAGCATAGGTGCGGGCACGTAAAAAATTAAGCAGCTTGGCGCTGTTATTATGATCGGGGATATCCTCTACATTAATAGGCTTGCCAATGCGCAGTTTAATGGTATGGCCATGTTTGTTAAACAATTCAGATGGCAACTTGGCAGTACGCAAAGCAGGGTGTATCAGGCTTAGCAGGTTAAATAACAGGCCATTGTTACCGTGGAAATAAATAGGTACCACAGGTACTTTTGCCTTGGCTATTATTTTACCTACAACAGGGTGCCACAGGCGATCGGTTACCTGTTTTTGTTCTACCTTAAAGGTCGAAACCTCGCCGGCCGGGAAAATACCAATAGGTGTTCCATTATTTAATAGCTCCAGCGTGTTTTTTAATCCGCTGATGCTTGATGAATGTTCAACATTTTCAAAGGGATTAACCGCAATAAAAAAGTCGCTCAGGTTAGGGATCTTTTTTAATAAGAAGTTAGCCATCAATTTGGCGTCGGGCCTGGCCATCAGCAGCATTTTTAAAAGCACCATACCCTCAATGCCGCCGTAAGGATGGTTGGCAATAGCCACAAAGCTGCCGGTTTTAGGTATATTCCGGAGCTCGCGCTCATCAAATTCAATATCAATACCGCAACCTTCTAAAATAGCGTCAATAAACTCAATGCCCTCTTTGGGTTGTGCCTGGGCAAAAAGGTCATTAACCTGGTTAATTTTCATTAGCTCCATCAATAAAGCGGCCAGGCCCGGCATTTTCAACTTATCCAGTTTGGTGGCTTTGGCAAACTCTTCGGTGGTTATAACTTTCATTGTTTATAAGCAGTATGTTTAACAAATAAATATCCTAAATTTTTATTTAATTTAACGCCTGTAACGTATATAAATGAGGCCGCAAATTAAAAACTACCTATCCATCACTAAAAAAGAATGGAACGGAATGGTGGTAATGATTACTTTAATTGCAGTGGTTTTGCTGGCCCCCTACATCTACAAGGCGAACCGCAAAGATAACACAATAAATTTTAAGGCCTTTGATAAAGCGGTGGCTGATGCCGATAAAACAGGTGATTCCATAGGTAATGAGAATGCTTTGGCCGTTAACACTCGAACTAAGCCAGCTACGCTTTTTAAGTTTAACCCCAATAATTTACCGGTTGAAAGTTGGATGAAACTCGGCCTTACCGAACATCAGGCCCAGGTAATTAAACATTATGAAGAAAAGGGCGGTCGGTTTACCACTAAAGGAGATGTGCAAAAAATGTACAGCATCAGCCCGGTAATATACAAACAGTTTGAATCATACATTGACTTGCCAGATGGCGCTGCTTATCATATTAATAAGATAAAACCCGGGGAGACGGTGGAGATCAACAGTGCCGATTCAGCAAGGCTCACGAT
>NZ_JBCECK010000311.1:0-2265 GCF_039207105.1 Mucilaginibacter sp.
GCGTGGAGATGTCATAGCTCCTGATCACCTCACCGGTAGCGGCATTCCGGATCTCGAACGAATAGCTGCTGTTGGCGCGCTTGGCCGGGAATTTGACAAAGTCTGAGTATTCTTTGTAAGCGATACCGGTTACGGTCGAACCGTTTGCCGCTCCGGTTACATTTACACTGAGCTTCGGGCTGTTCGGCGACAGGTTGATGAAGCGTACGCCGCAAAGGCTGTCGGTGTAGGCCGTATAATTGTCTTTGATCTGAATCGCGTCGATGTTTGCCGGGGAAGCACCCGCCAGGAACAAGGAATAGCGGCCGGCGTTCTCAATTTGCATTTTTTCATTGAAGTAGGGCGCTGCTGTTTTATTGGCGGCATCATAAAGTTTGACTTGCTGGTCGCCGGCTTTGATGGGCATGGTTTGATAAGCGTCAGTACCGATGGTGTAAGTCGTGGTATTGAAGGTCAGCGCCTTGCCGCCGATAACTTTATTGGTCACCGTCAGGCTGCCGCTTTCGGTGAAATAGGTCTTGTTGTCTTTTTTGCAGGCGGCCAGCAGCAGGCCGCTTATGCCAAGGAGGATTAATATCTTTTTCATATTTTTTTGTATTGAGTTTTTGATAAAAATTATGGGGTCACGCCCGGATCGGGTTCGAGGGATTGCGAGTTTTGCGTCATCCATTTAGGAGCAGGTTCGCCTTTTAAATAATAGTCGAAGAATTGTTTGACGCGGGTACTGTAGTCGAGCAGGTTAGGCAGGTCATGCACGCTATGTCCCTCCTTCTGATAATCAACAAGCCAGACCTTTTTGTTCAGCCTGCTCAGCGCGTTGAACCAGGGAATGCCCTGCGTGCCGGATAGAACGACATCATCTCCTTTGTTAGCCATCAGGAAAAGTGGGGTCGTAACCTGATCGGCCCTGAGTATGGCGGAATTATCTAAATACGCTGCCCGGTTTTCCCACAAGGTGGCGTTTATACCCCCCTGGCCTTTTTCATAAAATTTCATCCCTCCAAATTCGTTTGGGCGTGTAAAACTATATTCCATGGGAATTACATTGGAAACGCCTTCTCCAGACACGGCTGCCTTATACCGGTTGGAATGGGAAACGATAAAATTCGTCTCAAATGCGCCATAGCTATGTCCCTGCAGCCCAACTTTTGCCGTATCGATCCAGTCGAATTTGGCCAGTTCGTCTACACCGGAGTTCACGACATCCAGCGCGTCCCGGCCCGGATTGCCGGTTTGAGAGTTATAGATATCCGGCATAAAGACCGCGTACCCGTTACTCACCATGTAGGGAATATTAATATTAGCGTGGTCGAGTTCCGGGGTTAAGTAACTATTGAGCGCCCCGGTATTGTCGCCCTGGTAATAATAGACGATCAAAGGGTACTTCCGGCTGGTATCCAGGTTTTCCGGGGTGAACAAGAGGCCTTCGGCCGGCCGGCCGGATGGCTGTTTCCATGCGATCGGTTGGGAATGATACCAATTGAATGCTTTTTCGGGCTCGAAAAAGGTTTGTTGCTTACACGACTTGAAATCACGCGTAATGAAAATATTCGGGAATTTACCGGTCGAACCTTTCTGCAGCACGTAAACGTCAGCCTGCTCAGCCTTTCTTATTGCTGCTAACGCTGTTAACCCGCCATACGCCCCGCCCCATGGATCATAACTGTAATTCCCGCGATCCAGCTCTTGGGGATCATGAGCTTTGGACGCCGACCAGCGGTAAAAGCCGTTGGATTTATCCGCTGCGGAAAACGCGCTCAGCAGCAGATCCCTTTTAGTTTGGATTAGTTCACGGTTTTCGCTTTTGAAAAGCAATAACCGGAGGATCAAATGGTGTTTTACACCGTAAAAATTCGTCAGGTTGACCGCCGGTTTCTTTCCGCTGGGATCTATTTTCCAGATGTCGAAACGGTCATAGATCAGTACGCTGTTATCCCCTTCCATAAAGCCGGCGATACCTACAGGGTCATAGCCATCATCCCGGTCCATAAACCCCGGGGAACTCAGACCTCTTGTTAAATTACGGATAGCGCCATCCGCCGTTGTAAAACTGTACCAGTGATGATTTTTCCGCTCAAACCAGATGAAATATTTCTCCTCCGGTGAGAAGTATTTTCCTCCTCCTCTTGGCGGATAATGTCTGGTGATCAGTTGTTTCTCCCCGGTGTAGGTATTAACCAGATACAGGTCACTGTAATAGCCTGTCCGGTCATCGGCTGACGGGACCGATGTAATGGCAAATTTATTGGTGTAGGTCCCTATTCC
>NZ_JBCECK010000312.1:0-2247 GCF_039207105.1 Mucilaginibacter sp.
TTTCTGTGGTGTGTGTTAAATTCAAGCCTGCCAATATGATTACCAGGAGTATAACAGCAGCAATCGGTAAAACTTTCGCGAAAGCCTGTGGCACACGCAATAAAGATGCTGACCAACCTGCCTGAGCTACATATTGTAAGGCACAGAAAAATACTCCTGCCGTACAAACACAGGTAAAATAATACCCCATCAGCAACAAATTTGCAAATGTGCGCTCACCTTGGCCGGTAAGAAAACCAATGGCTACAAGTAAAACGCCAACGGCTATGGCAGCTAAACTCCATGTTTTTACCTTACCGGTAAAAACAAATTGTTCGTCTAAACTATTATGAGTATTCATTAAATTCTAATTCTTATAAAGTTTGTAAATGGTGAACATACATGATCACTTTCCAGCGTTCTTCGGGGGCCAGCTGTGAAGCGTAAGAACCCATCGCGTTTACACCATAAGTAATCGTATGATATATTTTACCGTCAGTTAAATCTTTCATAGCACCACCACGTGATGATTGGCCTTTTGAATATGACGGCGGAGCCGGATAACCATGTTGTACCACTAAACCATCGCCCTGACCATTAACACCATGACAAGGAGAGCAAAAGTGCTCAAACAAAATTTTCCCGTCTTTATAATTCGCCTGGGTTTGTGCAATCACAGTTTTAACCTCAACACTGGCCAATTCGTAACCATCCTTGGTGTTTGGATAATCAAATTTTGTAAAACCCACTGGTATAGTTCCGGCTGGTGGTACCTGCGCGGTTTTTCCATCCTTAAAATTCGGGTTTTTTTGATCCGGATCGTATGCAATATGCTCATACATATTAGGCGCGTACTCCCATCCGGTACTCCTTTTATCCTTACACGACGTTACTACGATCGAGGTCGCGATAATGATAACTATAGTTCCTAATATTCTAAATTTATTCATAGCTAACATATTTTCTGTCGTTATGCTTAACTTCAACTGCCCCTGCTTCTTTTAATATATTGTTGATATCCTCGTGTGGTACATTTCCTTTGGCGTCAATAGCAATTACAAACTTATCGTTAGTTGCTCTTAAGTCCATTACTCTTGGCGCACGGCCAGGGAAAAGGTGCGTTGCAAAGAAAAAGGTAAATGCCATACCGTATGAAGCAAATAATACCGTCCACTCAAAAGTTACCGGGATAAAATCCGGGATGGCAAAAAAGTTTTTACCACCAATGTCCATTGGCCAGTCATGTACTAAAAAGTAGTAAACCAAGGTAAAAATGGTTGTTCCGCCCATGCAGCCAAACATAAATGCTGCATAGCCTAATCTTGAATCTTTTATGCCCAGTTTAGCGTCAATACCGTGGATAGGCATCGGCGTATAAACATCATAAATAGGGACACTATTCTTTTGTAGTTTATCAATCCCGTGCATCATTTCATCGGGATCATCAAAAACGCCTAATATATATTTGGTGCTGCTCATTAGTAATTATGCTTTTTCGTATTCAGAATGGTCAACGCTATCAAACTTGATCAAGTTCTCTTTGTAGAACTCTATATGCTGTGGATCAAAATGCCCTTCGGCTATTTGTTTCTTCTTAGCCTGTTCACTTGAGCTCTTCAATAATAATTTCACCTCGGCAATAGCCACTGAAGGTAATACCCTTATGAATAACAGGAACATGGTAAAGAATATACCTATTGAACCTACAAACACACCCACATCTATCCAGGTTGGGTAAAACATAGCCCAGCTTGATGGAATATAATCACGGTGCAAAGAAACCACGATGATCACAAAACGCTCAAACCACATACCGATGTTTACAATGATAGACAGTACCCATGAAATCGGGATGTTTGTTCTAACTTTTTTAGACCACATCATCTGGGTCATCAATACGTTACAGCCATACATCATACAACCTGCCCACCAGTACGGACCGATGAAACGGTTTAAGAAAGTATATTGCTCATACTCGCCGCCTGAATAGTAAGCAATGAAGAACTCAGTGATATAAGCCACACCTACTACCGAACCTGTTACAAGAATGATCTTGTTCATTGATTCGATGTGGAACATGGTAATGTAGTTTTCTAATCCTAATACTTTTCTGGTTACCAGCAATAGTGTTTGCACCATCGCGAAACCTGAGAAGATCGCTCCCGCAACGAAATAAGGAGGGAAAATAGTAGTGTGCCATCCCGGTTCAAGGGATGTAGCAAAGTCCATTGATACAATAGTGTGTACTGAAAGTACCAGTGGTGTTGA
>NZ_JBCECK010000313.1:0-2241 GCF_039207105.1 Mucilaginibacter sp.
GGGTTATGCTAATTACAACAATTGATAAACACCTATGGATAAGTTAAAAAAATTTGAGTTGATGGAAAAGATTGTCCATGAACTGGAAGATTTAAAAAATAGTCAGCAGGCCATCATACAAAAATTGACCAAAATAGAGGTCGATAATATGGACCTGGGTAACAAACGTTTGGAAAAAGACTTGCCGGATATGCATCAGCGCGTATCAGAAAACCTGGACACCATCGCCAGCATTCTGGAAGACTTCGCCAGCCAGACCGATACTTTCAGCGATACCAATAATATCGCCGCCCTGAAAGAGCAGGAAGCTATTAATAAGCTTTAATGCACAACAGAAGCCTTGAATTTAGATCCAAAAAAGAGGTGTAGTATTTACGAGGGCACTGAAAAAGTAACTCAATAATGTTGGGTTATTAAAGCGATCAAGAAAAAGGCAACTTTTACTTGGTCGCTTTTCTTTTGCGTCATTTATTGCAAAGGTGACTTTTTATAGCCGATATGGCTGTATTAGCAATCTGATGAGTAGCCAGTTGTGGTTTTCCTGGAACTTAGTTCATCAGTTTGATGATCCTTTTTAGATTTACAGTAAAAATAGCCAATGCGCCCTGCATCTGCATGTTTTCGATACCATAAGCTATCGCTCGGTCATAACCATGAACGTTTTTTAATTCGCTGTTCTTTGCTTCGATCTTATACCTGTGTTTGATGTTTTCTTTATACTCTTCCGTCTCCTGAAATGCCATTTGATCCAGGTGTGTGCCCGATTTGATACTGACCGAATAAGTTTTAGACTTTGCGCCGGGCTTATAGCAATTCTCCCTTAGTGGACAGATCTTACACTTTTCAATGTCAAAGTAATAAGTATCTAACTGGTTCTCTCCGATGTTTTTCTTCCCGGTGCGAGCCTTCCGGATAGCCAAATGCCCGGCCGGACATATAAACATCCCTGCATCTTTATTATAATCGAACTTTTCCGCATCTTTTCTAAAGCCTTGACTTATTGATGGGTTTAGTTTAGCCACGACTTTTACTCCCTGTTCTTTTGTTAGCTCAAGGTTTTCTTTACCTGAATAAGCTGCATCGCCGATGATCATATCTACTTCAATGCCATTTTTTTGGCTGATCTCCAATAGTTTCGGTAGTTCTGGCCCATCGCCTTTTTCACCCGATGTGACCACGGCTGCAGTGATGATGCGTTCTTCCGTCATCGCCAAATGGGTCTTGTAACCAAAGAATGAGCTATCAGCTGATTTATGGCCCGTTTTGGCATCCTTGTCTTTGGATAACGTATAGTGCTCCTGCGTATCTGCTACCGTCTCCTTCAACAGGTTCAGCTTCTCTTTTACCGCAGGTATCTGGCATAAGGTTTGGTCTGCTTCAATATACTTTTCCAATGCGCTGCAATACGCTAGTTCTTTTTCCAATTCGTCAGTTGTGTTCTTTACCGGCATCCCTGCCTTCATATCTTCATCTATAGCATATACTGCTTTGCGGAGCAGTTTCGAACGTTCCTGCAATACTTCCAGTGCTGAATAAGGGTTTGACCTGGAAAGGGAATGCGTAGCATCAACAATAATAGATTTTGATTGGATGATCCCTTTTTCAATAGCTATGGCCACCGTTTTACCAATAAGCAGGTTTAAAAGGTCATTATCCTTTAGCCGCAGCTTTCTGAACTTGGTCAATGAACTGGGATCGATAACGCCTTCTTCCGGCGACATCCCCAGGAAATATTTGAACGACATATCATACTGCGAACGTTCCACCACATCAACATCTGAAACCGTATAGATGGTCTTTAATAACAGATATTTGAACATCCGTACAGGGCTTTCTGCAGTCCTACCATTGGTAATGCAATATTTGCTAACCAGTTCTTCATAAATAAAGGTAAAATCTACCAGGTCATTGATCTTCCGCAAAAGATTGTTTTTCGGTACGATCAACTCATATAGTCCCGAAAATGAACTGAACTGTATCTGCTGTTGTTGACTAAGCATAATTGTCTCTCTTTCGACACTTTAAGATACAAAAAAAGGGTTAGAAAATTTAGATTTTCTAACCCTTTAACTAAAAGGACTTTTTCAGTGCCCTCCGTTAGCGGCTTCCTTTTTTGTTAATGATTTACAGCTTAGCTTTCCTGTTGATGATTTCATTATTTTATTGCAAGCAGATCAACCTTTTCAATAACCGGATCTGTCGCCAATAAGTCGGGCGCTTGTGCCATGAGGGCCTTTGCAA
>NZ_JBCECK010000314.1:0-2234 GCF_039207105.1 Mucilaginibacter sp.
CAACATGCCCAAAAAGTGGGTTTTGGCGGATTACTTGACCAAGCAGCGGATGCAGTCGCTGCTCTTTCACTCGGGCATTTTATATGACAAAGAATCTGACAGGTGTCGAACCGAGAGGGTAAACTTGGTGTTTTTGTATATCGCTCATTCAAGCAGGTTGCGATAGAAAAAACGAAAGGCATAACTGGTTTTGCTATGCCTTTGTTCGACTGGTCATCTTCGGTAGACCTAAGCGGACAAAGGTCTAACTTTTGGGCTGATTTAAAGGCGATTGAAAATGCTAAACACTTTATCTTGTAACCCCTCCTAAAAATCGGACTGCTTGAAGGACGAAAAGTCTTAACTTTAAACAGTCAAACGATGAAGAACTCTATTATTACCGAAGCACAGATTGTCAAAGCCATCAAGGAATACGAAGGTGGTCGTGAGCTTAATGATGTATGCCGCGAACTGGGCGTTCACAAATCCACTTTTTATAACTGGCGTAAAAAGTATGCCGGCATGGACAGCCAGGAGCTGAAACGGCTAAAAGAACTGGAGGAAGAGAACCGCAAACTGAAGCATATGTACGCAGAGCTGGCCTTAGATCACAGTCTTTTAAAAGACGTGCTCTCAAAAAAGTTCTAAAGCCCTGCCAGCGCAAGGACATGGTTACTTATCTTTTGGAGCTCCACCAGGTAAGTATTAGCAGGGCTTGCCGGGTAGTAAAACTACCCAAATCCATGTATTACTATAAGAATGTGCGGGATGATTCAGAAACGATTGACAAGCTACTTGAGTTATCTGAACGGCATCCAACCGAGGGCCAGGACTTGTATTATAGCCGCATCCGGCAACAGGGCTTGCTGTGGAATTATAAGCGTGTAAGGCGAGTTTATCTGCTATTGGGGATGAATCGCCGCCGAAAGGTGCGCAGACGCGTGCCCGCACGCGTTAAAGTACCATTGGTCGTGCCCAAACAAGCTGGAGATACCTGGTCGATGGATTTTATGTGTGATGTGCTGATGAACAAAAGAAGATTCCGAACGCTGAATATTATTGATGATTTTAACAGGGAAGCTATTGCTGTAGAGGCAGCTTACAACTATACCAGCCGTGCGAGTGACTCAAATATTGGAGCGAACCATTCATGAACAAGGCAAACCAAACTGTATTAGGGTAGATAACGGGCCAGAGTTTAACAGCAAGGAGTTTAAAGATTGGTGTGAAAGCAAAGGCATTACAGTACAATTCACGCAGCCTGGTAAGCCAATGCAGAATGGTTACATCGAGCGTTTTAACAGAACCTTTCGAGAGAATATACTTGACGCATATCTTTTCGAAGATATTCAGCAAGTACAAGTACTAGCTGATGAATGGATGGAAGATTACAATTACAGCAGGCCGCATGACGCATTAGGAGGTACTACTCCAGACCTTTTTAAGCGGATGAAAAAGATAAACCAACAACAGTATCACAATGAAAATTAACATTTATCCAATTCTGCAGGCCAGCCCTGTATCAGGTGGCTTTTACTTCAAAGCTATATTCACATGGTGGCATATACTTGTGGTGATTGCTGTAGTTATTTTGATAATATATTTAATAAGGAAAAAACGTAAATAACATAATTTAGTCTATTAAATACCAGTCCGAACTAAGGGAGGGGTTACATTTAAACATAAAATTCTCGATGTTTATGGTGAAGTAAAAGAGATTTCTGAAGTATCGGGTTGTTCTCAGGTCATTCTGAAACAAGAAGATGGGACACAATTCACTGTCACATGTTCAAATTGCGTTGATTCAAAAGACAAGTGGGTTAATGAAGTAGAAAAAATATTTGTAGGGGATTATGTTTATATAAGGGGGAAATATATTGCTTCTACGTCAGACAGATACTCAATGCAATTATCAGAATGTCAAATTAAAGGCCTTCCCTATTGAACTAATAGATAAATTACTTCAAAGCATTTAAATCACTAATTTCATCTGATAATCTCGGGAATGAGCTTTTACTTATTCTCACCTTAAATAATGCCGCTCAAACAATAAAAAACAGTTTAAACGCAATCCCTCGCCGCGCCTTGAGCTTATTTCGGTTTCGTTTCTACTCTCCTTGTTTGAAGTCAGATATTTGATCATGCAGATTCAATCTTCAACTGAATTCTAATACCTTGACATTGGCTTTGAAGATGAAAATTGTTTTGTATTAAAAGGATCAATACAAAGCTTATAGGTTTATACTTAGATTGTT
>NZ_JBCECK010000315.1:0-1950 GCF_039207105.1 Mucilaginibacter sp.
TCATCAGTTCATAGATCAAAGGCAGGTTGTATTCCGTAAGCAGATTCAACAATAACTGCAGCATCCCTACCAGTTGCTCTTCCGGTCGGACGATCAGGGCAGTCGCGATCCTTTTGAACCAGGCTTGTTCATGTTCGGTCAGGTTGGCCTGCAGGTAACTAAGGAGTTGGGTAGCAACTTCCGCCGTTTGTTCCTGCTCAGCCATCGCGGTTAGTTCCTGCCGTATCTCAGCATCATTGAACTTACCTACATTGAGTGCCTGTATATAGGTTGCGGTGCTGATACGTTCTTGACTATGGTAGGTTTGAAGCGTATCGATCAGCAACTTACGGCAATTATGATCACCCGGGCAGGCGACCGTCAATGCAATCAGTAATTCCGGTGCATGATCCGCATCATAAGCGCCGAACAGGCTTTTCAAATGTTCGTGGAAAAGTGTATCGTTTTCGTTGATCAGCCCCCTAAGTATGCCCGGCAATAATTGCCGTAGTACTTCATCTTTTATGATACGGGGCATTTCCTGCAGTAACAACTGCGCGAAGCCCGGATCATTTTTTAATTTAAGATAAAGTTGCTCCCCTGTATTGTATAGACTGCCGGGGTAATTATTGATCGCGTTAACCTGATGAATAAAGTCAAACAATTCTTGAATAGAAATATGGCAATCCCCCAAACTACCTTCCAGCAAATGAATTTCACCCGGCTGCTTCGTATGGGTTTTGGCCAATACTGACCAGGAATTAAGTCCGAAAAATTCCAGGTAAACGATCATTTTGCCCCGCTGCCACCAGTCATTCATCAGGTTTTTGAAAGGGAATGTTTTACTCATATACTGCCGGATCTGTGGCAGGGTGTCCAGTTCCGGCTTGAATTTTTGGCATACCGCGTGAAGGCAAATGAATTGAGCCATCGGTAAACAGATCGCCTGCTGCGGTTCATCCAGCAAACGCTTATCACACTGATGGTTATTCAACCATTTTAATAATGCGGCATGGCGCACATAACCCTGCTGAAAGATGAATTTTTCTGACTCCAACATTGGAAGTAAGTAATCACTTTCCCCGGTTGCTAATCTTCGGGTTTCCTTTAAGCTTAGGTTATTTAGGTTCACAGACATTGATGGCGTAAAACTTTAAAATTAATAATTTTTTCGGGCCTTGCCATCGGCCTATATAAGTAATGATCGTTGAAATAATCGAATTGCAGATTGGAAAATGCCGGATCCAAAAGGTACCCAACCCCTGACGTCCAAAATTTTTTCATTTTTTCTTCCTGATCACTAACAGGACACCAGGCCACCAAAAGGACACTGCCCTAAGTTGGGCTATACGCGCAACGGCCATCCCGGCACCTTTGTTCCAGTAAACAACAACAGATCTTGAACAGCAACAAAATTAAACGGGATAGCATAAACAACTTATTCAAACGCATCAGTTGGAGTGCTAACCTCGAAACCATCGGCGTATTCGCTATTGCCTAATACGCCTTTAAATATTACACATTAAAAAAACTTTAAAAAATCTTTAATTTTTTCGGGCAGGTGGATGGGGTTAGCCTACATGTATATATGGACGGAAACAGAACTCCTGAAGAACTGATACGGCGCTATGTTAACGGCGAATGCACAGACGCGGAAAAGGCGCTGGTAGAAAGCTGGCATATGGACGAATTGACCAAGAGCGAGCACGTAACATCGCAAAAGAAAATAGCGGCAGTGCACCGGCGCATGCGCAAGGCCGTCAGGAGCCAAAGCGGCATTAGCGTAAGAAAACTTTGGCCGCGTGTGGCCGTTGCTGCAACCGTTATACTGGCGGTCGGTATGGGCAGCCTTTTTTTTATTCACAATGATCATTCAGAACAGATCGTCGCCCGGCAACCGGCAAAAGAAAAAATCGTGCCCGGTTCGAATAAAGCCATGCTGACCCTGGCTAACGGGCGCCGCATCTCATT
>NZ_JBCECK010000315.1:1960-2203 GCF_039207105.1 Mucilaginibacter sp.
AACGGCGATCTTGCTAAAGAGGGCTCGTCAATTATCCAAAAAACAGCCGACGGTCAAGTTGTTTATGACAACCGACATGAAAAACATAATGAAACCGTCAACCTGTTTAACATTGTAGAAACGCCACGCGGCGGGCAGTACCGGTTAACATTGCCGGACGGCTCAAAAGTGTGGTTGAACGCGGCCTCCTCGCTGAAGTTCCCGCCGGCATTTAACGGCGACACGCGCGAAGTGGAGTTAACC
>NZ_JBCECK010000316.1:0-2166 GCF_039207105.1 Mucilaginibacter sp.
ATGCTACAGGTAACTCGGGTTTGGGTGTAGCCACATCCTTTGATACTTTACAGGCACTTATAAAAACCGCCAGCAGTATCAAAATAGAATATGGATTGATATATCGTTTCATTTTATTTTTATGATTATTAATGCTATGCCTTATTAATTTTTTGCCAGTTCCAGATCAGCAGTTTTTACTTCTGAATTATGACCATCTGAACCTACAGAATCTTTAGGTGTACCGGTAACTTTCTCCTGTAGATATTGGAATATCACAAACAAAACCGGGATGATGAACAAACCAAGTATTACACCTGACACCATACCACCTGCTGCACCAATACTGATAGAGTGGTTACCCTGAGCTGATGGACCTGTAGCAATACTCATCGGGAATAAACCAAATACGAAGGCTAACGAGGTCATCACGATTGGACGGATCCTTAAACGGGCTGCTTCAATGGCTGCATCAAACAAACTTAAACCCGCCTTGCGTTTCTGCACCGCGAACTCCACAATCAAAATGGCGTTTTTAGCTAACAAACCGATGAGCATGATCAGCGCTACTTGTACATAGATGTTGTTTTCGATACCGGTTAAACCTAATACCACAAACACACCGAATATACCTGTAGGTATTGAAAGTATAACTGCTAATGGCAGAATGTAACTTTCATACTGTGCTGATAATAAAAAGTATACAAATATTAAACAAAGCATAAATATAACTGCTGACTGTCCACCTGAAGAGATCTCCTCACGTGTTTGACCCGAGAACTCATAAGCAAAACCTGTAGGCAATTGCTCTTTAGCTGTTTCCTCAATAGCCTTGATAGCATCACCAGAGCTATAACCTGGTTTAGGAATAGCATTTACTTCAATAGAGTTAAACAAGTTATAACGAGAAGCGGTTTCTGAACCATAAACACGGGTTAATTTAACCAGGGTATTGATTGGTACAGTTTCTCCTGCTTTGTTTTTAACAAACACGCGGTCAATAGATGCAGGGTCTGTTCTATCAGCTATATCGGCCTGAACTATCACACGGTAATATTTACCAAAGCGGTTAAAGTCTGATGCCTGTGCAGTACCGAAGTAAGCTTGCATAGTTGACAAAATGTCTCTAACATTAACTCCTAACTGATTTGCTTTTTCATCATCAACCTCTAATTGTAACTGAGGATAATTTGCTTTGTAAGAAGTAAAGGCGAAGGCAATGGCTGGTTTTTGCATTAGCTTGCCGATAAAGTTATTGGCTACACCACTAAATTTATCCAATCTGCCGTTGGTTTTATCTTGCAGCATCACATCCATAGCTTCCACGTTACTAAATCCGGGAACAGTTGGGAAACTGAACACGAAGAAGGTACCGCTTGGAATGCCGGCTAATTTGCCTCTGATTATATTTTGTATCTCGTCAATATTCTTAACGGCACCCCTTTCTTTGTTAGGTTTTAACAATAAGAAAATTTGCCCCGCTGATGGGCTGTTAGATAAGGTTAAAAAGTTAAAACCAGCCAATGACATCACAAACCTTGCTGATGGTAAAGTATTTAACTCTTTTTCAGCTTGTTTTAATATTTTATTGGTATTGGCTAATGAGGTTCCTGATGGTGTTGAAACGGCAATGGCCACAAAGCCCTGATCCTCTGTAGGGATAAAGCCTGTTTTTGTTTTATTAACCATGAATACGGTGGCAACAACTATTATTGCAAGGCCACCCATACTAACCCATTTGTTACGTAAAAGGAATTTTAAACCACCAATATACCTGTTGGTCATATAGTTGAAACCGCCATTGAAGCCTGCGTAGAATTTCTCAGCAAAGCTTTGTTTAGGTTTATCATGACCACCTTCAGCATGTTTATTTTTAAGAAATAAAGCAGCCAAAGCAGGGCTTAATGTTAACGCGTTAACAGCTGATATAATAATAGATATAGACATGGTTAACGCAAACTGCCTATAGAATATACCTGTAGAACCCGTCATAAAACTAACCGGTAAAAATACCGCCGCCATAACCAATGTAATGGATATAATTGCGCCGGAAATTTCATGCATAGCTTCTGTAGTTGCCGCTTTAGGACTGAGGCTCGGGTTATGCTCCATTTTGGCGTGCACTGCCTCCACCACCACAATCGCGTCATCCACCACAATACCGATCGCCAACACCAATGCAAACAG
>NZ_JBCECK010000317.1:0-2162 GCF_039207105.1 Mucilaginibacter sp.
TGGCTTGCCCGCCTCATCATTCAGAACCGACGATTGGTAATATGAAAAAAGCGCTGCTCCTGATATGGCTATTTTACTTCACCGCTGCCGTAGCGCAAACCGGCATTGAAAAATATAACGTTACCTGGAGCAGCCAAAGCCAAAACTCAAGTGAATCAATGCCATGCGGTGGCGGCGACATTGGTCTCAACGTTTGGGTTGAGAAAGGTGAACTGCTTTTTTATATAGCACGCAGCGGTACCTTTGATGAAAATAACGCTATGCTTAAACTGGGGCGTGTACGGGTAAAGCTCTCCCCTAATCCATTTGATAGCAAAGATTTCAAACAACAGCTAAACCTTCAAAATGGCTCGGTGCTTATATCTGGAAAAAGCGGAAAATTGGAAACACAGATCAGGCTTTGGGTTGACGTGTATCAGCCGGTTATTCACCTGAACATTAAAAGCAATACAGCGCTAAAAACAACGGCCGCTTTTGAAAGCTGGCGCTACCGCGACAGAGCTGTTGAAGGCACAGAAAACAACCAGGGCTCCTGGAAATTCGCGCCGCAAGGGTCGGTTGTAACCCTTAAGGATAGCATTACCTTTAATAACAATACAGTATTATTTTATCATCACAACCTGGATTCTACCATATTTGATGCTACAGTAAAACAGCAAGGCATGGAAGCTGTGAAAAGCCAAATGTTCAATCCGCTAAAAAATCTCACATTTGGCGGTTTGATTCAAGGTAAAAATTTGAAACCGGCAGGTACTTATAGAGGAAAATATCAGAATACTGATTTTGAAGCTTGGCAACTACAAAGTGTCAGCCCTACTCACGATCAGGATATAAAGATATATCTGAATACTGCTCAGACCAACGTAACCGACTGGCGCAAAGGCTTAAATAAAGCAATACAAGAAGCCAAAGTAAACCAAAAGATAGCATGGCAAAAAACAGCTGATTGGTGGAAAGCATATTGGGAAAGAAGTTTTATCGACATAAATCCTACGCAGCCAAATGCGGATACTATAGCATGGCAAACCGGAAAAAACTATCAATTATTCCGGTATATGCTTGGATGCAATGCTTATGGCGAATACCCAACTAAATTCAATGGCGGATTGTTTACTTACGACCCTGTTTATGTAAACTCAAAAATGCCTTACACTCCTGACTTCCGGAATTGGGGAGGTGGATTGATGACGGCTCAAAACCAACGTTTGGTATATTTCCCTATGCTTAAAAGCGGCGATTTCGGCCTGATGAAACCGCAGTTTGATTTTTATCTGCGGGCTTTACGCAACGCTGAGTTGCGCAGTCAGGTTTATTGGGGGCATTCAGGGGCTTGCTTTACCGAGCAACTTGAAAATTTCGGCTTACCAAACAGTGCCGAGTATACCTGGAAACGTCCCGCCAATTTTGACAAAGGGGTTGAGTACAATGCCTGGCTGGAATATACCTGGGATACAGTTTTTGAATTTTGCCTTATGATATTGGAAACGGAACGCTATGCCGGGAAGGATATTCATCAATACATTCCGCTAATAAAAAGTTGCTTAACGTTTTTTGATGAACATTACCAATATCTATCGAGGTTGCGAAGCAGCAGGGCGCTTGATGGTAATGGCCATTTGGTTTTATACCCCGGCTCCAGTGCCGAGACTTTTAAAATGACTTATAACTCCAACTCAACCATTGCTGCTCTGCAAGCTATTACTACACGACTGCTTGCATTGCCTAATGATTATCTTGATAAAGCTGAACGGCTAAAGTTAGAGGCCCTCCTCAAACGCATCCCTCCTATAAGTTTTAGTGAGATAAAGGGACAACAGGTATTTACTCCGGCAAAATCATGGGAACGTATTAATAATGTAGAAAGCCCGCAGTTTTACCCGGTATTTCCCTGGGGAATTTACGGCATAGGTAAACCAGGAATGGATATTGCACTGAACAGTTGGAAGCTGGATACCCTTGCCATTAAATTCAGAAGTGGTATAGGCTGGAAACAGGATAATATATTTGCCGCTCGACTCGGATTATCTAAAGAAGCAGCGGACTTAACGTCGTTCAAACTTAAAGATTCCGGAAGGCGTTTCCCAACATTTTGGGGACCAGGTTTCGACTGGACTCCCGATCATAACTGGGGTGGCTCTGGCATGATAGGTCTGCAGGAAATG
>NZ_JBCECK010000318.1:0-2123 GCF_039207105.1 Mucilaginibacter sp.
GTAATACCTATACTGTATAAAATATCGCCACGGAAACTGGTACGACCGATCATTGCACCAGAAACAATGGTTGAGCAGGTATCGGCAAACGCGTACTGAAATATCCAGTGCGCCAAAAGAGGGATACCTGTAGCGCCGTAAGTAGCAGGGGTATTTTGCAAAAAGAACCAGTTGGTAATGGTTTTACCATCGGCTCCAAGTCCTCCCCAGCCAATAAAGCCATTGCCATTACCAAACATAAAGGCGTAGCCTATGGCGTAAAATAACAACCCGCAAAGGCATGTATCAAAAATACACTCCATTAAAACATTAACTGTTTCACGCTTACGGGCAAAGCCAGCTTCAAGCATAACAAACCCCGCCTGCATGCCAAATACCAAAAAGGCAGCTACCAGTGTCCATACTGTATTAACAGTATTGATCAGGGCCGTTTCATGAGCGGTATATGTTTCGGCGGCATGAGCCGAAGTTCCCAGTATACCTGGTAAACTTACCATAGCTACAAACACCAACAATAAACCGATCATCTTTCCTGTCAAAATGGTAGCTCCCAGCGCCCATTTTTCACGTGGCAGTTGTCGGACTGCACTCAGGAGGTTGTGTTTAGTTGAACTTACTTTCATTTGTCTTTTAGTTTGATTGTTTTTTAAAGTTTAATTTAGTTTGATTGTATAATAATTAAGTCTGATTGCAAGTCAAAAACCAAAATCCGTATCTAAAACATCATCCAAGTCATAAATATTTCATTCGGTTTTATAAAAACATCAATAATTACATGCTTTATGTAAATTATTTCATGAAATTATGTAGTTATTTTAACAATAACAAATTTATAACACACAAATAACATTATAAAATCAAATATTTACGAAAAATGCAAATTAAAACTTAAATTAAATTCAATTTTTACATGTTTTTCAATTTAAAAAGAGATAAAATTTAGAAAAAATGAATTATAAAATCAAAATTAACACCAAAAACAAAAAATAGTCTTTAAAAATTTGATTCAAGTCAATTACACAATAAAAAAACTGGCAAAAAGCTCAATAATTTATCCAAAAGTCAAAAAGGAAGCTATTTGTAAAAAGGCGAAGCATGAAAATCAAAATTTGCCGTATGCGATATTTCCTTTAATTTTTGTGCATATTTTAAATGATAGTTCTATTTTTGAAAGTTGACCTTATTTTAAACCGTATATATTATGTCCAACATTCGATTTAAGGCACTACAGGATGTTCTGAGCAGAACCATCCCTGAAGTTAAACCGCCTTCTTCAAAAATTTCAGACTACTTTGGCTCCAATGTTTTCGATAAAAAGAAAATGAAGGAATACCTTTCAACAGAGGCCTACCAGGGTATTATCAATTCTATTGAAAAAGGCGAACCAATACCCCGAGATCTGGCCGAGCAAATTGCCTCTGCCATGAAATCATGGGCTTTGGGCAAAGGGGCAACACATTATACGCACTGGTTTCAGCCGCTTACCGGCACCACTGCCGAAAAACACGATGCTTTTTTTGAACCTACTGCCGACGGTGGTGCTATAGAACGTTTCTCGGGCGACGCGCTATCTCAGCAAGAACCTGATGCGTCAAGCTTTCCGAGTGGCGGCATACGCAATACTTTTGAGGCCCGTGGCTACACCGCCTGGGATCCGTCATCACCTGCATTTTTGATGGCGCGCACCTTATGTATACCAACTGTATTTGTATCCTATACCGGCGAAGCGCTTGATTATAAAGTTCCATTATTAAAAGCGCTTAACGTTTTAGACAAAGCCGCCGTAGATGTTTGCCATTACTTTGATAAAGGCATCGAAAAGGTAAATGCATCATTAGGTATTGAGCAGGAGTATTTCCTGGTTGATATTGCCCTGTTCAATGCACGCCCTGATCTTTATCTTACTGGCCGCACGCTGTTCGGTCACATGTCGGCCAAAAACCAGCAGTTGGAAGATCATTATTTTGGATCGATACCTGAGCGTGTATATGCTTACATGCAGGATATGGAAGCCGAAGCCTTATTATTAGGTATACCGTTAAAAACACGTCATAATGAGGTTGCACCTTCGCAATTTGAGTGCGCCCCTATTTATGAAGAAATAAACCTGGCCATTGACCACA
>NZ_JBCECK010000319.1:0-2120 GCF_039207105.1 Mucilaginibacter sp.
ATCGGGCGGCGCGGGCGGATTCAGGATAAATACCCGCTCGGCTTGTGAGAAAAGCGCTGCTAAGCGGTGGGCATCTCTTACATCCGCTACCTCATAAGCTGCGCCTTTCGCTTCCCAGTCTTTGGCCTTCGCGGCATCGTGACCGATGACCAAAACTGGTTGTTGTTGTTGCAGTAAGGCAGCCATCAGCGCGGTTCCGATATGACCGCTGCCACCTACTATCGCGTGTGTATATTTCATCTTATTTTTCGTTAGCCGGTATTTCCTCCGGGTGATGTTCAAAATGAATACGTGCCTGCTTGAGACCGGTAGCAATGGCTTCACCTTCGTTGTGCGTGGTTTTCAATACTTCGTTGGCGATCTCCACCGCTTTCTCGCGTAAGTATTTCGGTTGGTTTTTATAAGATGGCGGATAGTCGCCGTTATACCAGGGCATAGTTCCTCCTTTTTAAACTGCGATCCTCAGATCATTCAAATACGGCATGACGAATAACGTATGTTCAAAAGCATGAAACCCGTCGATCAAATGGGTATGGTCATCAAAGAAAACCTCAATGTAAAATTTATCAAAATTGTAAAGTTTGACGTAATGATCCCCGCTCAGCCGGTCAGCCAAAAAGGTCGCCTTCAAAACCATTTCGGTTTTTTGATGGTCGTCTAACTGGTTAAATTGATCCGAGTTCATAGATCATTGATTACAATTGCCGTGCCTGTCCGTTATTTTACTTTTTACGCAGACTGAGCATCACTGCACCAGCGACCAGCCCGCCGATGGTGTACCAGGCAACGGTCAAAAGTTTCGTTTTTTCTGTACGGGTGACCGGTGCATCGCTTAACCCCATCGGTTTGGTTAATGTTAGGGCGCCGATGCCTGCGGCCAGTCCGGTAAGCGCGCCAGCGGTTATGAGGTGTTTCTTTTTAACCAATCCGATGAAACTATAATAAGCAGCATTGCTGAGCAGGTCTGCGGCTAACGTCGCTGTAAACAGCGCATCACCTGTAGGTGGTTCTATATTAACTTTTGCTAATGCCTTAGACAAGGCTTCTTCGCCGATTAGGTCAACACGTGGTGTATCGTGATCGAATTGTTTAACGGTCTGGTGGATAATATTTAGCGTAATGGCACCTGTAATGCCGCCTATGATGCTGCTGATCGTTTTTTTCATGTTGAAATAAAACGAAATACCGTGCCATTAATCGGCCAGGATGAGGGCATCAATCGCCCGGGTCAGGTTGTCAAGATCAAAAGGTTTACTGATTACACCCTCACAACCGTAAGTACTAAGATCTAATTTGGGATCCTGATATGCAGTAAAAATGATAACTGGAATATCCTTTAGTTGCGGATGCAATTTAAGTTCACGACATAATTCTCCACCATTGGCATCAGGCAACCGATAGTCCAGCAGTATTAGGTCAGGTAGGTAGCTTTCAGCTAAGGCAAAAAGTTCCGCACCGGTGTTGATGCCTCGAACTTGATAACCTTCATAAACTAACACTTCGGTAACTATCTGCAGGATATCTGCATTATCGTCGAGGATAAGTACTTTTCTCATAGGTAATCGCTGTATTGAAATTAGCATGAAAGCTGAAAGCGATAAAGTCGTTCAAAGTGCCTTATAGAGGCAGTCTTCGCAATTCGACCGAGATCAGTGATCAACAATACAACGTAAAGGTACACTTTATTTAATTAATAGTAAAAAAGGTCAATTGCAAGGGGTTGGCTTGATCACGTAAACACACTTTGCGCCTTTTTCACGGTTTTAGCCAAGTCAATGCCTTTTCCTAAGACACCTGTAAACAAGTCGCCGGTCTCTTTTAACCGATCAATAGCATTATGGATCATAAAATCCCGCATTGTTAAACCGGATTTGACCTCATCCCAATGCACGGGCATCGATACCGTGGCACCAGGTTTGGGACGTAAAGAGTAAACGCCTGCAATGGTCGCGCCGGGGCGGTTTTGCAGGAAATCCAGGTACATTTTTCCTTTGCGGTTGGCGATCATGCGTTCCAGTGTGGTAAAGTCCGGTGTTTGTTGATGTACCAGTTTGACGATGATATTGGCGAACAACTGGCTTTGATCGTAAGTATATTGCGCGCCGAGCGGAATGTAAATA
>NZ_JBCECK010000320.1:0-2110 GCF_039207105.1 Mucilaginibacter sp.
GGTAGATATAGCCGTAAAAAATAGCAAGTATCCTAAAAAATATTTTATAAAAGAATTTTATTTCATTTTATACGTTAATGAAGAATTAAATTTTATTTATTTTATAAATAAAAGAATTAAATTTTATATAAAATAGACCAAAGTTCAAAACGGTATTTAGTATGAATTTTATGCATGCATAGTAAGTTGTTGATTTTCTTCCTGAAACTGATAAAATACCTGGATAACCTGCGAAAATAAGCTTGTTAAATATTGTGAAATTTTACTGTTGATGCTAACCAGGAAAAAATTAACTGCTTTAAAATTCGACCCTCTTAAATTAAATAACTTTTATATATCGCCCGATAAAAAAACTGGTTCAGTTTATTCAGTATGTGTTCAGCAGAATTTGATTCTCTCCAAATGAAAGCATTGATTTGGAAAATCAGCTGCTTTATCGACTCACCCCGACATTGCTACGCTCGTCGACCCTCTCTTCAGCTTCGCTGGAAAGAGGGTGAAAAACTTTAATCTTTTGTTTTTATCTTTTCTCTATTTTCCCAGACCCTTTTTCCGCCGTAGGCGAAGAGAGGGTGGTCCAGCATAGCATAGACCGGGTGAGTCAATTATATGCCATGCATTTTCGAGAACATCTCATGTGCCATAAAAAAGTGCAAAAAAAAACGTCCGGGGTTTTATACCCGGACGTTTTTATAAATATTGGGGTATAAGGTTATTTGTGCTGAATACCTTCAGCAAGCACAATTACCTTATTGTTTAATACCTCAACAACACCGCCTTTAATAAAAAAGACTTCTTCTTTGCCAGCGTTGCCGCCACGCACAGTTAACTTACCATCCTGTAAGGTCGAGATGATAGGAGCGTGGTGATTTAATATTTCAAATAATCCCAAAGCACCCGGAACGGTTACCGATGTGGCTTCGCCCTCGTATACTTTTTTATCGGGTGTAAGAATTTCTAAAGTCATTTTTTTTGTATCAAGTAGTTAGTATCAAGTATCAAGTATTTGTAATTAGTACCAAATAGTAATCTTGCTACTTGATACTAAATACTTGCTACTAATTATTAGCTTCAGCTAATAATTTTTTACCTTTTTCAATGGCATCTTCAATGCTTCCAACTAAGTTGAATGCAGCTTCAGGATATTCATCAACTTCGCCGTCCATGATCATGTTGAAACCTTTGATGGTTTCTTTAATGTCAACCAATACACCTTTTAAGCCGGTGAACTGCTCGGCTACGTGGAATGGCTGTGAAAGGAAACGCTGAACACGACGTGCACGTGATACAACCAGTTTATCTTCTTCAGATAACTCGTCCATACCCAAAATCGCGATGATATCCTGCAACTCTTTGTAACGTTGTAAAGTTTCTTTTACGCGTTGAGCTGTATTATAGTGCTCGTCACCTAAAATGGCCGGGCTAAGGATACGTGAAGTAGAATCCAGTGGATCCACAGCAGGGTAAATACCTAACTCCGCAATTTTACGTGAAAGTACAGTTGTAGCATCCAAGTGGGCAAATGTTGTTGCCGGTGCAGGGTCAGTCAAGTCATCCGCAGGTACGTAAACCGCTTGTACAGATGTGATTGAACCGCGTTTGGTTGAAGTGATACGTTCTTGCATGGTACCCATTTCGGTAGCCAGTGTTGGCTGGTAACCTACTGCCGATGGCATACGACCTAACAAAGCCGATACTTCAGAACCTGCTTGTGTAAAGCGGAAAATGTTATCAATAAAGAAAAGAATATCACGGCCTTTACCATCTTCTTCACCATCACGGAAGTACTCGGCAATAGTTAAGCCTGATAAAGCTACACGTGCACGTGCACCAGGAGGCTCATTCATTTGACCAAATACGAAGGTTGCCTTTGAATCTTTCAAAGCTTCGCTATCCACTTTGCTTAAATCCCAACCGCCTTCTTCCATAGAGTGGATAAAAGCATCACCATATTTTATAATGCCTGATTCAATCATCTCACGTAAAAGGTCATTTCCTTCACGTGTACGCTCGCCAACACCCGCAAATACCGATAAACCTGCATAAGCTTTAGCAATGTTGTTGATCAGTTCCTGGATCAATACTGTTTTACCAACACCGGCACCACCAA
>NZ_JBCECK010000321.1:0-2101 GCF_039207105.1 Mucilaginibacter sp.
GGACATCCGCGGCAGCGGAAACCTGTTAGGTGCCGAGCAGAGCGGTTTTATTGCGGAGATAGGTTTTGAAATGTACCATAAGATACTGGACGAAGCCATCCACGAGTTGAAGGATGATGAGTTTAAAGGCCTCTTCCCTGAAGATAAACCACGTGCTTTCGTCAACTTCACCCAAATAGATACCGACCTGGAGATTCTGATACCAAATGAATATGTAACCAGCTTATCTGAGCGTTAGAACCTTTATTCCGAACTATCAAAACTAGAGAACGAGGCCGAACTCACCGCGTTTAAACAACAACTACATGATCGGTTTGGCCCTATACCGCCACAAGTTGATGACCTGTTGAACACCATGCGCCTGCAATGGCTGGGTAAGGCTATTGGTTTTGAAAAGATATCGTTAAAGAAAGGTGTACTGCGTGGCTACTTCATCACCAACCAGCAATCGGCATACTTTGAGAGCGACGCGTTTAACAACATACTCACCTTTGTGCAAACCAATCCGCGGCGTACCAACCTGAAAGAGGTTAAGAACACCCTGCGCCTGAGCATCGAAAATGTAGCAGGTATTGATGAAGCAGTGGAGTTGCTGGATGCGGTGTTGAGTTGGTAAATTAATTAACCAATACCCGTTGCTTGTGAGGGCTCCCTTTTTTATGAGGTGCGCCACTTTTTAAAAGGAAAATGGTGGCGCAGACTTATTCGTCAGGATCGGGTGGTTTAAATCGTTGTCTCTCCGTTGCCTGTGTCCTCACAGGCAACCCGTGCAAGCTGTTTGTGAGGACACAAACAGCCGAAAGAAATAATCTTCCTCCAAACAAAACATATAAAGCGTAATTTTATAATTATGCTACCACTACTCACCGCTCAACAGATCCGCGAAACGGATGCTTATACCATTAAGCACGAACCTATTCCGTCTATCCAATTAATGGAACGGGCATCAAGGGCGTTTGTGAGCTGGTTTGTTAATCACTTCCCCGATAAACTGCAGGCAATTACCATTTACTGCGGCACCGGCAATAACGGCGGCGACGGCTTAGCTATTGCCTGCATGTTGTATGAGCATAAATACACTAACCTGGAAGTGAGGGTGGCGCGTTTCTCTGAAAAATCTACCGCCGATTTCGACAGTAATTTTGAGCGCCTGAAAGATAACGGCCTTGACCTGCGCGAGCTTAAACCCGAACGAGATTTTCCCGAAGATAAAAGCGATATCGTTATAGATGCCCTGCTTGGTAGCGGCTTGAACAAGCCTTTAGAAGGCGACTATAAACGCCTGGCCGATTTTATTAATGAACTACATAAAACCGTGGTCGCGGTTGATGTACCTACCGGATTTTATACCGATGGCGAAATAGACAAAAATGCCACCGTAATAAAAGCCAATCTCGTGATCACCTTCCAGCAACCCAAGATCAATTTCCTGTTGCCCGAATCGGCAGCGCATATGGATTGCTGGGAAGTGGTTAATATTGGTTTGGATGAAGGTTTTATACGCTCGCTGGACTCACCTTACCAGTTGATTGAGGAAAAAGATATCCGCCAGATTTTAAAACCCCGCCGTCGCTTTAGCCACAAAGGCACTTACGGCCACGCGTTGATAGTAGCAGGGCAGGAAAAAACCATGGGCGCAGCCCTATTATCAGCCTCTGCCAGTGTTTATGCCGGCGCCGGATTAACAACAGCCTGTATCCCCGAAAGTGGCCTAACGGCGCTTAATACCGCCCACGCGGAGGTGATGGCTATAGTGAGGCCAACGGGCCAGTTACCTGAGATCAATTGGGAGCAATACAGCACCATTGGAATTGGCCCGGGTTTGGGCAAAGATGATGATGCGCATATGCTCGTCAAACATATCCTGGATATTTATAACAAGCCGGTGCTTGTTGATGCCGACGGATTAAATCTGCTGGCAACCCACCCGGGTCTTTGGGATAAATTACCCAAGGGAAGTATTTTAACTCCACACATGAAGGAGTTTGATCGCCTGTTTGGCGATAGCGCTAATTGGTGGCAACGCCTGCAAATGGGTATAAAAAAAGCAGCACAGCATCATGTCTATATCATACTAAAAAATGATTATACCATGGTGATC
>NZ_JBCECK010000322.1:0-2094 GCF_039207105.1 Mucilaginibacter sp.
CCGTATTGCTGAAAATGATCAAGCCGGTTCCTACCACTTTCGATGTTAATATGAAACTGTCTTTTCAGGATAAACTTTGGCTGGGAGGATCTTACAGGCGAGGTGATTCTTTTGCAGCGTTGGCAGGCATCAATATTAATTCACTTATCAATGTAGGCTATTCCTATGATTTTACCACTTCCGAGTTACGGACGGTGAGTAGCGGTACCCACGAAATTGTTATCGGCATCCTGCTCAACAATCGGTATAAAGTTACCTGCCCGCAACATACTTTCTAATATACTATTTCTTGCAAAAATGATATTAGCTATATATAAGCTAAATCTGTTGCTGAATAGAATTGGGCTTTCGCAGTAATTAACTTGCCTATCCTCCAATTAATATATCTATTAAAAATTTTTCCTTTTCAAGATAATTCTCTTCGTGTACAGCAGAGCGTTGTAAGGGTAATAGCCCATGAATTGACAGTTTCATCAAACCAGGCTGTTTATCGACTCTCCCCGACATCGCTACGCTTGTCGACCCTCTCTTCAGCTTCGCTGGAAAGAGGGTGATTTTTTTTTCTTTCCTCTTTATCCTTTTTTCCTTTGCCCTCTTTCCGCCACAGGCGAAGAGAGGGCGGTACAGCGAAGCGTAGACCGGGTGAGTCACTTGTAAACCATGCCAATCAAAGTTATGCCTATTTATGGGCTATTACTTTTGTAAGGGTATAATCGGAAAACTCCGGACATGTTAAAATACCCAGGGATTCATGTTCTGTACATACTACTCATATAAATTCAGAGGCAAGGACATCTGTAAATAATAGACAGTTTTTTACACTTGCTGTAAAACAATATGCTATTAATTGTAAAACCTTAATAGGCAGTTTACATTTTTTTTTCAAGTTTTAAAGCTCCTTTATTATTAAATATTAAACAAATAGATTTGATATAAAAATGGGTATTATCCGATCTGAAGCTGTAAGATGTAGCTTAATTTATGATAATATCGAAAGAATGATAAACCAATATAAACCCGAATAATCTCATTCAAAATTAATCCGGGAGGTCTGATTGTTGATCGGTTAAAAGCATGATCATTTAAAATCAACCGGTAACGGTTTTATTCAGTTCAAAAAAATGTGTTTTTTGAACCAATCACGTAAGTGAATATGCGAATGCTTTGCCCCAACCGCTAAAACTCACTTTTCTGCTACATTATTAATCAATATTTTTTAACAATTGTTCTCTGGCGTTACCTAAGCGCCCTGAAACAGTTGCCTTATTCTTCGCAGCGATGCCCATTGGTATATTAATTTAGATAACATAACATCCCCTTTATACGTGGCGCTAAACGCTTACACCGTAGACTTATAATATAGGTCAGGTATCATTACCAGAACACCTTTTGAAGATGATGCCAACACTATTCATTAAATATTAAAAATTAAAATATTTTCCCTTGAGTGATTTTCAAAATTACCTGTGGTTATTATTTTTTTATAACAATCCTTTTACACCTGCCTTGAGAAACAAAGTTAAGCTATAACGAAAAATCCAGAATATAAAAGTCTGGACTTTCTTTGGAAGAAACACCCATTTATTACTTCCAAAAAGAACCTCTCTACCTATGAGTTATCATTTAAATCAATTACAAATTAAAATTAATTTATATGAAGGTTCGTCTTTGTGTTCTTTTTTTTACGCTGATAAGTTTCAAATCATTTAGTCAGTCATCTACATATAATCTAAGTATTGCATCTTCACAACCTTCTATTTGTTCCGGTGGTTATGTAACGCTGACAGCGACTGTTTCAGACAGCAAAAGTTCTTTTAATTATTCCTGGAGTACCGGAGAAATCACTCCTACAATAAGGGTAAACAAAGCCGATACCTATACGGTTTCGGTGTGGGATAATACTGGTAATCTTCAACCATTATCAAAAAGTATAACGATTAATACATCAACCGTTCCTGCCCCACCTATTGCAAAGAATCAGATTATTTGCCGAAACAGTTCGGCGACACTGACAGCAACCGGAACAGATGGCGTTTATCAATGGTATGATGCACCAACAGGGGGAAACTTTTTAGCAAGCGGCGCCTCTTACAC
>NZ_JBCECK010000323.1:0-2025 GCF_039207105.1 Mucilaginibacter sp.
AAAAAGAAAAAACTAAACTATGGCATCTATCGTTCGGGGTTGCAGTCGCTTAAACACGGAGCAATTACCGCCATTGGCCTTAGCGTGCTTTATGGCATTATATTGTATGTATGCACCGGCCGGTATGAAAGCATAGTGCGCGCGCTGGAAATAGGTGGTGGTGTTGGCGTGATCGCGTTTCTTTGGTTTGGCGGCTTTGAAGTTATCCAGCACTGGACACTGCGGCTTATGTTGTTTCTTTATGGTATATTGCCGTTACGCATAGGTGAGTGGCTTAAATGCATGCATCAGGTCAATTTCCTTCAGCGCGATGGAAGCCGGTTGCAATTTCAGCACGAAACGCTGAAGGATTACCTTAGCTCGCTTATACCGGAAAATAACAGGCTGTCAGATACTCCGTTTAATTTCGTACGCAAAAAAAGAGCTTTGCTTGCTGTGATCAGTGTATTGCTCATCATTATTGGTAGTATAGGTATTTATCGCCCTATCAATGAAAGATTTTATGGAAATAAATTTTGGACCAATAGAGACCGCTTGTTAATAAGTGGCGAAAAAGCAACTTACGTTACGGTCACCAACAACTCTGTACGCGTATTAAAAAGCGGTATAGTTGATCTGTCGGTAAGTGGTAAAGTAGTAGTTGGCACCTTTGTTGGCAAAATAGGCCCCGAAGGTACCTACTCAGGCTTTCTCGGTTTTCCGGTGAATAATGCCTACAACCTTGTGCGTGATTTCCGTCATGGCGCATTATTATACCGCAGGCTTAACCGCGAGAAAACCTGGCATTATGCTGTGCGAGGTGATGTTTTTTACTGGCCATGGCAGGAACGCCACGGTGCATTTGCAGTAGTAGCCGGAGATGTGATAGAGTTTATGGTGAACGATAATGAAAGAGAAAACGATTCTGGCACGTATAATTTACAAATACAAATTAAGGAGCAAAAACGACTAACAAATAATGACAGACCGCCCCAAACGATACCGAATGATTGATTTGATCTATTGCCTTTTTTTGAGCCTTATCATCGTTATTCCGGTAATTAACCTGATGGCCTGTAAAACTTCAGGTATTGTTAGGAGCAAATTTATACTTACCGGTCACCGTGGCGCCGGCGGTATAGCTCCTGAGAATACCATAGCGGCAATTGACAGTGGCATTGCTGAGCATGCGGATTGGGTTGAAATAGATATACGGCAGACAAAAGACGGCCATATTGTAGTGATGCATGACGAGACCATAAATCGTACTACCAACGGCAAAGGTAAGGTACAGGAATTAACGCTTGCCGGGATAAGATCTTTTAATGTGACAGGGTTTAAGGTAGGAGACGTGGCGTTTGCAAAGGTGCCGCTGTTAACAGAAGTTATAGAAAAAGTTAAATCGGCAAATGTAAAACTACTGATAGAGATCAAGTACCCCGAAAGCTATCCCGGGATGGTTGAGCAACTGATCAGTATACTTGAGGCCGAACCGGACCTTTCTAAATTTATGGTATTTTCTTTTGATAGGAAATGCCTGGTGCAGGTAAAAAAGGCTCTTCCGGGTATTACAACAGGCGTTTTTTGCCTTGGATATGAGGGTTTAGGTAAGTTTGATGACCTGGGCATATCTTATATCTGCCCGTTTTGGCCGTCACTGCTATATCGCCCGGGTTTGGTTGCTGCTATCCATAACAAAAAACTAAAAATACTTGTGTGGACCGTAGATCATGCGTGGGCTATGCGCTACGTAATAGGCAAATCGGTTGATGGACTGATCACTAACCGGCCAGATGTGTTCAATTCAATTGAACTTAATAAATAATATATAAGCAACATACTGTCTGCCGGTGTTTCGCAATGATCGAACACTTGTTTATTTATATAGCTGCCTGATAATATATTGAAATGTTTAATAGTAAATGGTTGCTAACCGTGCTGCTTAAAAACAAACCGCCTCTAATTGCGGTTAAAGGCGGTTTTTAAATTATGTGACCCCGCTGAGGCTCGAACTCAGGACCCACAGATTAAGAGTCTGTTGCTCTA
>NZ_JBCECK010000324.1:0-6293 GCF_039207105.1 Mucilaginibacter sp.
GTGCGACAACTGGATCGCCAGGATCGAATTTCCCCCCAGTCTGAAAAATTCATCCCGGACAGAAAGTTGCTCCAATCCCAGAACCTCACCAAATAGCTGCGCCAATTGCAGTTCTTCCGGAGAATAGTCCTCATCTGACAAGGTAACCCGGATATTTTCAGTTTTGATTTTACCCGCCGAAAAAAGTTTGTTCTTCAGGTCGGTTATATCGAGCTTAGAAATAATTACCTGCTCATAACCAGGCTGATTGATTAATTGGTAAAATAAACCCGCGCCCTCTTGCTGTTTTACAGAATTAAGAAACATCAGCTTTTGCAATCTTTGCAGTCTACTCATACTATCAGGCAAGTCGTTATCATCTGCCTTGATCATACCCGTATCTGACCACCCAGGCCAATTAATTGTAAGAAAACGCGTACGCTTAAATCGCTGTTTGTCTACAGATAAATAATCGAGAAAACTATTAGATGCACAATATTCAATACGATTAACATCGCCCATAATACTGGCTAATGATGATGTAGCAACAACATATTTAAGCTTTGTTATATCTACATAATCCATAATCGCATCTATTCCATATACCTTACCTTTAAATGCGGTCTTAATATTTGTTAAAGAATATTCCGATAAGCTCAATGGCACAACTCCTGCAGTATGAATAATACCGGTTAGATTACCATAAACAGTTTTGATACGATCGGTCAGCGCACTTACCTCTAACCTTTCTGAGATGTCGGCACAAACAACTTCCACAGAAGATCCGTTTGCCGATATTTCATTAATAATCTGTTTTTTCTCTTTGATATATTCCGAATCGCCTTGCGTGTCCAAAGTATTTCTGCTTACCAGAATAAAGATTACTTTGTGTCTTTCAGCAATATGTCTTGCAAGTGATAATGCAACGCCTCCCAAGCCTCCGGTAACCAATATGATATCCCCATCAGCAATCGTATGCTGTGCAGGCGGTAATGGGCTGATCTTATCGTACTTCTGTTTCCATAATTTGCCAAACCTGAAAGCGATTAATTCTTCAGGTTTACCAGACGATGTATCATTATAAACCTGTAATAAATAAGAAACCGTAGTGTCATTGGCCAAACCAATGTCTATGACACGGGCATCCAGATTAGGCAATTCGTGATTGATATTTCTTACCGCGCCGACTAAAGTACCGTTAGCGGCACAGATCTTATCTTCGTTGGTTATCTGAGATAAATTATTCGTCAGTACCAACAAGTTCTTCATCGCCAGATCATTCAGCAGATATTGACGAATTAAGAATAGCGAGTAGAAGCTATAATGCAGTGCTGTATCAAAGTTGGCATTATTATCAATTGATGAAACATGTATTATAGTATCAAAAAGATAACGATGGGTATTTAGGTGCTCGATAAGCATCTGAAAATGAAGCTCATTTTCAGGATTAATCCTGATCAATTTCTTTTCCTCGACAGTGGCAACATGGTAATCAGTACTGCATACTACTAATAAGGATCGTTTGGCAAAGGCCGAAAAATCAAATCCATTTAGTTGATCTTCCCTTAAAAAAATCAGCGCGTTATCAAACACAAACCCATTTGTATTTTGATCTTGATTCAAATTACCTACAGCAGACCATACAGGAGCACTTAGCCATTTTTCTTTGGGTAGCAACTGCAAAGCGTCATCCGTTATTTTTTTGCCGCTGCTCTCTAACCAGTATTTTTGATAATTAAACTGGTAAACTGGCATGGTAGGATCTAACCGTCCTGATTGCAGCAAGGCATCATCATTAGGCTCAGCTATCAGTCCATTCATCCACAGGATTGCCAAAACATCCTCATTAAAACTTAAACGAATCCCTTGTTTTTCAGCACTCACCGCCTCTTTTGCAGAGGGCAGCAATTGTACAGCCTCCAAAGTTTTATAGCCGCTGTTCTTTTTATATTTATTTATAAAAGAGCCAAGACCTTTGCCCGGTCCTACTTCTATAAAAGTCACTCTATGGTGGTACCTGGCAGATATGGTATGGATACCCTTTGCAAACTGAACGGTGCTTCTGAGTTGTGCACACCAATATTCAGGATTAGCTACTTCTTCACCAGCAATTAATCCGTTTATATTGGATATAAAATCCTTATCGGGGACATTGAGTTTGATATGCCGGAAAACCTCTTTGAATTTATTCGCTGCCACTTCCATACTTCGGGAATGATATGCGTGAGAAGTATTTAGGATGACAGCAGGTATGGCACGTTGATCTAAAGCCTGTTTAAATGAAAAAATATCAGCTGTTTCACCTGAAAGCACGATATCCTCTTTGGTGTTGATAACGGCAATTTCGCATTTAAATTCTTTTAACATTGGCGTTAAGAATTCTAAATCGGCATTTACAGCGATCATACTTCCCAAAGCCATTGACTGCATTAGCTGCCCCCGTTTAATAACGAGCTTGACTGCGTCTTCCAAACAGAAAACACCAGATAATGCCGCAGCTACAAACTCGCCTATACTATGCCCAAGGTAGGCGTCGGCTTTAATACCGGTATGTTCCAGATATTTCGCAAGGGCATATTCCAATGTAAATAAAGCAAGCTGTGCCCATTGTGTTTCATCAATATTGTACGATATTGATGGATCAGAAGGATACAGGAATTGATCAAGCTCTATATCCAGGTATTTATTTGCTATAATTAAAATGGCATCTACTTCATTACGAAAAAAAGGCACATTTTCGTACAAGTCACGTGCCATCAAATTATACTGGGAACCCTGACCTGGGAACATAAACACTACCCGGCTGCTACTTTCAGGGTTTGCAATGGCAATCGGAGATTTTAAACGTAATTTATCGATAAGCTCCTTTGAACTGGCTACACGGTAAGCACTCCGGAAGTCAAAATGACGTCTTTTTTTCTGTAAAGTAAAGGCAATATCCTTCAGGCTTGGCAGAGTGGTTACCTCCCCGGCTTTGGTTAGGTAATGCAATAATGTTTGCTGATATTTTTCTAATGACTGCCTGCTTTTTGCTGATATCGGAATTACATACTGAACAGAATTGTCGATTTCTGTGGCCGTCATTGTTCGAGTTTTATCATCTGCCATATCATAATCGCCAACAATAATGTGTGCATTGGTGCCCCCAATTCCAAATGAGCTGATGCCTGCTATTCTTTGCTTAGCTTGAGGTGTCCAGAACCGGTTCTCTTTGATAATTTCAAAATTGGTTTGATCTAACTGCAACTCCTCGTTGGGTTCATCAAAATTGACCTGCCCGGTAAGGGTCTGGTGCTTCAGCATGGTACATACTTTGAGTAATCCAGCTATTCCGGCAGCCGAATCTGTATGCCCGATATTGGCCTTAATTGCTCCGATGACAACCTTTTGTGCAGGTTTGTTTTCACTGCCGCGATTGAGTTGGAACGCGTCGTGAAGCGCTCTGATCTCTATAGGATCACCTAAACTTGTTCCGGTACCATGACATTCAACATAATCCAGTTCATCTGAACTGATGCCTGCCATTTTTTGAGCGTTGACGATGCACTCCGTTTGTCCGACCAGCGAAGGTGCTGTATAACCAGTTTTGCGCGCGCCATCATTATTTGTCGCATAACCTTTTATCACCGCAATAATGTCGTCTTTATCACGCACAGCGTCCTCAAGCCGTTTCAGTACCGCTACTCCAACTCCTGAACCAGCAGTAGTACCTGAGGCACTTTTATCAAAAGTATTACAATGCCCGTCTTTTGAAAGGATCATCCCCGTTTCATAAATATAGCCAACCTGATTGGGCATATAAAATGATACTCCGCCAGCCAGTGCAAGACTGCAAGTACCCAATTGCAGGTTTTTACAGGCTTCTACCACGGCAACAAGGCTTGTTGAACATGCCGTATTAATTGAATTTGCCGGTCCCGATGTATTCAGGTGAAATGCAACTTTTGTAGCGAGCGCGTCTTTACTGTTGGCTAAGGAAGCCTCCCACATATTCAATTGATCTGCGTGTTGCCCCTGCAGAATATGATTATAAAAATAACTGCTGGCCCCGCTGCCGGCAAACACTCCTATCACATCTTTATCAGAACTGATATATCCGGCAGATTCTAATGCAAACCAGCTATGCTCCATAAATTTGCGGATCTGCGGATCTAATTGCCTGGCTTCATTGGGAGAAATTTCCCAAAATGACGGATCAAATAGTTCTATATCTTTAACTTTACCGGCAACGGGCACAAAGTCAGGATCTGCCAGTAAAGATTCATCTACATTTAATTGCTGGCATTCTTCTTTACTATAAAATCTTATTCCTTCCTGCTGATTAGCTATAAGGCGCCAAAGCTCTTCCAGATTATCCGCGCCACTAAAAGCACCGGACATACCCACAATAGCTACTTCATGTGAAAAAGCAGCTACTCCAATATCTTGTATAGTATATCCTGATTCAGCCGGCTTGTTTATACTTTGAATCAGTTTATCTATAGTATTGTATTTAAACAGATCGGCAACGCTGATATGCTTAAACTCACTCAATTCATTTAATTTTTGTTTTAACTTAATGCTTAAAATAGAGTTTCCACCTATCCTGAAAAAGTTCTGATGGATACTTATAACCGCGGCAGGTACTCCCAGTACGTCCGCGTATATTTGACAAATCTTTTCCTCCAACCCGGTGTAGGTCTGTCCATGCTGATGGTTATCTGTAAATCGGGCTTCCGGCAGGTTGGCTTTATCAATTTTTCCATTTGCGGTCATTGGGAATGATTCGACTGATACCAACAGATCCGGCAACATATATGCTGGCAATAACATCAACAGACGATCTGTAATACTGTCGTTTGACAAAACATGGCCTGCATTTTCTGATACATAATAAGCAACAAGATATTTATTGCTGCCTGATGACGTTTGGTTTTCTTTGAGCAATACACAACTTTGCCTGATCCCATCAATCTTCATCATTGCATTTTCTATTTCGCCCAATTCTATCCTGTGCCCGCGAAGTTTTATCTGGTTATCGTTTCTGCCGATATACATTAAATTCCCGTTGGGTAACCATTTGACAAGATCGCCGGTTTTATATAGACGATTGTAACCCTTTTCGTTATCCTCAGATGATGTAAAAGGATTTGCAATAAATCGCTCATCAGTCAATTCCGGCCGATTCAGGTATCCCCTTGCCAGGCCGCCCCCTCCAAGATGTAGTTGCCCGATAACACCTTGAGGTACCGGATTACCATAGGCATCAATCACATAGGCTTTTACATTTTGTATAGGTAATCCTATTTGTTCCGTTTCAGCTGTTTGTATTTGCATGCCCGTAGCATAAATACTGGCCTCTGTAGGGCCATAATAATTAAACAGCTTTACCTTGCCTGACCACACTTGTGCGATATTTTTAGGGCATGGCTCTCCGGCATATATTATACATTTCAGATCAGGATAGTTTTTTACAGGGAGTTCACCCAACAAAACGGGAGGTAGGTACACCAGATTGATCTTGTTATCAATAATATAATCGGAAAGCACTGCACTATCCAGCCTGGTAGTATTAGATAAAACATGTAGCTCAAGCCCCTGTAAAAGGCTGGCAAATAATTCGGAAACAGAAACATCAAATACATATGATGTGTACGCTGTTACTCTTGTTATACTATTAACGTCGTATACATCAAACAATGCGTAAATGGTATTTACCACACTATGATGTTCAATCATTACACCTTTAGGTTTCCCGGTTGTGCCGGAGGTGTAAATGACGTAGGCCAGGTCGCCCGGGCCACTTAAACTTCCCGGGTTACTCATCTGTTCAGTAACATACAACTCCGCGTCCTGATCTATCAGAACCACCTTATCTTCCGGCAGGTGTACCAGACCATCTTCCACCAGCTTCCGCTGCGTCAGCAGCAACTCTACTCCCGTGTCTTCAAGATAATAATCCAGCCTGTCCTGCGGAGATCCGATATCCAGCGGTACATACGCCCCGCCCGCCTTCAACACCCCAAGTATCCCGATCACCAGCTCCAATCCACGGTCTACATACAATCCCACCAGCGTCCCCGCCGAAAACTCCAATCCTACACGACTTGCATATTCCGCACGGATATATCGCGATAACTGGTTGCTCTTTTCATTCAGCTCCCGGTAGCTCAGCCGCATTCCTTCGTAAACCACCGCTACCGCATCCGGGGTCTGGGCTGCCTGTTCCTCAAACAGCCTGCTCAGCGTGGCTCCCGTATCATAAGCCTGCCCCGTCTCATTTCGTCCGTAAACCAGTTCCTCGTATTCTGCATCCCGCAAAAGGCTCACCTCAC
>NZ_JBCECK010000325.1:0-2227 GCF_039207105.1 Mucilaginibacter sp.
AGTATAACCTATCCGTTCCGAAAATTATTCCGGAATAAAGAGATCAATTTTCGCCTGGCAGAATTGCTGAAAGTTGATCCGGAAACTCAAACAATTTATTTGAACGATGGCGAACTCACTTATGATTACCTTGTATTTGCCGCAGGTTCAAAAACTAATTTCTTTAATAACGAAAGCGTTCAAAAAAACGCGATTTCTCTGAAAGGAATTGATGACGCGCTTTACATGCGTAATGAATTGATTAAAACTATAGAAAAGGCCGCGATTGAAAAAGATCCAGTGGAGCGGGAAAAACTGCTGACTGTTGTGGTGGCCGGAGGAGGGCCAACCGGTGTTGAGGTGGTTGGCATGCTGGCAGAAATGAAAAACTTTATTTTGGAGAAAGACTACCCGGAATTAAAGGATGCAGGCGGGAAGATTTACATTGTAGATGGTATGCCTTATTTGCTGGCGCCAATGAGCGAAAAAACACATGAGGAAACTTATGAGGTAATGACCCAATTGGGCGTAAACGTAAAATTGAACACGCGTGTTATTAGTTACAACGACCAACAAGTTGTTTTTTCTGATAATGAGGTAATAGCGGCCGGAACATTAATTTGGGCAGCCGGGGTTACCGCGCACCGGTTTGAGGGTATACCTGAAACTTCCCTTGGTGCCGGAGGGCGAATGGTAACGGATGCCTATAATCAGGTAAAGGGCCTGCAAAATATTTATGCTATTGGCGATATCAGTATTCAGGAAACTGATCCGGTTTATCCTAAAGGGCACCCGCAATTGGCCCAGCCCGCAATTCAGCAAGGCCGTACGCTTGCTAAAAATTTATTGGCATTAGCAAAAAACAAACCGCTTAAGCCATTTAAGTATTTTGACCGCGGAGACATGGCGATTGTAGGGCGCCATCATGCTGTTGCAGATCTGTTTAAACATAAACTGCACTTGAGCGGCTTTCTCGGCCTGCTTAGCTGGTTGTTCATTCACCTGATATCTCTTGTAAACTATAATAATAAAATTAAAACGCTATACAGTTGGGCAGTAGCTTATTTGACCAGGGATCAGGCCTTGAGGATGATTTTTAGGTCAGATAACCGGAGCTGAATTTTAAGCTGAGGAAAGTATGATTGATATTAATTTATCAATGCATTTCTTAATCCAGTCGAAGTTTTTTATCCTCTGAGCGGTGTAATTTTAGCATTTAAGGTTTATCGAATTTTACATATAAACCATCAATTGAAATAATATAAAAACAAAATTTCTATGTCATTAACACAAAAAGAAAAAGCGGAACTCTTCTTACAACAGCATACTGCTGATAAATTATTGATATTACCTAACGTGTGGGATACATTATCGGCTAAATTGGTATCAACAGTGGGGTTTCCTTCACTGGCAACGGCAAGCATTGGTATGGCGCTGGCCAATGGCTATCCAGATGGCGAACATATTCCGTTTAAACATTTAACATCTGTTGTAAGCGGCATTACAGCATCGGTTGATCTGCCGGTTTCTGTCGACCTGGAAAGAGGTTTTTCTGAAAACCTCTCTGAACTAAAAGATAATGTCAAAAAACTGCTCGATGCCGGTGCTGTAGGTTTAAATATAGAAGATGGTGTTGACCATGGCAAAGAGATCACGCCCATTGCAGAACAGTGTTTAAAAATTGAAGCCATCAGGGAAGCCGGTATCCAGTATGGCGTACCGGTTGTGATCAATGCACGTACGGATCTTTTTTTCCAACCACAACAAAATGATACGATTGATAAGGTTATTGAACGGGCTAAGGCTTATCGTTCGGCTGGTGCCGATTGCTTTTTCCCGATTCTGATCAGCAATTACCTGCATATTGCGAGGTTGGTTGAAGAGGCTGATATTCCGGTGAGTGTGATCCTTTTTGGAATGATACGGGATTTGCGGAAGCTGGAAAACCTGGGAGTAGCAAGGGTTAGTGTTGGTCCCGCCTTAATTATACAAGCTATTACGAAAATGAAGAATATAGCTGAAGGGTTGCTGGATTATAATTCAGATGAGCTTTTTGCACAGCAAGGGGTGCCGTTCGAATACTTAAGTAACTTGATTTAAAGGTACAACACATCTGATAAACAAAAAAGGTCCTTAGCTAAATACTAAGGACCTTTTTTTTATGTTGTAATTATTGCTTATTTCCAGCCACCACCTAAAGAGCGGTACAGATCAGACATGGCGTTTAAACGGGCGTTTTTAACCGTTG